>JBDRKM010000180.1:0-4985 GCA_043814015.1 Pseudomonadota bacterium
AGTCCAGGCCGCGCGGACCACGTCGCCGCTCGCCAGCCGGGAGGCCGCTCGCAGGCTCTCTGCGTCTCTGCGCCTCTGCGTGAGATCCTGCGAGGCCACGCCTCGCCTCGGCGATTCCCGCCAGCCACGGACATCTTGGCGTCTTGGCGTCTTTGCGCGAGATCCATCTGCCCCGAGCTGTTTCCTGTTAGCCCAGCCTCAGGAGGCCACGCGTGCGCCCCTTCCAGCTCCTGCTCCTGCTCACCGGCTGCCAGCCCGCGCCCGAGCCCGCCTGCCCCTGCGATGTGGACGGCTGGTACGGGACGCTGGCGCGCTTCACCGCGGGTGGCCGGGCCGGGGCCTTCGCGCTGGACCTGCCGGAGGCCTGGCTCGCCGGGGTCGAGGGGCTCTACGATCCGGCGGTCGCACGCTTCGCCTGGGAGCTGAGCTATACGGAGGGGTACTTCGTCGTGGAGGAACGCGCGGTCGGTGCGGGCTGGATCGCGGCGGACGGGGACTACCTCCTGGAGTGGAGCCAGGAGCAGGAGGACGTGCTGGGCGCGCTGATCGCCGTGGGGGTGCGCGAGCAGCGCCGCGGTTGCGCCGTGGTCACGGAGATCACCGGCGATGTCGAGGCCCTCACAGAGGCCACCATCCAGGACGCCGACACCGTGGTGGGCCTGACCACTGCGCCCCACGGCGACTACGACGTGCGCAGCACCTGGCGCTCGGACGGCTCCCGCGACGCCTGGTATGAGGGCCACGACGGCGTCTCCTGGTATGACGTGCGCGAGCCCGGGGACGGCACCCGGGCCGCCATCTTCCTGCGGTACTACACCGGCGGGCGCGAGGAGGGCGGCTACGAGCGGGCCTTCGACGGCACGCGGGACTACCGGTTCGACCGCTTCCCCGACGAGGGGGAGTGGGTGGTGGAGCACATCCGGTGGCTGCTGCACTACGACGGCAGCGGCGAGGGCGAGGTGACCGGCGAGCGGCAGGACGGCTCCACGCTCACCTGCTGGTACGCCTGGGACGCGGACGGCGTGGGCGGCTACACCTGCGACGACGGCAGCAGCGGGCCCTACTGACCCACTGGCCGGCGTGACCGTGTCGTCCGGGCGCGGTGCGCCGCCGGGAGAGAAAGATATCGCTGGAGAGCAGTTCCCATGGAGGATTCGGGTGTCCCGGGGCACCGGCCTCGCCCGGCGGGCGGTCATGTATGGCGTCTGGCTTTTCCTTACTGGCCGGGCGCAATATGGGGCAGGCGCCGCCGTCGCGGGTGCCAAGATGACCCCGCCTGTACCCCGCCCGGCCAGGAGAACCCATGGAGCAGCACGAACCTGAAGTCCGCCGCCGGAGTGCCTGGCTTGGCTGGGCGCCCGTGGTGCTCTTCGCGCTCGCCGCCCTGGCGGGCGTGGTCTTCGCCGGCCTGTCCACCTACGACTACGTCCAGCACCTGGACCGCCAGCTGCACGGTATCCACTGCTCCTTCCTCCCCGGCCTGGGCGCCCTGGACGCCTCGGGGGCCTCCGGCTGCTCCCAGGCCCTGATGAGCCCCTGGTCCGCCGTGCTGCGCTCCTTCATCTGGGGCGGCGTCCCCGTCTCGCTGCCGGGCATGGCGCTGTTCTCCTTCATGCTGTTCCGCGGCGTCGACCTCTGGATACGGCGGCGCGAGTGCAGCCCGGGCGCCTGGTCCTTCCTGGCGGTGGTGGCGGTCTTCCCGGTGGTGGCCTCCGTGGTGATGGGCGCCGTCGCGGTGGTGCACATCGGCACGCTCTGCAAGCTGTGCGTCGGCATCTACGCCTCCTCCGTCGTGGCCTTCGGCGCGGCGTTGTGGGGCTGGTACCAGGCCCACGGGCGGCGCAGCCTGGCGGCGGATCCCTTCGGGTGCGGCCCGGGTCCCTGGATCGTAGCCGGGGCCGAGGGCGCCACCTTCCTGCTGCTGCCCCTCGTGCTGTACCTGCTGCTGGCCCCCGACGCCTCCGGTGTGGTGGGTGCCTGCGGTGGCCTCGACAAACCCGACGACCCCACCGGCGTGCTGGTAGCGCTCGACGACAACACTGGCGGTACCCCCGTGATCGAGGTCCTCGACCCCCTCTGCGGCGCCTGCCGTGCCTTCGAGCGCCGCTACCAGGCCACCGGCCGCGCTGAGACCTTCCAGCGCCGGGCGCTCTTGTTCCCGTTGGACTCCACCTGCAACTGGATGGTCTCCGAGGACGTCCACCCTGGGGCCTGCGCCGTGTCCGAGGCGGTGCTGTGCGCCGGTGATCGGGGGCGCGAGGTGCTCGACTGGGCCTACCGGGAGCAGGACCCCCTGCGCGTGGCGGCCCAGGCCGATCCTGCCCAGGCCGCCGCCCTGGTCGCCGAGCGCTTCCCGGATGTCGCCGCCTGTATGGGCTCCGCCGCCGTGCGGGCGCGCCTCAATCGCGGCCTGCGCTGGGCGGTGGCCAACCAGCTGCCGGTGCTCATGCCCCAGCTCTTCGTGGACGGACGGAAGGTCTGCGACGAGGACACCGACCTCGGCCTGGACTACGCCCTGGCCCAGCTGCTCGATCCAGCGGCCCCCGCGACCCCCGAACCCTGAGGACCCCGCCATGAAGTACCCGCTTCGCGTCGTCGCCGGCCTCGTCTGCCTCGGCCTGCCCGTGGCCCTGGTCTCCACCTGGGAGGTCGCGGCCGCGTCCCGGCTCGCGGCCAACGCGGGCGTCGAGCCCGAGGGCGCCGCCCCCATCGCCAGCCCCGCCGACGAGGGCTACTGCAGCGCCGAGCTGCGCAAGGTGCTCCGGAGGGTGCTGCAGAGCTGCGGCCTGACCACCACGGGCGAGGTGCGCGGCTGCCAGCCGCTGGAGGCCCGCAAGGTCGCGACCATGAGCGGCGCCGACTTCAACGCCCTGTTCCAGCCCCTCTCCGAGCGGGCCGGCATCGTGCAGTACGAGAAGTCCTCCGCTGAGCTCGACGCGGCCGACCTCGCGCTGCTCGACCGCGTCTTCGCGGATCAGCGCGGCGCCTCCTGGTTCCTGGTGGTGGCGCGGGCCTCGCCCGAGGGCAGCGAGCTGTTCAACCGCGACCTGTCCCAGCAGCGCGCCCAGGCTGTGCTGGATCATTTGACCGACACCTTCCACGATCCGGACCTGGCCCGCGAAGTGGGCCTCTTGTGGCTCGGCGAGGAGTACGCCCAGCTGGACGAGGTCTTCTGCGGCTGGCAGCGCTCCGGTGGCGAAGAGAGCTGCACCTCCGCCGAGCTGAACCGCAGCGCCTTCGTGGCATGGATCGACTGCAGGATCTGATGTTGCCACGCCTGTTCTCCTTGGTGCTCCCCGCCCTGGTGCTCTGCGCCTGCCCCAGCGATCCCGTCGCTGTCCCCCCCCGTGGGCGCGTGGAGGTGGCCGCGGTGGACCGGCGCGAGCTGCTCGACGCCTTCTGCGAGGTCCGGCCCCCGGTGGACGAGGCCCCGTGGCTCTCGTTCCCGCCGCTGGACAGCTCCGCGCCTGTCCGGGGAGCCGGCTGGACCTGGGTCAGCCTGTGGGCCACCTGGTGCGGGCCCTGCCTGGAGGAGCTCCCCCTGCTGCGTAGCTGGCAGGCCGAGCTGTCCACCCCGGCCCATCCGCTGAACCTCGTCTTCCTCTCGGTGGACGCGGACGCCGCCGTCCTGGCGCGGGCGCGCGCTGCCAGCTCCAGGCTTCCGGCCGGCCCCCGGCTGCTCGACCCCGCCGGGGTAGAGACCTGGCTGGCCTCCATGGGGCTCGACGCGGGCGCCTCCATCCCGATCCACCTGCTGGTGGACCCACAGGGCAAGGTGCGCTGCATCCGGGTCGGGGCCGTGAGCGCGCCGGATCGCGCCGCGGTGGCGGCCTTGCTGGCGGGGGGATAGCCCGTCGGGCCTCTTCACGTCTCCACTGGAGTCATCCATGGCAAAAGCATCCGGCCGGCATCGCGCGCGCCTCAAGACGCGCCGCAAGAAGGTCCTCCTCCGCGTCAAGGGTCTCTACAAGGTCCGCCGTCCGGGCGGGCGCATGAAGCGCGTGCGCCGGCGCTCCTCCTAGCGCCCCGCTGAAGCGAAAACGCGCGGCCCGAGGGCCGCGCGCGTGCTTCTCCCTGGAGTGGATCAACCGTCGATGGGGGCGCTCTCGGGCTCGGCGACGGGGGCGGCGACCACGGTCAGGTCCACCGACGCCGCCTGGGTCCCCGCGCTGGCGGTGATGGTCACCTCGCCGGCCTCGCGGGTCACCAGCTGGCCGTCGAGGATACGCGCGACGCTGGGGTTGGAGGTGGACCACACCACGGCCACCGAGTCCAGCACGTCCATGCCATCGAGGACGCGCGCGTCGACCGGCAGGCTGAGGCCGGCCTCGACGGTCTGGGCGGGGGTCAGGCCGCTGATCTCGACCGCGTCGGGCAGGCGGACGTTCAGGGTGAAGGAGGACTCGACGTTGCCGGCGCGGGCGATCACCTGGGCGTTGCCCTCGGCCAGGGGGACGACGGTCATGGCGTCAGGGCCCACCTGGGCCACCTCGGCGGGTGTGACGGTCCAGGTGACCTCGGGCTGTGGCTCGATGGGCGCTCCAGAGGCGTCCAGCACGGTGGCGTGGGGCATGGAGACGGAGGAGAGCTGGGTAACGGTGACGACGGGCTCGCCGTCGAGGAGGACGGAGGCGGGCTGCACAGCGCACCCGACCAGCGCCCAGAAGAGGCTGATGGACATGGTTTTCTCTTGAAACAGCGGGGCGTTGCACCCCGGCTGGGACCGGCACTCCCGGGCCCTGGCACGTGCTCGGGGACCGTCCCCGAGAGGTTCGCGTGCGTCGGCATGCTATCCGCGGTAACGAGATAACAAAGGTGAATATAAGGAACGTATGATCTGGATCATGGCGGGCGTGGGGGCACTGGCCGCCTGCGGGCGACGTACGCCCGACTTGGTGGAGAACGAGCTGAAAAATGCCACCAGGACGGCCTCGGTCATCGTTTCGGCCATTCGGCCTCACGACAACCGCTGCCTCCCTTTTTGT
>JBDRKM010000181.1:0-39381 GCA_043814015.1 Pseudomonadota bacterium
GCGGGCCTGGGCGGCTCTAAGCTGCCGCAGCGGGCTGGGCCCGGCGCGCCAGGCCTCCTCGGCGTTCGGATCGCGGGCGGCGCGGGCCAGGAGCCACTCTGGACGCAGGATTCCGGCGAAGCGGGGCAGGGGAGGGGGACCGAGGCGCAGGCGACGGAAGTGCTGCCGCAGGCGGTTGGCCTGGCCGAGGAGCACGACGCGAGTGGCGGCCTGCTCGGCCTCTGGCACCGGGCTCCCCCAGCCTCCAGGGGAGGCGCGGGGTAGTGCGCGCACCGCCGCCACGGCCGCGCGGGCCGGATCGGCCTCGGCGCCGGTGGAGTCCCAGCCGGGGGTGGCCACCAGGCCCTCGTAGAGCGGGCGGAAGGCCACCGGCATCCCCTCGGTGGGCACGTCCGTGAGGTTGATCCTGAGCTGGGTGGCCACCGGATCGCGGGGCAGCGCCGCCAGATCCGCGGCGACGCCCGGGAGGGTGGCGGCCCAGCGGTCGAGCACACAGCGGGTGGCCAGCAGGTGGTAGCAGGAGCGCAGCACCCAGTCGCGGTACAGCTCCCCGAGCAGGCCGTCGCCCTCCAGCAGCCCGAAGCGCAGCAGCCCCAGCTGCACCAGGCCCATGGCGCGGTACAGGGCCGCGTCCTCGGAGCGCACCGGTGCTGGCAGGGCGGCCGGCAGGAAGATCCTGCGCCCGTCGGTGGAGGGCGGATCGGAAACGGCCAGCTCCACGGGCGCACCGGAGACCAGGGCGAGCCAGGCCGCGATGGCGCGCAGGTGGACGGCCAGCGGCGTGCCGCCCTCGGCCCCGTCCACCAGGCGAAGGCGCGGCGGCGCGTGCAGGAAGGCCGCCAGCAGCGCGCCCTCGAACTCCGCGTCGTCCTCGTCGGCGCCGATGTCCGTGGGCCGGACGCCGTACTCCCGGGCCGTCTCGGTGAAGGCCTTCTGCGGGTCCGGGGGCCAGGTGGGCGCGCCCATGGTGGGGAGCTACCCGAGCACCGAGCGCATCAGCTGATGCAGCGCCTTGACCAGCTCGGCGTCGTCCGTGAGGGAGTGGACCAGGGTGGCCTCGCAGGCCTCGGTCAGGGGGAGCCCGGCCCGCACCAGGGCGGCGGCGTAGATGAGCAGGCGCGTGCTGGCGCCCTCCTTGAGCCCGTGGGCGCGCAGCTTGCGGGTGGCCTGGCCCAGGCGCACCAGCGTGGCGGCCACCTCGGGCGCGCAGCCCGCCTCGTGGGCCACGATCTCCGCCTCCACCTCGGGCGCCGGGTAGTCGAAGGCGATGGAGACGAAGCGCTGGCGGGTGGACTCCTTCAGCTCGCGGGTGACCGACTGGTAGCCGGGGTTGTAGGAGACCACGATGAGAAAGCCGTCGGGGCAGACGAGCTCCTCACCCAGGCGTTCGAGCGGCAGGATGCGGCGGTCGTCCGTGAGCGGGTGGATCACCGTGAGCACGTCGGCGCGCGCCTCCACCACCTCGTCCAGGTAGCAGATGGCGCCCTGGCGTACGGCGCGGGCCAGGGGCCCGTCACGCCAGACGGTGGAGCCCCCCTCCAGCACGAAGCGGCCGGTGAGGTCCGCGGCGGAGAGGTCCTCCTGGCAGGCCACCGTGACCAGCGGCCGCCCCAACGCTGCGGCCATGTAGCGCACGAAGCGGGTCTTGCCGCAGCCCGTGGGACCCTTGAGCAGCACGGGCAGCTGGTGGGCGGCGGCCGTGCGGAAGAGGGTCTCCTCGGAGCCTGTGGGGCGGTACCAGATCATGGTGTACTCCGACGTTGCTGGCGCGGGTCTATCGCGCGGTCGCCTCGAACACCCCCCGCTCCCAGCCCTCCGGCAGGTTGACCTCCACAGGCGACGTGAAGCCCGGGTAGGCCGGGTGGCCGCGCACCCCCCAGAGCCAGCCGGCCAGCAGCGCGGCGGAGAGCAGCGCCAGCCAGCGCGTCCGCGACACGAGCCGCGAGATGGCCACCCCCGCCGCCACCAGCAGCGCCAGGTAGGCGCCCTCGAACAGGAACTCCGGCCGCGCGATGCGCCAGAAGCCGGGGATGATCTCCCAGCATGCCATGTACAGGTGGTTGGGAATGCCGGTGGCCTGGTCACCCTGCAGCCGCGGGCCGAGCGCGAGCAGCCCCAACAGCACCACGGCCCCGGCCGCCCAGCGCGCCTCCGGCCGGGCCCGCGCGCGCCAGATGCAGAGCGCGCCCAGCAGCACGAGCGGCAGGTTCAGCGCCCGCCACAGCTCCAGGTGGTACCAGGCGGGCGGCCAGAGGGAGAGGGTGTCCAGGGCGGCCCGCTCCCAGAGGAACCGCTCCGGATCGGCCAGCGCCCCGGCGTCGCGGAACAGCAGGGCCTGCAGCACGGCCACTGGGATGAGGGCCAGGACGCAGGCTCCCACCACCACCAGCGCGCGTCGGCTCCAGAAGCTCAGCAGCCACAGCCCCGCCAGCGCGGCGCCCAGCAGGGCCAGGTACTCGTTGTAGAAGGCCAGGCTGCCCAGGAGCAGGGGCGGCAGGGCCAGCCAGCGCCCCCCCAGGCGCCGGGCCCGCAGCAGGGCCCAGAGGAACAGGGGGACGCCGAAGACCCCGGACTTCTCGATGGTGTAGTAGTTCACGTCCCGGAACACGTGCAGCCCCAGGGCGAAGGGCGCCGCCGCCAGCAGGGCTGCCCAGGGGCGGGCGCCGACCTCGCGGATCAGGAGCCAGGCGCACAGCCACGCGAGCCAGACGTGCAGCAGCGCCTGGGCGTTGAAGGCCCCGTGGGGCGAGAGCAGGAGATCGAGGGCGGCGGTGGGCCAGAGGTGGGCCACCTGGATGCCGATGAGCTTGAGGGCCGGATCGTCCAGGGCGTCGGCGGCGAAGGGCGCGGTGCCCACCCCCCGCAGGTAGAACAGGTAGGCCCCGGCCTTGTCCACCGTGGGCCAGGCGCCCCACACCGTGCCCTGGACCATGCCGAGGGCGGGCGCCGTGAGCAGGCAGACGAGCCCCGCCATCAGCGCCGGGTAGCCCCAGCCGCGGCGCCGCTGCCAGACCCCCATCGCCAACAGGGCCGCGCCCAGGCCCAACGTGAGCACCCAGGCCCCGGGCTGGTCGGCCAGTCCGCTGGGGACGGCGATCTGCAGCGGACTCGGTGGTGGACCGTACAAGGCGGACATGGGACCGGGAGCCGGCGAAGCCGGCGGCGAGCTACGTCCACAGGGTATTGCCTCCGGCCTCCGGCCTCCAGCCTTCAGCCTCCAGCCATGCACCCCACCACCGTCCGCCTGCTCGCCTGGTACGCCGACTTCGCCCGCGATCTGCCCTGGCGCGGGGAGGTGTCGCCCTACCGGGCCCTGCTGTCCGAGGCCATGCTGCAGCAGACGCGGGTGGAGACGGCGCTGCCCTACTTCGCGCGGTTCGCAGCCCGCTGGCCGACGGTGGAGGCCCTGGCCGCCGCCCCCGCAGAGGAGGTGCTCGGGGCCTGGGCCGGGCTCGGCTACTACCGGCGCGCCCGCGCCCTGCACACCGCCGCGAAGCAGATCGTGGCGCAGGGGGCCTTCCCCACCACCCTGGAGGGTCTGCGCGCCCTGCCGGGGGTGGGCCCCTACAGCGCCGCGGCCATCGGCTCCATCGCGCTGGGCCTGGACGCCCTCGCGCTGGACGGCAACCTGGCCCGGGTGGGTGCGCGCCTCGGGGCCATCGAGGCGCCGGTGGGCGTGCGGGAGGCCCGGGCCGCGGTGGCCGACCTGATGGGCGGGATGCTGCCCCCCGGCCGGGCCGGGGACTTCAACCAGGCCCTGATGGACCTCGGCGCCACCATCTGCCTGCCGCGGGATCCGCGCTGCCGGGAGTGCCCCCTCGCCGCGGACTGCCGCGCGCGCGCCGCGGGACTCGAGGCGCAGCTACCCCGCCGTCGCCCCCGCAAGCCGCCGCGCGCCGTGCGCGCCGTGGCGCTGGTCGCGACCCGAGGGCTGGCCTCGCTCCTGGTCCGTCGGCCCGCGGGGGGCTTGCTGGGCGGGCTGTGGGGGCCGCCGACCCTGGTGCTGGAGCCAGGCGGGACCGTCGAAGCAGGGTTGGTCCGCCTGGTGGAACAGGTGGGCGGGACGACCGTGCCGCCGCGACCCTGCGGCGAGGTGCTCCACGTCTTCACCCACCAGCGCTGGCAGGTGGCGGTCTACGCGCTCGCGTTGACCGCGGTGCGGAGACCCAGTGCCGAGGACCAGCGCATCGCCGTACCCGGCACGTCCGAGGCACCACCGCTGTCCAGGCTGGCGGAGAAGATCCTGGCCAAAGCGGAGGGCGGAGGTGTCAGGCACTAGGAACTGATATTTTTCAAAAATATCAGTTCCTAGTGCCTGACACCTTCTGCTTTTCTGCTTCCTGCTTCTGCCGGCAGTCCCCGCTCGTGCACTACTCCAGCAGCCACTCCCCCAGCGCTCCCCGCGACCACGCCAGGCAGGCCTCCAGCGCCGCCTCGTCCCGACTCTCCAGCGTGACCATGACCAGCCAGGGGACATCGTGCGACGTGCGCGGGTACGAACCCACCCGCACCTGCGGGAACCGCTTCGCCGCCTCCGCGAGGAGCGCCGCGAACGCGGTCTCACGGGCCGTCAGGAAGAGCCGCACGAGCCGCACCGGTGTGCCCTGGAAGCGGTGGGCCACGGCCTCCAGCCGGGCGCGGAACAGGTGAGGCGTGCCCGGGAACAACAGCGCGTTGCGCATCACCACCAGCGGGTACCGGATGTCGCCGTCCCACCACAGGTCGGCACCTGCGGGTACGTCGGCCATGCGCAGCGCGGCGGGGGGGAGGGGGCTGCGGCGGCCATCGAGGGCGGTCACCAGCTCGGCCCGGCGCTCCAGGGGGACCCCGAAGGCCTGGGCGACGGCGGCGTAGGTCACGTCGTCGTGGGTGGGACCGACGCCCCCGGAGCAGAAGAGCCAGTCGCAGCGCGCAGAGAGGCGCGCCACCTCCTCGGCGATGGCGCCCACGTCGTCCGGGAGCCAGACCAGGCGGGTGACCTCCAGCCCGCGCGCCTGCAGCCACGCCAGCAGGAGGGGCCCGTTGACGTCCGGGGTCCGCCCCGAGAGCAGCTCGTCACCGATGATCGAGATCGCCGCCGTGGTCATTCTGGCTCCTGGGACCGCGGTCCAGGGGAGGGGATGGCGTAATCGGACTGGAGCCCGTGCGCCGCGCGGTCTACAATGGGGGTGCGTGGAAAGGGTGGTTCCCCGGAACCCGCGCTCCCCGCGGCTGTCGGATACGGCAGCACACTCAGGCTCCTCCTCCCCGGCTCTCGCCACCATGGGTGATCTCGCCATCAGCGTTCGACTCTGCGGCCACCTGGTCGAAGACCGGGTGGTGCCGGTGCGCCGCCTGGTGCGCATCGGGGAGTCGGCCACCGCCGCGGTCTCCTTTCCCGGTGCAGATCTCGCGGTAGTGCGGGTCGGGCGCGATCTCGCCGTGCGCGGGCGTCGCCTGGCCGAGGGGCAAGCCATCGGGGTCTCGCTGGGGCCCGTGCGGGTCTGGCTCGAGCACACCGTGCGTCCCCCTCGCCTGCCAGGCTGGACCGAGCAGATCGACCTCCGCTTCTTCGCCACCGCCCTGATGGTCACCGTGGTGGGGTTGTGGTGCGAGACCCTCGACAGCGCGGTCGCCGCGCGCAGCCACCACGGGTTCCTGTCGCGGCAGGTCGCCGCGCTGCGCCTGCACGAGCCGCGTGCCGGGAGCCCCGGCGCGGGAACCCAGGAGCACGGAGGCCAGCGGACCGCCGCGGTCAGCGCCGCAGGAGAGGCGGGCGAGGCCTCGCCGGCCGCCAACCTGCTGCGCGAGGGCCCGGCCGCCGTCTCCGACGACGAACGCTCGGGTGTGGACTACCACGGCTGGTACCGCAGCGTGGTCACCGGCAACCAGGCCCTGCCCGCCCTGGCCCGCGAGCGCCTGGTGCGCGATCCCGCCGACGCTGGCGCCCACGAGATCCTGGCCGCCGAAGCCTACGCCGAGGATCAGCACGAGCTCGCCGTGCGCCACTACCGCTGGCTGGCCGAGCGCGCGGCGGTCCGCGGCCACAGCCTCGACCATGGCCTGCTCTGGCACCAGGCGGAGGCGGAGCGGCGGCTCGGGCGCCACGTGGCCGAGGCCGCCTGCTATGACGCCATCCTGGCTGCGGATCCGGACGACCCCTGGGCCCTGGCGGGGCTGGCCACGGTCATGGCGCGCCTCGGCCGCTTCGACGAGGCCAAGGACCTCCTCGATCGCTCCGCGGCCGTCTCCGAGGGCGATCGCTACCTCGATGTGTACGCGGCGGTGGTCGCGGCCGAGCAGGGGCAGGGGGAGCGCGCGCTGGAGCTGCTCGAGCGGGTGGTCACCGAGCGTGACGCCCTCCCCCCGGAGTACCAGGTCGAGCTGCGGCGCGATCTGGCCCTGGATCCCGCCTTCGCGGCGCTGCGGGCCGACAACGGCCTGCGGCGGATGCTCGTCCGGCACCTGGGCGCCGCCGCCCCGCGGCCGGTGCCCTGACCCGGGGATTTCAGAGGATCGTTGCGCCCGCGGCTGCACACGGTAAGGTGCGGGTTTCAGACGAGGAGTGCCCATGGTGGGTCCCATCGCGGTCTATGCGGGCAGCTTCGATCCGGTCACCCTCGGCCACCTCGACATCGTGCGCCGCGGCGCCGGCATCTTCGAGCAGGTGGTGGTCGGGGTCGGCGACAACCCGGCCAAGGGCTACCTGCTCGACAAGGATCTGCGCGTCGCGCTGCTGCGCGATGTCACGGCCGATCTACCCAACGTGCAGGTGCGCTGCTTCCACGGCCTGCTGGTGAGCTTCTGCAAGTCCATCGGGGCTCAGGTCATCATCCGCGGCCTGCGGGCGGTCACGGACTTCGAGTTCGAGTTCCAGGTGGGGCTGGCCAACCGCGACATGGCGCCCGACATCGAGACCGTCTTCCTGCTGCCCGCGCCGCGCAACATCTTCATCTCCAGCTCCCTGGTGAAGGAAATCTTCATCAACGGCGGCGACGTCACCCCTTACGTTCCGCTCGCCACCCTGGACGCGTTGCGCCGAAGCTCTGTGGCTCCTCGATGAGCCTGCCGTGCAGGCCCCCGTTCATCCCGGCCCTTCTCGCGGCGTTCATGGTCCACTCCGCCTCCGCAGGGTCCTACCCGCCGGCCGACCTGGCGCTGGTGGAGGCATGGCTCATGGTGGGAGAGCCCGAGCGCGCCCTGGGCACCGCTCGCCTGGCGCTCGCCGCCCCGGATGCCGGCTGGGAGGCCCACCTCGCCTACCTGGAGGCCGCCAACGCAGCGGGCCACGGCTGGGCCACGGTGGCGGAGTACCGCTGGCTCGCCGCGCGGGTTCCCGGCTTGGAGCCCATCGAGGCCTGGGCCGAGGTGTTGGCGGCGCGGGGGCCCGAAGTCGAACCGGCCATGGCCCGCCTCGAGGTGCTCGCTGCCGGGGGCGGCGAGGCCGAGGAGCACCTCATGGGCCGTGCCCTGCTGCGGCTTGGGCGGAGCGACGAAGCCCTCGCCCACCTGGAGGGCGCCCACACCCCCGCTGACCGGCGCGCCCAGATCGAGGCCCTGGTCGCCACGGGCCAGGCCGCCGCCGCCGCCGCCGCCGTGCTGGACAGCCTGAAGGCCCTGCCGGCCCACCCCGAGGTGGCGGTGGCCCTGTTCGAGCCCGGTGTGGAGCCTGATCGCGCGGTCCGCCGGGCGCGCCGCGCGGCCGTGAGGGCGGCCGGGGACGTGCAGGAGGGTCTCGGGGCGGGCGCCATGTTCCACGCCTGGCTGCTGTTGGCCTGGGCCAGGGAGAAGGAGGAGACCGCTCGGGCTGCGGAGGTCCTCGCGCGGCGGGAGCCTGGCCTGGGGCTGCCCCCGCGGCTGCCCTACGGTCCCGCCATGGTGCGGAGCCTGGGCGAGGGCCTGGCCCAGACCGACCAGCAGGCCGCCCGCGCTCCGCTCACCTCCGCCGAGACCGAGGCGGTGGCCGTGGTGCGCGCCCGCACCCTGCGGGACGGCGGCCGTCCCGAGCTGGCCCTGGCCGCCTACCGCGGCGTCGTGGAGCTCGATCCCGGCGACCCGGCGCTGCTGCTGGAGGCGGCCGAGACCGCCCTCGCCCTCGACCCGGCCCAGGCCGCCACCTGGGCGCGGCAGGCCGCCACCGCCGTGGGCACCGCGCCGGGTCTCCCCATCGGCGCTCAGCGCTCTCTGCTGGCCCGCAGCCTCGAGGTCCAGGCGGGGTTGGCCTCCGAGGCCGGCGTGGCGCTGGCTCTGAGGCTGGAGGCTTCGTTGCTGGAGCCAGGCCCCGAGGCGCTGCTGGCCCTGGCCCGCGCCCAGGAGGCGGCCGGCGCCACCGAGCCCGCCCTGGAGAGCCTGGCGCGCGCGGCCGCCTTCGGGTCGGACACCGCCGCAGCCCGTCTGGAGGAGATCTACCTGGGGCCCGCCGCTCCGGAGGCGCTGGTGGCGGCTGCTCGCGCCGGGCTCGACCGGCCATCGCCCTGGGAGCGTCCCCACCCGCCGGGCCCACCCGCGGCGCGTCACCTCGACCTCCCGCTCGCGACGACAGCGGGCGATCTATCGTTGAGCACCTGGAACGGTCAGGTGGTGGTGCTGGTGTTCTGGGCCTCCTGGTGCAAGCCCTGCGCCCAGGAGCTGCCCCAGCTCGCGGCGCAGGGCGCCGCCTGGGCCGCCGAAGGCCTCCCCGTGCGGATCCTGGCCGTGTCCGTCGACGACGACGAGGCCGGCTGGGCCCGGGGCCGGGAGCGCTTCACCGGGCTCGGCATCGATCTTGCGTGGTCCCGCGATCTGGCCGCCGCGCTCGGCGTGCGGGCCGTGCCCGCCACGCGGGTCCTCGACCAGGATGGCCAGCCCGCCGGGCGGCTGCAGGGCTTCGACCCCGCGCAGACCGAACGCCTGGACCGGCTGGTGCGCGGGCTGCTGGAACCTTGAGCACAGAAGGAGGAACCCCATGTGCGGCATCATCGGCTACGTAGGACACCGGCGCGCGATCCCCATCCTGCTGGACGGGCTCCGACGGCTCGAGTACCGCGGCTACGACTCGGCGGGGGTCGCCGTGCTGGACGACACCGGCCTGGTCACCCACCGCCGGGTCGGGCGCGTGGCCGAGCTGGCGCAGGCCGTGCAGTCCGACGACTCGGGGCCCATCGGCATCGCGCACACGCGCTGGGCCACCCACGGCGGGGTCACCGAGCCCAACGCCCACCCGCACACGGACATGAGCCGGCGCATCGCGGTGGTGCACAACGGCATCATCGAGAACGCGCCCGAGCTGCGCCAGCGCCTCGAACGCGACGGCGTGGTGTTCACCTCCGAGACCGACACAGAAGTCCTGCCCCACCTGATTCGCGCCTTCTACAAGGGTAATCCTGTCGCCGCCGTGCGCCAGGCGCTGCTGCGGGTGCAGGGTACCTACGGCATCGCGGTGCTCTTCGCCGACCATCCCGAGCTGCTGGTCGCCGCCCGCAACGGCTCTCCCATGGTCATCGGCCTGGGCGACGACGAGACCCTCGTGGCCTCCGACACGCAGGCTCTCGCCCGCTACACCCGGCGCGTGGTCTACCTCTCCGACGGCGAGCTGGCGCGGATAAACGCGGACGGGATCGAGACCGTGCTGCTGTCGGGCGCGCGCACCGACAAGGCCGTGGAGCAGATCGATTCCGACTGGGGCGTGGCCGAGAAAGGCGCCTTCGAGCACTTCATGGAGAAGGAGATCCATGAGCAGCCCGAGTCCATCCAGCGCTGCCTTCGGGGCCGGGTGGTGCCCGAGGACGGCAACGCCAAGCTCGGCGGGCTCGATCTGGCACCGCGCGACCTGCTCCGCATCGGTGGGGTGGAGCTGCTGGCCTGCGGCACCAGCTACCACGCCTCGATGGTGGGTGGCATGGCCATCGAGCGCCTCGCGCGGGTGCCGGCCCAGGCCCACATCGCCAGCGAGTACCGGCATCGCAATCCGCTGGTGCGCCACGACGCGCTCTTCTTCGCCGTCAGCCAATCCGGCGAGACCGCCGACACCCTCGGCGCCGTGCGGGAGGTCAAGCTCAAGGGTGGCGAGGTGCTGGGGATCGTGAACGTGGTCGGATCATCCATCGCGCGCACCTGCGGGCGCGGCACCTACGTCCACTCGGGGCCCGAGCTGGCCGTGGCCAGCACCAAGGCCTTCACCAGCCAGGTCACGGCGCTCCTGCTCTTCTCCCTGTTGCTGGCCCGGACGCGCTACATCTCCTCCCACGCGGGGCGCGCCCTGGGCGAGGAGCTGCTGGCCATCCCCGACGTCATCTCCCGCTACCTGGCCGAGCCCGGCCCCATCGAGGCCGCCGGGGGGCTGATCAAGGACGCCCGCTACACCCTGTTCATGGGGCGTGGCATGTCCTGGCCCGTGGCCATGGAGGGTGCCCTCAAGCTCAAGGAGGTGGCCTATGTCCCCTGCGAGGCCTACCCCGCGGGCGAGATGAAGCACGGCCCCATCGCCATGATGGAGAAGGGCACGCCCGTGGTCGTGGTCTGCCCGCGGGACTCCGTGCGCGACAAGACCCTCTCCAACATCCATGAGGTGCGCGCCCGGGGCGCCCGGGTGGTGCTGATCCACACCGCCGGAGACGAGGAGGCCGCGGCCATGGGCGACGTCTGCATCCCCATGCCCGCCTGCGATGAGCTGATCTCCCCGCTGCTGACGGTCCTGCCGCTGCAGCTGCTGGCCTACCGCGTGGGGGTCATGAAGGGCTGCGACATCGACAAGCCGCGCAACCTCGCCAAGAGCGTGACCGTCGAGTAGCGCGCCTTCCTGAAACCCTTTTGTCAGGAACCCCGGCCCGCCATTGCCCGGCGGAGGCCACGGTGGCAAGCTCCCTGCACGCGGAGGTCCCCATGCAGCGCGCCCTGGTGAAGCTCGTCCTCCTCGCCGCCCTGCTGGTCGCCGGCTGCGGCATCGATCCCGCCAAGATCGCGGGCCACGAGATCTACGCCGACGACGGCGCCCTGGTCACGGCCCCCCGCACCCTGACCTTCGCCGTGGTCGGCAACACCTTCACCGCCCAGGAGGGCAAGGAGAAGGAGGGCGCCCCCGCGGCCGCGGTCGGGCAGCGCCTGGTGGACGACCTCGCCGCGCAGCTGCGGCACGAGCGCCTGTCCTTCCTGGTGCTGGTGGGCGACATGGTGCCCGCCTCCACCGTCAAGGGTTGGGCAGCTTTCGACGCCGCCATGCGCAACCTGCTCAAGGGCACCACGGATCCCGAGACCCCCCGTATACGCATGCCTGTCCTGCCCGTGGCCGGCGAGCGCGAGTTCCGCACGGACCGCTTCCTCAAGGGTTTCGGCGCCGCCTTCCCCGGCGTGGGCGCCGAGATCGGCTACAACCGCGTGGGCGCCTGGTACGCCTTCGACGCAAAGGTCCGCGACGCCACCTGGCGCTTCCTGGTGCTCGACAGCAACAAGGCCGCCCTCGGCCCGCGCTGGAAGGAGCAGCTCTACTGGATTCCCCGCGCGGTCGAGAACGGCGAGTACGACCACCTCGTGGTCTTCATGCACCACCCGCTCGTGAGCCTGGTCCCGGACGAGACCGAGCCCAACCAGGACGGCGCCCCCGCGGAGCTGCTGGAGATCGTCGAGGACAGCATTGGGCTGATGAAGCTGCGCGCGGTGTTCTTCGGCGATCCCGGCACCAGCGAGCTGTACATGCTGGGCGGGCGCTTCGGCACCTTGCACGTCACCGCCGGCGGCGGCGGCGGGCGCCTGGAGGACCTCCACCGCTGGGGCCACGTGCGCGCGGCGGGGATCGAGGCCACCCAGCTGGAGCCCATCTTCGACACCACCCTCCAGGGGATCTTCAACGAGCGCGCCGCCGAGCAGAACTTCCCCGAGGTCGTCATCGACGCCGCGCAGGCCCGCGGCAGCTATGAGGGCTTCCCGGGGATGTACGACCGCCGCTACTTCCCCCTCTACGGGTACTGGTGGGTCGAGATCCGGGGCCACGAGATGAGCCTGATCTTCCGCCTCCACGACCCCGCCGACGGCTCCTTCGCGGACGTCTACCGCGTCGGCTACACCGAGCAGGACGGCTGGAAGCCGGGATCCTGATTCCGCCTGCGTTCCACTGCGGTGGCTGAGCCGCGCCCGCCCGTGCTATCGGGAGCGCCCCCCCGCATCAGGAGCCGCCATGCGCCGTTTCCTCCTCCTCTCCCTCCTGCCCCTCGCCGCCTGTGGCAAGATCGAGGAGATCCAGGACGTCATCGACGGCCTGACCAACCCCCTCGTGGCCGAGGCCCTGCTGCTGGGGGTGATCCCGCCCGAGTCCGATCTGCTCGACCTGGAGGGCACCCCCTTCGAGGACGGCACCGCCCTCAAGGTCTTCCTGGCCGACGCCTCCAGCATCGACGATCTCGAGCAGAGCCCGCTGGATGGCGCCGTGGTCACCGTGAAGAGTGCGGGCAACGGCACGCTGGAGCTCGACGCGGGTGGCGGGGGCGTCTACTCCCTCAACGGCGCGCAGGGCCTGGAGTACGAGGCTGGGCAGGACTTCATCCTCACGGCCAGCCTGAGCGATGTGGATCATCGTGTCACCGTCACGGCGCCGCACGCCCCCGACCTCGATCTCGACGAGCAGCACCCGGTGGGCGAGCCGCTGCTGATCGACCTGTCCGAGTACGAGTTCGACAACGTCCTGGTCGCCGTGTTCGATGCGCAGTCCGGCGAGGTCAGCTACACCAACCGGCCCGAGACCATCGTCGAGCTGTACGACTACACCCACGGCGAGGGCACGGTGGATCGACACGAGATCCCGGGCAGCGCCTTTCCGCGGGCTTCGGTCTACGCGGTGGGCGTGGCGGGCATGCGCAACGCCGTGGAGGACGACTACGACAGCATGAACACCGCGCTGTCGTCCTGCCTGATGGGTCAGATGCGGTTCTGGGCGCTGACCGCGCCGTAGGTCAGCGCACCTCGATCGTGTACGGCAGCATGGCGGCGACCCCGCCGCTGGGGCCCAGGGCGCGGGAGAGCTGCTCCAGGTGGCGCAGGGCCTCGATCGCTCCCGGGACGGGCAGCAGCGCCGCGGCCACGCGGGCCTCCACCTCGTCATCGCCCTGCAGGTCGTCCATGATCTCCTCGATCACGGTGCGCTGGCGGGGCAGGCGCAGGATGCCGGTCTCGCCCTCGACGCCGGCCAGCTCGCGGGCCTGCTCGATGGCGACGTCCAGGCCGCCGAGATCGTCCACCAGGCCGCGTTCCAGGGCCTGGGCCCCGGTCCAGACGCGGCCCTGGGCCACCGCGTGCATGGCCTCCACCTCCATCTCGCGGCCGGCGGCCGCGCGGCTCAGGAAGAGCTGGTAGAAGGACTCGAGGAAATCGCGGAAGCGGGCGCGGCCCGGCTCTGAGAAGTCCTGGGTGGAGGAGAGCAGGTCGGCCAGCTCGCCGCGCTTGTAGCCGAACATGCTGACCCCGACCTTCTCGTACAGGCCCCGGACGTTCATCTTGCCGCCGAAGACGCCGATGGAGCCGGTGATGGTCCCGGGCTGGGCGACGATGTGATCGGCGCCCATGGAGATGTAGTAGCCCCCGGAGGCGGCGTAGTCGCCCATGGAGACCACCACGGGTTTCTCCTGCTTCAGCTCCTCGATGGCGTTCCAGATGTTGTCGGAGGCCAGCCCGCTGCCGCCCGGGGAGTCGACCCGCAGCACCACGGCCACCACGTCGTCGTCCTCCCAGGCCTGGCGCAGATCGGCGATGAGATCCTCGTCGCCGACGTAGCGCCCGCCCATCATGCTGGTGCCCGAATCGCCCGAGATGATCTCGCCCTCGGCGTGCACCACCGCGATCTGCGGGGTGGTCTTGTGCTGGTGGCGGACGCGCGAGATGTACTTCTTGAGGGTGATGATGTCGTCGTCGCCGCGCCTGTGGGCGCCGGAGTAGGCCAGCCCGTCCACCAGGCCGGCGTCGATGGCCTGCTGGGGGGTGATGGGCGCCTGGTCGATCAGCGCACGGACCTGCTCGGGCTCCAGCCCCCGGCCGCGGGCCACCAGGGCCACGAACTGCTCGTAGAGGCTGTCCAGCAGGGTGTTGGTGGCCTCCTGGGCGGCCTCGGAGGGCCCGGTGCGCTCGAAGGCCTCGATCGCCGACTTGAACTCGCCAACGTGCTCGAAGTTCGGCTTCACACCGACCTTGTCCAGGGTGCCGGCGAAGTAGGTCTGCTCCATGGAGAGCCCGTTGACCAGCATCAGGCCGGCGGGGGCGAGGTGGATGGTGCCGCAGGCGGAGGCCAGCAGGTACTCTTTGTTGGTGAGCTGGTCGGCCTGGACCTCGCAGGGCTTGCCGCTCTCGCGGAAGCCGTGCAGCGCGTCGGCCAGCTCCTGCACCCCGGCGAGGCCGAGCCCCACGGGCTCGAGCTCCATGTAGATCCCGGCGATGTCATCGTCGTCGGCCGCCTGGCGGATGGCCTCGCTCACCTCGGTCAGCAGCGGGGGGAAGTCGGCCTCGTCGAGGATGAAGGCTCCCTGCGCCGGGCCATCGGGCAGCTCGCCGCCGAGCTTGACCAGCAGGGTGCGGGGCTCGCCGCCGGGCAGGCCGCCGTCGAAGGAGAACAGCAGCACCACGGCCAGGGCCGAGATCATGAACAGGAGGAAGCCCAGCAGGGCGGTCCAGATGAGCAACCTCGTGCTCTTCTTCATGGGGCTCATGGCGACGGCCTCCGAGGCGCGGCAGCGGTGCGTGCCGCGGGGCCGCTGGGCGTGCGCCAGACCTATTCACCGCTTGCGGTCGGGTCCAGCCTGTGTGACCCTGCGTTCCCCCCTCGGGAGGTGCCCATGATCGCCCGCACGACCCCCTGCCTCACCCTGGCGCTGCTGTGCGCCTGCGACCCAGAGGCCACCCGCCACGATCCTACCGGCGACGAGTTCCGCCGTGACACCGACGTGCTCGTGACCTCCCCCACCGGCGGTGAGACCGTCGAGTCCCCCTTCGTGCTGACCTTCGAGGCCGGGGCGGATGTCTCCCGCGTCCGGCTCGACGCCGACGGCGAGACCGTGGTCCGGGAGCAGCCCGTGGCCCAGGCCGGCGGCAGCCTGGACGTCACCCTGGAGGAGGGGCGCCACACCCTGGCCCTCGTGGGCGCCGACGCCCAGAGCACCGAGCTGTCCCGCCACGAGCTGACCATCCGCGTGGCCCAGCCCGACGAGGCCTGGGTCACCATCACCAGCCCGGCCGACGGCGCCGAGGTCACCAACCCCGTGCGCTTCGTGGTGGCCGCCTCGGCGGGCGTGGACGACGTGCTGCTTTCCGCCGATGGTTGGGAGCTGGGCAGCGTGGCGCCCGGCGGCATGCTCACCTACGAGTTCGCCGGCACCGGCTACGCCCGCACCGTCGAGGCCGCGGCCCTGGACGATGGCGTGGAGGTGGCCACCGACAGCGTCAACATCACCGTCATCGACGGCACCGACCCGGATCCATCGGGCTTCAACGACGTCGTGGTGCAGATCCTGGAGAGCTACCCCACCGACGGCACCCACGACTACCTCTGGGATGGCTCCTACGCCGGCACCACCCGGGACATCTGGTACCTCGACACCCTCATCGCCGAGGCCCGCGACGATGGGGCCTGCTACTGCGTCGGCATCACCTGGGAGGTCTACATGCGGGCCTTCCAGCAGATCGACGCCGCGCAGGGCGGCGACGGGACCCTCAACGCGCTGGAGGTCTCCGACATGCTGGACTTCCGCACGGACTGGTACGTGCGCGACCTGTGGGGCCCGGGTCCCAGCGAGGCCTTCGAGATCTACGGCGTCGGCGAGGAGGTCACCGATCTGGAGGATCTGCGCCCCGGCGACTTCGTCCAGCTCTGGCGCCACTCCGGCAGCGGCCACAGCGTCATCTTCGACGCCTGGCAGACCGACGCCAGCGGCCACATCACCGGGATGGACTACTGGTCCTGCCAGGGCAGCACCGACGGCATCGGCTACTCCGCGGAGTCCTTCGGATCGTCGGGGTCCACCATGGACCCGAGCTACTTCTACGCCGGCCGCGCGTGGATGCCGCAGGACTGGCTGCCCTGGTAGCGCTACCACGCTCTCCGGCGATGCGCGTCCAGCCAGGCGGCCACGGCGGGGCCCGTGGTGCGGGCGCAGAGCTCGCCCTGGACCAGGTCGAGGTGGCCGCAGGGCTCCCGCACCCGCAGGGTCTGGGTGCCGGCGTGGCCGAGGGACTCCAGCACGGCGAAGGCGGCCTCGGGCGGGCAGACGGGATCGTCGTCTGCGGCCACCGCCAGCAGGGGCAGGGGCACGCCGCGCAGGGCCTCCAGGGTGTCGATCTGCCCGCGGGCATCGCACAGCGCGCCGCTGGAGAGCCAGCGCGCCACCTGGCGTACCAGCCCCCCGGTCAGGTCCTCGACGCCGTGGTTCATGAGCCCGCGCAGCCGTGGCCCCTCGATCCCCCCGGCGCACAGGCCCTGACCGATGAACGGATCCGCCGAGGTCCCCGGGGACAGCAGCCGCATCACCTGGCGCGCGGGCAGCCCCAGGCGGGGCGGCAGCAGGCTGGCCACGGTGCCGACGGTGCGCGCGGTGCTCCTCGGCGCCTGGAAGCGCACGGCCGCGCCCAGGCAGGCCGCGGCGAAGATGGGGCTGTCGGGCTCCTGGGCCAGGTGCAGGTAGAGCAGCTGGCCGCCGAGCCCGTGCCCGACCCAACCGACCCGCGCGTAGCCGCTGCGCTCGCGCACCAGATCGAGGGCCGCGGGGAGGTCCTGGGCCGCGATGTCGTCGGCGTCGAAGGCCCGCGCGCGCCGCGGAGGGAAGGCGGAGCCGTCGGCACGGTGCTCCCAGAGCCAGAGATCGAAGCCCCAGGCGTGCAGCAGGGACACCAGCCCGTCGCGGGCGGCGTAGTCCAGGCTCAGCCGGTTCATCCCGAGGGCATGCGCCAGCAGCACCGGCTCTCCGGTCGCTCCGGGGAGCGGGGGGCAGCGGTACAGGCTGCACTGCCAGCCGTCGTCGGTCGTGTACGGGACGTGCTCGACCGCCAGGGGCAGCGGTTCCTCGGTGAAGCGCTCGCGGCGGTCCTGGGTCAGGACGCCGTGGGCCACCGTCAGGGCCAGCTTGAGGGAACGCGCCGCCAGGGGAGGCCCGAGCCGCGGCATCACCGCAGGGTGTCGGGTCTGTGGGAGATCGGGAGTGGCGGTGCCCATGGACGCAGAGGAGGGGGGCCGGAGGAGGACAGGCGAGGCAGGGGGCGACATCTTCAGCCATCCACGCGACCGGGTTCGCCCTGACCGGCCGGGGAACGAGCGACAACGGGTGCGAATCACAGGAACATCGAGCGCGGGAGCGATGACCGACCTGCCTGTCCAACCTCCGGGGGGGGAACGAGCTGAGGCGTCGGAGTGCCCGGCGCCGTCATGGAAACAGTGTCAAGGTAGGCGTGATGGATTTCAACACGTCGCGGCGAAGTCTTGAAACAGATTCACCCTAATGGCTTGACCTGTCAAGGTTTTCGTCGCGCACCGGATCATTTTTTTTTCCAGCGCGCTGCGCCGAGGGGGAGGAGCGCGAGGCGCTACAGCTGAACGAGCTGCTTGACGCGGGCGCGTGCCACCAGATCGTCGGCCCAGGCGCCGACGAACTCCATGCGCTTGAGCATCTCGATGCGTGGCCGGAGGGCGGGCAGCTCCCGGGCGTAGCGCGCGGGATCGGGTTCGGTGCGGCTCAGGACGCGCACGACGAGCCAGGCCTCGGGGGCCTCGATGACGGCGGGGAGGACCTCGCCGCCGGTAGAGGCGCGCAGGGCCGCGGTGAGGGCGTCGATGACCCCGTAGGGCTCCAGACCGGGGTCGGCCAGGGTGAGGGGCCCCGCCTGCTCGACCCTCATGTTCTGCTCGGCCAGCTCGACGATGGGCGGCATGCCGTCGGGTGAGGCGGCCCAGGCGGCGCGCACGCGCTCGGCGTAGGCGGCGGCGAGCTCGGGCGCCCGGTGCTCCTTGAGCAGGGTACGGGCGATCTCCGGGCGGGCGTCCTGCTCCTCGGTGGTCTCCTCGGGGAGGATCTCCTCGACATAGACGAGCTGCAGGCCGCGGTCGGTGCGGACGGCGCGGCGCAGGCCAGGATCGCGCAGGGGGCTGGTGTCGGTGCCGAAGATGGCGTTGCCGATGGCGGGATCGAGCTGATCGTAGCGCACCTCGCCCAGCAGGCCGCCGGACTCGGCCGTGATGTCCTCGCTGTACTTGCGCGCGAGCATGGCGAAGTCGGTGCCCGCCTCGAACTCGGCCTTGATCTTGTCCGCTTGCCCCGCGAGGCCGGCGTCCTCCTTCTCGTCATCGGAGGACTGCAGCAGGATCGTGCGGGCGCGGGCGCGCAGGGGCTTGTGGAAGCGGGTGGCGTAGTGCTCGTCGTACCAGGCCCGGATCTCGGGGCGGTTCTCGGCGATGAAGGTCTCGAGCTCGACGTCGGTGGGCGCGAAGTCGTCGAAGAAGTCCACGGGACGCACGGCCACCAGCTCGAGGCTGAAGGAGGTCATCTCCTGGTTCCAGCGCTCGCGGATCTCCTCGTCATCCACCCTGACCGCGGCCGCCGCCATCTCGCGCAGGCGCCCGATGACCAGGCTGTTGCGGATGTCGGTCTCGAACTGGCCCTTGGTGCTGCCGTTGCTCTTGAGGTAGCGGATGTAGAGCTCTTCGGAGAAGGCGCCGTCCTCATCCTGGAAGGCGGGGATGTCCAGGATCGTGACGGCGACCTCGTCGTCGCTGACCTGGATGCCGCAGTCGTCCGCCTCCTGCAGCAGCACCATCTCCTGGATGATGCCGTTGAGGACGTGCATCTTGTACTGGTGGACCTGATCCTCGGTCATCCCCGCGTCGCGGTTGTCGCGCATCCGGCGGGCGGTGGCCTGGAAACGGGAGTCGGTGATCCGCTCGCCGTTGACGGTGGCGATGACGGTCGAGGTGGGCCCCCCGCCGGTGCCGATGCCCCAGAACACGAAGACCACCACGATGATGCCAAGGATCACGCGCATGGTCCCGCTCTCGGTGCCGGCGCGGATCTTCTCGAGGACGGACATGGAACGAACTCGCTTTGGAAGGGGGAACCCCGCCTCTTTCACGGGGACGCTGGGCCCGCGCGGGCGCACGTGGGCGCCGGCCTGGGGCCGGGAGGGGCCGTCATATAGCGCGAAGGGGACGCGGCGGCGACGTGAAGCGCGCCCCGCGGCGCCCTTATCTCCACAGCTGGGCGGTGGTGTCACGCGGCAGCGCGTTGCGCTCGTAGCGGCGCCGCGCCTGGGGCAGCCACGCGCGCAGGTTCTCCTTGCGCTGCTCGTCGGAAGGGTGGGTGGAGAGGAAGGCGGGGATGTGGCTGCCCGAGCCCGCGGCCTCCATGCGATCCCAGATGCTGATGGCCTCGCTGGGGGGGTAGCCGGCGCGGGCCATGAGCATCATCCCGATGATGTCCGCCTCGCGCTCGTGCTTGCGCGAGAAAGGCAGCACCAGGCCCACCTCGGCGCCCAGCCCGACGGCCGAGAGCAGCACGGCCTGCTGCTGCTCCGAGAGCTCCGAGCGCTTCTCGGTCCAGGCGTACAGGCCCGCCAGCCCGCCGAGCACGGCCAGCTGCTGGCTCAGGCGCTCCGCGCCATGGCGGGCCAGCACGTGCCCCACCTCGTGCCCGAGGATGAAGGCGAGCCCGGCCTCATTGCTGCAGACCGGCAGGATGCCCGTGTAGACCGCCACGTGCCCGCTCGGGACGGCCCAGGCGTTGACGGTCTCCGGATCGTCGATCACGGTGGTGTGCCAGTCGAAGCGGTCGCTGCCGGCCACCTTCGTGATGCCGTCGGCCACCCCGGTGACCTGGTCGTGGCGGCTGCCTTTGCGCTCGAGGTGCAGCCCGGCGACGGCGCTCTGGTAGGCCGAGCGCCCGATGGGCAGCATGAGGGAGTCGGGGATCAGGTTGAGCTGGCGGCGGCCCGTGACGGGCACCTTGGTGCAGGCGACCGCGACCGCGGCCAGCAGCAGGGCGAAGAGGAGCAGCTTCCGCACGGGACCTCCCGGGCGCCGCGGGTGGGTGTCCCCGCGTGGCGCGGGCGGGCTATGAGGGGCGCCTGCCCGCGCGCCCGTCACGCTGTATCATGCCCTCCACCGCCCCGGAGCCGCCATGCGCGTCAACGTCTCGAGCCTCCTGACCCAGGGCCTGGCCGTGGACCTGGGGTCCGCCACCACGCGGATGGCGCTGGCTGGCCGCGATGCGGTCTGGCGGGAGCCCTCCGTGGTGGCCTACCGCGAGGACGCGGAGGGAGAGCGGCGGCCCGTCGCCGTGGGCACCCTGGCTCGGGCCATGCTCGGGCGCACCTCGCCGGCGATCCAGACCGCCCGCCCGGTGCGCGGCGGGATCGTGGAGGACTACCAGGCCGCCGAGGAGGTCCTGCGCTTCCTGCTGGGGCGGGTGCAGGGCCGCAAGCCGCTGGTGGCGCCCGAAGCCCTCATCACCCTGCCCGCCGGCGTCACCGAGGTCGAACGGCGCGCCGCCCGGGAGTGCACCGAGCGGGCGGGGATCAAGCGCCTGCGCTTCATCGGGCAGCCCCTGGCGGCCGCGCTGGGCGCGGGGCTGCCGCTGGCCGCCCCGGAGGGTAACATGATCGTCGATGTGGGTGCGGGCAGCACCCAGGTGTCGGTGATCTCGCTCGGAGGGGTGGTGCATGCCCGGCGCGTGGCGGGCGCGGGCGAGGCTATGGACGCCGCCCTGATCCGCTGGATGGAGACCATCCACGGGCTCTGCATCGGGCCCGCCACCGCGGAGGACCTCAAGCTGCGCCTCGGGGGCGCCTTCCCGGGGGCGCGCAGCGGGCGCATGGCGGTGGCCGGGCTCGACCGCGAGCGCCGCCTGCCGCGGCGGGTGGTGGTGGAGGCCGCCGCGGTGGCGGAGGTGCTGCAGCCCGTGGTGGAGAGCATCGTCGAGGCCATCACCGCCACCCTCGAGCGCATCCCGCCCGAGCTGGTGGCCGACGTGGCCGGCAAGGGGGCGCTGCTCATCGGTGGCGGTGCCCTGCTGCCGGGGCTCGACGAGGCCATCGGGCGGCGCATCCGCCTGGCCGTCTTCGTGCCCGAGGAGCCCCTGTCCACGGTGGTGCTGGGGGCAGCGCGCGCCCTCACCCTGGCCGACGACCTGGGCGGGATCTTCCAGGATTGATCAGGAGCCGTTCCCCTGCTTCTTGCGGAAGCGGTCCAGGAAGGAGAGCGACCAGGGGGAGGGCGCGGCCGGCTTGGCCTCCTCGCGCATGGCCTGCAGGCGCAGCTCGCGCTGGGCGTCGCGGTTCGCGGGATCGAGCTCGACCGCCTTCTGGAAGCGCTCCAGGCACTTCTCCTGGGGCGCCCCCGAGAGCCGCAGGATGCGTCCGGCGACGTGCTGGAACTGGGAGGCTTGCTTCTGGGTCTCGGGGGTGAGGCCGTCGATGATGCGGATGGCCTCCTCGGCGGGCATCTGGCGCGCGAGGTGGGCCGCCTGGGCGTGCATGAAGGCGTACTGCGGGTTGAGGGGATCGCGGGAGGTGGCCTCGTGGAAGCAGGCCTCCGCGATGGCGTAGTCCTTGTTGCGCATCAGCCGCTCACCCTTGACGAAGGACATCTTCGCCTTGGTGCGATCGCGATCGGTGACGTAGGGGATCCCCTTCTGGGCGCAGCTGGTGCGCTCCCAGTGCTCGTCTACCCCGCGTCCCCCGCGCCTCAGCCCCTCGACCGCCTCGCTCAGCAGCGCGAACAGCTCGGTGGCGGCCGCGCGCACCTCGGGGGGAGAGTCGATGTGGCTGTCGGGGTGGTGGCGGCGTGAGAGCTTGCGGAAGGCCTCCTCGACCGCCTCGATGTCGGGCCGCTCGGGTGCGTCGCCGAGCCCCAGCCGCTGGTAGAAGGTCTTGGGCTGGAGCGCAATGATACGCTTCCTCAGCCGCTCCACCTGCTGCTCTGTGGTCAGCTCGAAGGTGCCTGTGTCGACCGCGCTGGCCGCGCTGGGCGCAGCGGCCGGCGGCTCCGGCGCCGCCCCGCCGCGTCGCACCCGTGGCGCGCGCTGGGGGACCCGCTGGGTCTCCTCCTCGGTGCCCAGCGGCGGCTCGGGCAGGTGCAGCAGCCCGAGCTTGAACAGCAGGGTCACGCGGTGCAGCACCTCGCGGCGCCGGGCGCTGTTGCCCCGGGTGGCATGGGCTACGAGATCCTGCAGGGACGGCGCTGAGCGGGCCAGGTTGACCACCCGCAGGGCGAGGGCGTCGAGCCCGAGGTTGCCGTCGTCACCGCGCATGGGCAGCAGCGCGGTGACGGGATCGGTCGCCTGGCTCTCCAGCAGCTTCTGGGCCTGCTCCACCGACCCCGCGAGCTGCAGCCCCACGGAGAGCATGGACACCAGGCTCTGAGGGAGCTTGATGGGGGTGCCCACCGGTTCCACGTCGAGCTTCACCGAGATCATGCCGGTCTCGCAGAGGCACCAGGTCGTCAGCGCGCTCCCCACGACCTTCGCCGCCTCGTCCATCACGCGCGGGAGCGGCTGGCCGGCCCGCGCCGCGAGCTCGACCGCCGCGAGCAGGTCGAGCTCGGCGCCAGCCTCCACCGGCAGCTCGGCGAGCAGCCCGGGGATGCCCTGCACCTGGACCACCGCGCCCTCGCGCAGGCTGATTCTATGGCTCGAATCGCCATCGTAGATGTGGATCAGGCCGCTCCCCCGGGTGCGGTGTGCCAGCATCAGCACCTTGCCGACGGGGTAGCGGATGAGCGGCCCGTCGAGCTGTTCGAGCGCAGCGGCGTCGCACCAGTCGACACCGGAGGGGAGGGTGGAGGTGTTCAGGGTGGCCTCGCGGTTGCAGCGACTTCGCCCCATAACCGGCGCCGCAGCGCCGCGCTGGAGCGGGATCGCGGGGTCGACCTCGAGGCTGGGGCGCGGGCGCTGCGGCGCTTGCGGGGCGGGTGCCGGGCGGCATAGGTTCACGCCGCTGAACCACCACGCAGACCACCCGGAGGTCGCATGTCCGCCAACGCCATCCACGTCTCCCAGGCCGACTTCAACGCCGTCGTGCTGCAGTCCGAGGTCCCCGTGCTGGTGGACTTCTGGGCGGTCTGGTGCGGGCCCTGCAAGGCCATCGCCCCCCTCGTGAACGAGCTGGCCGGTCAGTACGAGGGGCGGGCGAAGTTCTGCAAGGTCGACGTGGACAGCTCACCCCAGATCGCCATGAACTACGGCATCCGCTCCATCCCCACCCTGCTGCTGTTCAAGGGCGGCAAGGTGGTGGGCCAGCGGGTCGGCGCGCTCTCGAAGGACAAGCTCAAGGGCTTCGTGGACGAGGCGCTGTAGGTCACTCCGCCAGCGTGCAGGCGTCCACGCACGCCATCGGGAACCCGCCCCCGCCGTACTCCTCGCAGGTGAGCACCTCGAGGGCGTCGATGCAGGCCTTGGCGGCCTGCGCGTCGAATTCCTCGCAGGCGTAGGCGTCGGACCGCAGCAGCTCGAGGCAGTCCTCGAAGGTCTCGACGCCGTCCAGTGCGCTCAGGTAGCCGCACTCGTCGTAGAGGGCGCAGCGTGACAGGGCGGACTCCTCCTGGAAGTCTGCGGAGCTGTAGCAGGCCACTGCGAGGAGCCCAAGGATCAGCGCCAGCGGAAGAGATCGTCGCATCGTTCGCCTCTTAAACGAGATGACGGAGGCCCCGGCGCCCTCGAGAGAGGATCGCGGGGCCTCCGCATATCACGCCGGCGTGGAGCGCCGGCACGCACCAGCTACTAGAGGTTGCTGCAGTAGGAGGTGCACTCGGAGCTGGTCAGGACCGTGGCGTAGTCGTCGCAGGTCGCGGCCGTGAGGTTGTCGATGCAGGTCTGGGCCATGTCGCCGTCGAACTCCTCGCAGACCCATTCCTCGGCACCCGAGGTGTCTTCGATCTCTTCGGGGTTCAGGCAGTCGTCCTTGGTGTAGTCATCGGTGAAGACTTCGCACTCCGCGAGCTTGTCGCAGACGGCGATGAGGAAGTCGTCAGAGAAGGTTTCGAAATCGTAGCCGCAGCCGACGAGGGCGCCGAGGGCCAGAACGAAGGGAAGGCGCTTCATCTTGATCTCCCGAGTGGGTGATGGTGAGAGGCCGGTGGGTTCCCCACCTGTACGGGATCCGAACCGGTGACCGCGATCTTTCATGTTCCGTCCTTCACGTCAAGGGAGGACGGGAAGAATCTTCGTGACTTGAGAAAGACAGTGAGCCTCTGCCATCGACGTGTCAAGCCAGGCCTCTGGCTGAAAATCCCCGATAAAGGGGGGCAGTCAAGGGAGGGGGCGCAGATGGCGGGCGGCAGGGGCAGGCCAGGCGAGAAAATGAACATCGCGCCCGGCCCCCACAGGCCGCGAGGGTGGCGCCGCGGTGCGGATCGCGCCCTCAGCCGCAGAGCTGCTTCGTGAGATCCTTGGTGAGGTTCTTCTGGTGGCTCTCGATGGTGCCACCGCCGATCTCGATGAGCTTGGCATCGCGGTACAGCCGCTCCACCTTGTACTCCTCGCAGTAGCCGTAGCCCCCGAGGACCTGGATCGCGCAGTCGGCCACCTCCTTGGCGGCGGTGGCGGCGAACAGCTTGGCGGCATCCGAGCCGATGCGGTTGCGGGTGTCGGCGCCCACGTTGGCGGCCACGTTGTAGACCAGGCAGCGCATGGCCTCGGTCTTGGCGTAGGACTCGCCGATGTAGCGCTGGATCTGGCCGAAGCGGTTGAGCGGCTGGCCGAAGGCGGAGCGCTCGTGGGCGTAGGTGATCATGATCTCGCAGCATCGCTCGGCGATGCCCAGGCTCTGGGCGGCCAGGGTGAGGCGCTCGATCTCGAGGTTGCGCATCATGTGGACCAGGCCCTGGCCCTCCTCGCCCAGGAGGTTGGCGGCGGGCACCTGGCAGTCATCGAAGACCAGCTCGGACATGGAGGAGCCGCGCATGCCCATCTTGTGGATGACCTGGCCCCTGGAGAAGCCGGGGCAGGTGGTGTCCACCACGAAGGCGGTGATGCGGCCCTCGAGCTTGGCGTAGATGAGGAAGACATCGCCCTCCACGCCGTTGGTGATGAACATCTTGCGGCCGTTGAGGACGTAGCCGTCCGCGGTGCGACGGGCGGTGGTGGTCATCCCCAGCACGTCGGTGCCGACGCCGGGCTCGGTCATGCCCATGCCGCCGATCCACTCGCCCGAGATGACCCTGTCGAGGTAGCGGGCCTTCTGCTCGTCGTTGGAGCAGTGGAAGAAGTTGTTCACGAACAGCATGGAGTGGGCCAGGTAGGCCAGGCCGAAGCCGGGGTCGGACCTGGAGATCTCGTGCAGCACGATCACCGCGGCGGTGGCGTCCATGCCGGCGCCGCCGTGCTCGGCGGGGACCGTGATGCCCAGCAGGCCGAGCTCGGCCAGCTTGCGGAACAGCTCCACGTTCAGCGTGCCGCGCCGGTCGCCCTCCTCGGCCTGGGGCTCGATCTCGTTGCGCGTGAAGTCCGCGACCATCTCGCGCAGCATGCGGTGCTCATCGGTGGGGTTGAAGAGGGCGTCGGGTCCGATCTGCATGATGCTCTCCCGGGCTGGGGTTCAAGGGTCGGGGAAGATAGCATCCCGGGCAAAGGGAGGCCCGATGGCCCAGACGCTCTACCTGATCGACGGCTCGAACCACGCGTTCCGTATGTTCCACGCCATGCCGAGGCTCACGGCCGGCGGGCAGCACACGGGCGCGCTCATGGGCTTCGCCAACCTGCTGCGCTGGCTCGACCGCGAGGCGAAGCCCGACTTCGCCGCCGTGGTCTTCGACAGGGGCAAGAGCTTCCGGGTCGATCTCTTCCCCGCCTACAAGGCCAACCGCGCCGCCATGCCCGAGGAGCTCCGGGAGCAGTGGCCCCGCTTCCCGGAGCTGGTGGAGGCCTGGGGCTACCCCTGCATCGCGCCTGAGGGCTTCGAGGCCGACGACGTCATCGGCACCCTGGCCACCCGCCACGCCGGGCCGGAGCTCGAGGTCTGGATCGTGTCGGGCGACAAGGACTTCACCCAGCTGGTGGGCGAGCACGTGCGCATCCTCGACCTCAAGGGCGGCGACCCGAAGGTCACCGACTCCGCCGGGGTGACGGAGCGCTTCGGGGTCGGGCCGGAGCGCGTGGTGGACATCCTCGCCCTGTGGGGCGACTCCAGCGACAACGTCCCGGGCGTGCCCGGCATCGGCGAGAAGAAGGCCTCCGCCCTGCTGCAGGCCCACGGCAGCCTGGAGCGGGTGCTGGAGGCCGCTCCCACCATCAAGGGCAAGATGGGCCAGAGCCTGGTGGAGTTCGCTGATCAGGCCCGGCTCTCACGCCGGCTGGTCACCATCGTGCGCGACATGCCCCTCGCGCTCGGCCTGGACGATCTCGCACGGCGCCCCCGCGACCGCGAGCGCCTGCACGAGATCCTGCTGCGCTACCAGTTCAAGACCCACCTCGAGGACCTGGCGGCCGAGGGCCCGACGCCCGCGGCAGGGGAGGGGATCGACCGTGACCGCTACCGGACCGTGCGGACCGAGGCCGCGCTCGAGGCCGCGGTGGCGGCCTGCCGCCGCGCCGGGCGCTTCGCCTTCGACACCGAGACCACCTCGCTGGACCCCCTGCAGGCCCGGCTGGTGGGCCTCTCCCTCTGCTGGTCCGCGGACGACGCGGTATACATCCCCGTGGGGCACGCCCGCGGCGAGCAGCTCCCCCTGGAGCGCGTCATGGCCGTCCTGGGGCCGCTGCTGGCGGACCCGACCGTGGGCAAGACCGGCCAGAACCTCAAGTACGACCTCGAGGTGCTCCTCGCGCAGGGCTACGCCCTGGAGGGCATCGACGGCGACACCATGCTGGCGGACTACCTGCTGGAGACCGGCCGCACGAGCCGCAAGCTCGACGACATCGCCATGCGCGTGCTGGGCCACCGCATGATCGCCTACAGCGAGGTCACCGCCGGGCTGCAGGAGGGCGAGGGCTTCGAGGCGGTGGACATCGCCGCGGCCACGGCGTACGCCGCCGAGGACGCCCACGTGGCCTGGCTGCTGGACCGCGCGCTGGGCGAGCGGCTGCGGGCCGAGGGGCTCGATGGCCTGTACCGGGAGGTGGAGCTGCCCGTCATCCCCGTGCTGGCCCACATGGAGCTCGCCGGGATCAAGCTCGATCGCGACGCCCTCGCGGCCGTCGGGCGAGACTTCGGCGAGGCCATCGCGTCGCTGGAGGCCGACATCCACCGGCTGGCCGGGCACGCCTTCAACATCGCCTCCCCCAAGCAGCTCGCCGAGGTGCTGTTCGACGAGCGCGGCTACCAGGTCCAGAAGAAGACCAAGACCGGGCGCTCCACGGACGCCACCACCCTCGAGGCCATCGCGGCGGCCAATCCAGGCGATCCACTGCCCCAGGCCCTGCTGGACTACCGCGGGCTCACCAAGCTCCAGGGCACCTACGTGGACGCGCTGCCCGCCGCGGTCAGCCCCGTGGACGGGCGCGTGCACACCTCCTTCCACCAGGCGGTGGCCGCCACGGGCCGGCTGGCCTCCATGGACCCGAACCTGCAGAACATCCCCATCCGCTCGCCAGAGGGCCGGCGGATCCGGGCCTGCTTCGTGCCGAAAGAGGGCCACGTGTTCCTCTCGGCCGACTACTCCCAGATCGAGCTGCGCGTGCTGGCCGACTACTGCGGCAGCGGCACGCTCGTGGAGGCCTTCCAGCGCGGCGAGGACATCCATCGCCGCACCGCGGCCGAGGTCTTCGGGGTGATGCCCGGCCTGGTCACACCCGAGCAGCGGCGCGCCGCCAAGGCGGTCAATTTCGGCATCATCTACGGCATGAGCGCGTTTCGCCTGGCCAACGAGCTCGGCATCCCCCGCGGGCGCGCCCAGCGCATCATCGACGACTACTTCAAGCTCTACCCCCAGGTGGCGGCCTACGTGGAGCAGGCCGTGGCCGCGGCGCGCGAGCAGGGCGTCGCCACCACCCGCTACGGGCGCAAGCGCGTCGTGCCCGATCTGGGCGCCACCATCCGCCACGTCCGGGAGGCCGCCGAGCGCGTCGCGGTCAACACCCCCATCCAGGGCACGGCCGCCGACATCGTCAAGCTCGCCATGGCCCGGGTGTGGGCACGGCTCGAGCGCGAGCACCCCGCCGCCCGCCTGCTGCTGCAGGTCCACGACGAGCTGCTGGTCGAGGTCCCCGAGCCGGAGCTGGAGCCGGTCCGTGCGGCGGTGGTGGAGGAGATGGTGCGCGCGGCCGCGCTGTGCGTCCCGCTGGTGGTGGGCACGGGGGTCGCGCGGACATGGGACGAGGCGCACTGATCGCGCCGACCGGGCAGGATATGTTCCCACCTCGCGGCCGGCCGTCGCGGTCGGTGCATCAGAGAGGTCGCCATGCTCCTGCGCTCCTTCGCGTACGACGACACCCCCGCCTGGGCTCCCGTGCTGGCCTGGGGGCTCAGCGCCATGGCCGGGCCCGGGGGCTCGGGGGGTGGTCCCCAGCGGCCAGCCGACGACCGCGATCTCAGCGACATGGACCTCGTGGCCCTCGTCCAGCAGGGAGACACCACCGCGTTCCGGGGCCTGGTCGAGCGCTTCCAGAGCCGCATCTACTCCCACGTCTACGGCATGATCCGCAACCGTGAGGAGGCCCGCGACCTCACCCAGGAGACCTTCGTCAAGGCCTTCCGCAACATGAACGGCTTCCGGGGCGAGTCCTCCTTCACCACCTGGCTGTACCGGATCGCCTCCAACGTCACCATCGACCACATCCGCAAGCACAGCCGCATGCGCGTGGGCGGCTACGACGATCAGGTCGCCATCAAGGAGGAGGGCGATGGCCGCTGGGAGCCCGACCACCTGCGCCGCAGCCCGGGGCGCGATCTGGAGCGCCAGCAGCTCTACCAGCGGGTCATGGACGCCATGCAGACCCTCCCGCCCGACCAGCGCCAGGTCGTCCTGCTGCGCGAGATCGAGGGTTTCTCCTACAAGGAGATCGCCGAGGCCATGGGCATCCCCGAGGGCACCGTCATGAGCAGGCTGTTCTACGCGCGCAAGCGGCTGCAGGCCATCCTCAAGGATCTCCGTTGAACCCGCGGGAGACGAAAAAACTTCGAATGATCCCGCACCCTGCCCGTCGAGGACCGCGCCCGCCGACCCAGGCTTTGGCTCCACCCTCTCCAGGATGCTCCCCGTGACCGACCACGAGATCCAGGAACTGCTCCGGCGCTGCGAGCGAGAAGCTCCCTCGCAGGCGGATCTCAGTGCGCTGGAGGTGTTGCTCGCCGGGCAGGAGGCGGCCGGGGGCTGGGCCGAGATCCGCGCCAGCCTGCGCTCGGGGCTGGAGGCCGAACACGTCGAGGTGGTCGCGGAGGTCATCTCCGCCGCCGTGCCCGGCGCCGAAGGCGTCGTCCCCAGGGCCCTGCGGGCGCTGGCCGAGGGCCTGGCCCATGAGTCCAGGCGAGGCGAGGTCGCCGCGGCGGTGATCGCCGCCGCTGGGCTCGAACCCTGGCTGCCGACCGTGGCGCTGGCGGCCTTCGCCGAGGGCCTGGGCGCCGAGGCCGAGGGCCTGGATCTCGCCGACGCCGTGCTGGTGGCCATCCAGGAGGCCGAGGCGCCCGAGCTGGCCCTCTCTGCCCTGGCAGACGGCGAGCTGTCCGGTGCCGCGCGCGAGGCCGCCACTGCGCTCCTCGCGGCAGATCCCGAAGCCCTCCGCTTCCTCAATGAGGCCGCTCGGCTGGGTCAGGTGCTGCGCCAGGGCCTCGCGCGCGAGGTCGGCGCCGAGGATCTCTCTCCCATCTGGGAGGGCGTCGCCGCCACGCTCGGGCTCGCGGAGGAGACCTCCCTGGTGGAGGCCACGCTGGCCCAGGCGCTGGTCGCAGGCATCGAGGCCGAGGCCGGCCCCATCGACATCGCCGATCTCGTCATGGGCCGCATCGCGCCGGCCCCCCCGGCTGAAGCGTCGGCCCCCGAAGCGGCGCCCGAGCGGCAGCCCGCCCCGGTGGCGCGCCCGATCCGCCCGCCCTGGTACCGGCGTCTGCCCGTGCTGGCCCTGATCGGCGCGGCCGCGGCGCTGCTGCTGGTGCTGCAGGTCGTCGGCCCCGACGGCCAGCCGATCATGCCCGCCGATCAGCCGGACGCGCTCTCGCCTGTCCTGGAGCTGGCGGCGGTGAACGACACGGAGATCGAGGACCTCGAGGTGGCCGAGAGCGCCATGGTCCAGGTCTTCCAGCTCGACGACGGTGCCCCCATGGTGATCTTCATCGACGAGGGCTTCGGCGGCGAATCACCTGAGGGGGTGACGCTGTGACCACCCGCACCCGATCCCACCACCTCCTCTTCGCCCTGCTGGCGGCGCTGCTGCTGCTGGCCCCCCTCGGGTCCGCCTGGGCCCAGGGGCGCCCCGGTCCGGCCCCGGCCGCCGCGGTCGGGAAGGTCGACGTCAAGCTGCTCGTGGTGGCCGCCAGCGACAGCCACGCCGGCATCGACCCGCGCCTCAAGCCGCTGCAACGGCACCTCCAGTTCCTGCGCTACCAGGGCTACGAGCTGCTCGACACCCACAGCGCCTCCCTCGCGCCCGGGGGCGAGGCCTCCTTCACCATCGTCGGCAACCGGCGCGTGAGCGTCGCGCTCAAGTCCCGCACCGCGGAGCGGGCCCAGTTCCGCATCCAGATCTTCTCCCAGGGCAAGAAGCTGCTCGACACCACCCTCTCGGTCAACCGCAACGGCACCTTCATCGTCGCCGGCCCGCGGTACCAGGACGGGATCCTGATCCTGCCCTTGCAGGCGAGGTATTAGAGGACGCGCTAAGAGGCGGGGACAGGAGGTCCCATGCCGACCATCTTCGAGCGCATCATGGCGGGGGAGATCCCGGCCGACATCGTGTACCAGAACGATCACGCCGTGGCTTTTCGCGACATCAACCCCCAGGCCCCCACCCACCTGCTGGTGGTGCCGCGTGCGCCCATCGCCGATCTCGAGGCTGCGGGAGCCGATGACACCCTCCTGCTCGGGCGCGTGATCGAGGCGGCGCGGGCGGCGGCGGCGGCGCTCGGGCTGACCGCGGGGGGATACCGCCTGGTGTTGAACAACGGGCGGGACGCCGGGCAGGAGGTGCCCCACCTGCACGTGCACCTGTTGGCCGGGCGTCGGCTCGGCTGGCCCCCGGGCTAGGCGACTGCGCCCGTGGGGGGCGCAGCCGGGCGCACCATGCTAAGTTGCGCGCCGCTACTCTGCCCCTCTGCCGACGGACGGAACGATGGCCACCTACGACGCCCCGCTCTACGAAGACGCTTTCCACGAGATGGAGGAGGGCCGCAAGACCGTCTACGTGGTGCTCGCCAGCGATGAGTACGCCGCGATCTCCTCGGGCGATCGCCTCGAGTTCGGGTCTTTCGGCAGCATCATGGTGGGGATGGTGCGGCGCTACGCCAGCCTCGAGGCCCTGACCGCGGCCGAGGGCTTCCACAACCTGGTCCCCTCGGCCGAGGCCGTCGAGGACGCCGTCGCTTCCATCCGGGCGCTCGACGAGTGGGACGCCGCGATCGAGCAGGAGCGGGGGGTCATCGCCCTGCGCGTGCGCGAGGCGCGCCGGAAGTAGGCTGGCCCGCGGCGGGCTTGCGCGCGCGCAGCAGGACGTAGCCGACCGGAGCGTGGGGAGCGCGGGCGGCGAGGCGGCGCAGGCCGACGCTGTAGTACGCCAGCAGCGGCCGCGGGTAGTGGACACGGAGGGCTTCGCGCTGGGCCTCGATGCGCTCGGCCCAACGCCCCAACAGGCCGATGGAGCCGGCGCTCAGGTCCTCGACCTCGATCCGGTCGAGACCAGCTTCGGCGAGGAGGTGACACCAGCCCGTGGCGGTGCAGAGGCCCCCCATGGCACCGATGCGCAGGTTCGGACCCAGCGCCAGCCGCTCCAGCCGGCCGGTGTGCTCCGGTTGGAGCACGAAGTCCACGAGGCGCAGGCCTCCCCCGGGCCGGAGCACGCGGGCCACCTCACGCGCGAAGGCGGCCTTGCGGGGGTAGTGGAAGGCGGTCTCGATGGCATAGACCGCGTCGAAGCTCGCGTCGGCGAAGGGCATGGCCTGGGCATCGCCCAGGTGGTGGCGCACGCGCTCAGCGAGGCCGGCGGCCTCCGCCCGTGCCCGCGCGGCGGCGAGGTGATCCGGGGCGAGGTCGAGGCCCGTGATCCTGAGGGCCGGATGCTCGCGCGCGAGGAGCGCGGCGGGGCCGCCCCAACCGGAGCCCGACTCCAGCCAGTGTCCGTCCATGGGCAGCCCGTCGGTGGCCTTGCGGACCAGGGCGCGCTGCGCTTCGGCCAGATCGGCGGTGGCGGGGTCGGGGGCCCAGCCGATGTCGATCAGCCCGCTGCCCTCGGTCACCCCGGCGAAGATGGGGTCGGCGTAGCGGTAGAAGTCGGCCACGAGGCTGCCCGGATCCCGGGACAGCAGCAGGCGGGCGAGGGAGCGCAGGGCGCCGGGCATCAGGGCTCCTCGGGGTGAGGGAGGGGAGGCGGCGCCGGGCTGACGGTGTTCAGCAGCAGGACATCGCCCCCCGGCGGGCCGGAGCGCGCCAGGCAGGCTGCCAGGGTCTTGGCCGTGTAGGTGAGGTCCAGCGTGAGCCCGCACTCGGCGCTGGCCAGGTCCAGGGCGTGCTCGGCGGCAGGGGTCGGGGCGCCGTAGCCGGGACCGATGAAGCCCTCCACCACGTGCAGGCCGCCGAGATCCAGACCTGGCGGTGGTCGCAGGCCGTGGCGCCGGAGCAGGGCCAGGGTGCGGCGCGCCAGCCAGCGGGTCATCGGCCAGGAGATCAGGGGCCACTCCACCACCCGCACCGCCATCACGCGGCTCGCGAGCCCCCCGAGGCGCAGGCCGAGCGAGAGCCCCGCGGCGTTGCCCCCGCTGCCCAGGGGCACCCAGACCTCGGCCGGGGGAGGGAGCGCCCCGGCGCGCACCTGCGCTGCGATCTCCAGGCCCCCGGACACCCAGCCCGCGCAGCCGAGGGGGTTGGAGCCGCCGGGGGGGATGTCGCGGGGCTGGCGGACCCCCTGGCGCCAGAGGCGCGCCCGCATCAGGAGCATCCCCCAGGGGAGCAGCGGGCGGCTCGGCACCTCGATCCAGCCCGTCAGCAGCCGCTCCAGGCAGGCGCGGTTCTGCACTACGTGGGGGGTCTTCGGCTGGGGGGCGATGATGCCGTAGGTGTCCAGCCCCACCTGGCGGGCGTAGTGCGCTGTGGCCAGCAGGTGGTGGGAGCCTTCGGCGCCGATGGTCAGCAGCGGTCGCCCCGCGGCGCAGGCCGCCGCCAGCAGGTACTCCAGCTTGCGCACCTTGTTGCCGCCGTAGCTGGGCGAGGCGAGATCCTCGCGCTTGCACCAGAGGGTGGCCCCGCCTGCCATCAGGGGCGTGCGCTCCACCGGAGTGGGGAAGGTGCCCAGGTCCAGCCGCGGCAGGGCCAGCTCGGGGTGGGCGCGCTCGAGGGCGTTGGGGGTGGGCATGGGAGAGCGGTAACCCGGAGCCCGCTGCCCGTTTGCTCCCCACCCCCCCCTGCGATAGGGGCCCGGCCTTTTCAGAACCACCGAGGAGTGAGTCATGGTACGGCAGAAGGCCACGAACATCACCTGGCACGGCGCCAACGTCAGCAAGGAAGAGCGCGAGCAGGCCTGCGGCCAGAAGGGCTGCGTCATCTGGCTCACGGGCCTGTCGGCCTCCGGCAAGAGCACCGTCGCCCGCCGCGTGGAGCAGCTGCTGCTGGAGCGGGGCGTGTTCGCCTACGTGCTCGACGGCGACAACGTCCGCCACGGCCTCAACAAGGATCTCGGCTTCTCCCCCGAGGATCGCAACGAGAACATCCGCCGCATCGGCGAGGTGGCCGCCCTGTTCGCCGACGCGGGGGTCATCACGATGACCGCCTTCATCAGCCCCTACCGTGCCGACCGCGACTCGGCGCGCGCCCTGGTGCCGGCCGGTCGCTTCATCGAGGCCTACATGAAGGTCACCCTGGAGCAGTGCGAGGCGCGCGACCCCAAGGGCCTCTACAAGAAGGCCCGCGAGGGGAAGATCCCCGAGTTCACCGGCATCAGCGCCCCCTACGAGGCGCCGCTGGCCCCCGAGATCGAGGTCACGACCGAGGGTACGGTGGACGACTCCGCGCTGCAGGTCATCGCCTACCTCGAGGCCCAGGGTCTGCTCGAGTAGCTGCCGCTCCGGCGGACAATATCTGTCCGGGGGCTTGTGGGTGAGCGGGATTGAACATATGTTCAATCCATGGCCGCACCTTCCCCGCGCTACCTGATCTGCCACCTGCCGGGCTTCCGGCTGGAGCGCTGCGGCTGGGAGCCGCGGCAGTGTGTGGCCCTGGTGGCCGAGCAGAAGAGCGCGCTCAGGGTCCTGGCCTGCAGCCCGCCGGCGGCGCGGGATGGCGTCGCCCCGGGGCAGGCCCTCTCCCAGGCCCGGGCGCTGTGCCCCGGGCTCCAGGTGGAGCTGCTGGATCCGGCGGCCGAGCGCCAGGATCTGGTCGAGCTGGCCCGCCAGCTCCATCGGGTGGCCCCGGCGGTGGCGGCGCTGCCTCCCGCCGCCCTCGCGGCCGAGCTGCCACCGTTGCGCGGCGTCCACGATCCGCGGGCCGAGGCGGCCGCGCTGGAGCAGGCCCACGCGCGGCTGGAGGCCCTCGGGCATGCCGCACGGGTCGTGGTGGCGGAGGATCTGTTCGCCGGCCAGGTCCTGGCCGCCTGGGCCCCGCGGGATCTCGTGGTCCCGCCCGGGGGGCTCTGCGCGGCCCTGGCGCCCCTGCCCATCGCGGCCCTCGGCCCGTCCGAGCCCATGGCTGCCCTGCTGCGCGATCTCGGCCTGCGCCGCGTCGGGGAGCTGGCGGCCCTGGCCCCGGCGGATGTCACCGGCCGCTTCGGGGCCGAGGGCCTGCGCCTGCACCGGCTCGCCCATGGGCGCCTCGGCAGCGTGCCCCTCTCGGCGCGGGAGGCCGAGGGCGGGCCGGCCCGCGCCTGGGAGCTACCAGCCCCGGCGGAGGTGGTCGAGCCCCTGCTGTTCGCCCTCAACCGGATGTGCGCCGAGCTGTGTGAGGAGCTGGGCGTCCGGTCCCAGGCCGCGCTGGGGCTGGAGCTGGAGCTGGAGATCGAGGAGGCCGCGCCGGTGCGCCTGGCCCTGCGCAGCGGCCAGCCCTCGCGTTCGCCCGCGCGCTTCACGCGCCTGCTGCTGCGGCGCCTCGAGGGCCTGGCGCTGCCGGGGCCGGTGCTGGCCCTGCGCCTGGAGGCGCGCCCCGTGGTGCCCTTCGCCGGGGCCCAGGCCCCGCTGCTGAGCGGTGGGCAGGCCCACGAGCCCCTGGCCCAGGTGGCCGCGCGCCTGGCCGATGCCTTCGGGGCCCAGGCCTTGTGTTTCCCCAGCCCACGGGATCGGTGGCGTCCAGAGGCGGCCTGGGCGCCGGAGGCGGCCTTCGACGAGTCCGGGCGGTTCCGGGCAGCGCCTGCGCCAGCCGCGCTCGCGCGCGCCGCGGTGCAGGATCCCGTCGAACACCACGACTCCTGGCGCCTGGCCCTGCCGCGCCCGCGGCCCGCCCTGCTCCTGCCCGAACCCCGCCCGGTGCAGTTCGAGCCGCGCCTGGGCGTGCCCCGCCGGGTCCAGGTGGAGGGGCGCTGGTTCGCCGTGGCCCGCGCCTGGGGGCCCGAGGCCCTGCAGGTGGAGTGGTGGGCCGCGGGCATCGATCGCCGCTACTGGGTGCTGGAGCTGGAAGATGGCCGCGGGCTGTGGGTCTACACCGAGCTCGGCCACGCCTACCTGCACGGCTTCTTCGACCAGGGCTCCGGCGCCCCGGTCATCGCGGGCGGTGCCGCGTGAGCGCTCCCCCGGCCGCCGAGCTGCTCTGCCGCTCGTACTTCTCTTTCCTCGAGGGGGCCTCTTCGCCCGAGGATCTGGTCCGGCGCGCCGCCGAGCTGGGGCTCTCGGCCCTGGCCGTCACGGATCGCGATGGCGTGTACGGCCTGGTGCAGGCCCACCGCGCCGCGCGGGAGGTGGGGTTGCCCCTGGTGCTGGGGGCCCTCATCAGCCTGCGGGATCACCCCAGCCTGGCCCTGCTGGTGCGCGATCGCGCCGGCTGGGCCAACCTCTGTCAGCTCTTGACCCAGGGCCGCAGGGATCAGCCCAAGGGCCGCTCCCTGCTGGATGCAGCCGCCGTCCTCGAACGAAACGCCGGGCTCACCGCCCTCCTGCATGGTCCCTGGAGCGCGCCCCAGGCCGCTCCTTTTCGCGAGGCCTTCGGCGCACGGGCGGCGTGCGCGGTCAGCCTCACCGGCCAGCCCGGAGAGCTCGCCCAGCTCCAGGCAGCCCTGCGCCTCGGGCGCTGGGTGGGGCTGCCCCTGGTGGCGGTGGGCGATGTGCAGCTGCACGCCGAGGAGCGCAAGCGCCTGCTGGATGTGCTCACCTGCATCCGGCGCCGCACCACGCTGGATGCCGCCGGCCGGGCCCTGGCCCCCAACGCCGAGCGCGTGCTGCGCGCCCCGGCCGAGCAGTCCGCACGCTTCGGCGCCGCCGGGCGCGCCCTGGGCGAAGAGCGCGCGCTGCTGGAGGCGGTGGCACGCAGCGCCGCCATCGCCGCCGAGCACTCCTTCGCCCTGGATCAGCTCGACTACCGCTACCCGCGCGAGGTGGTCCCCGCAGGGCAGAGCCCGATGGGCTGGCTCCGGCACCTGGTGGGGGAGGGGGCCCGGGAGCGCTATCCAGGCGGGGTCCCCCCCGCGGTGCGGGGGCAGCTGGAGCACGAGCTGGCCATCATCGATGAGCTCGGCTTCCCGGCCTACTTCCTCACGGTCTACGACGCCGTGCGCTTCGCCCGCGAGCGGGGCATCCTCTGCCAGGGGCGCGGCTCGGCCGCCAACAGCGCGGTCTGCTTCGCCCTGGGCATCACCTCGGTGGATCCATCGCGCACCAACCTGCTGTTCGAGCGCTTCCTCTCGGCCGAGCGCGGCGAACCTCCGGATATCGACGTGGACTTCGAGCACGAGCGGCGCGAGGAGGTCTTCCGCTACCTCTACGAGAAGTACGGCCGGCAGCGGGCGGCCATGGTCAACGAGGTCATCGCCTACCGCCGCCGCTCCGCGGTGCGCGATGTGGGCAAGGCCCTGGGCCTGGCGCTCGACCAGGTGGACGCCCTGGCCCGCCAGGCAGACCACTGGGGCCGCGAGCCGATCACCGATGAGCACCTGCGGGAGGCCGGGCTCGACGGCCGCGATCCACGGGTGCGCCTCACGGTGGAGCTGTCGGGAGAGCTGCTGCGCTTCCCGCGCCACGTGGGCATCCATTCGGGCGGCTTCGTCCTCACCGACGACGCGCTGTCCTCCCGTGTGCCCATCGAGCCGGCCACCATGGAGGGCCGCACGGTCATCCAGTGGGACAAGGACGACATCGACGTGGTGGGCTTCGTCAAGGTGGATCTGCTCTCCCTCGGGATGCTCACCGCCATCCGCAAGGCCTTCGATCTGGTGGCGGGCTTTGGGGCCGAGGGGTCCACGCCGGCCCTGCAGGACGCTCGCCCCTTCCTCACTCCGACGGGAGGCTCCAACGCGGGCCCCCCTTCTCCAGATCACGGCCCCCAGCCCTGGGGGCGCCGCTGGACCCTGGCCACGGTCCCGGCCGAGGATCCTGACGTCTACGCCATGATCAGCCGGGCCGACACCGTCGGGGTGTTCCAGATCGAGAGCCGCGCGCAGATGTCCATACTGCCCCGGCTGCGCCCGGCCTGCTTCTACGATCTGGTGATCGAGGTGGCCATCGTACGCCCGGGGCCCATCCAGGGCGGCATGGTGCACCCCTACCTCGCGCGCCGGCAGGGCCTGGAGCCCATCCACTACCCCCACCCGGCCCTGGAGCCGATCCTCGCGCGCACCTGCGGGGTGCCCATCTTCCAGGAGCAGGTCATGGCCATGTCCATGGCGGTGGCCGGGTTCACCCCGGGCCAGGCCGATCGGCTGCGGCGCGCCATGGCCGCCTGGCGCCGCAAGGGCAGCCTCGGGCCCATCGCCGAGGACTTCCGCCGCGGGCTGGAGGCCCACGGCATCACGGGCGAGTACGCCGATCGCATGGTGCAGCAGATCCACGGCTTCGGGGAGTACGGCTTCCCCGAGTCCCACGCGGCCTCCTTCGCGCTGCTGGTCTACGTCTCGGCCTGGCTCAAGCTGCGCTACCCGGCGGCCTTCTGCGCGGCCCTGATCAACTCCCAGCCCATGGGCTTCTACACCCCGCGGGCCCTGGTGGCCGACGCCGAGCGCCACGGGGTCGAGGTGCGCGAGGTGGACGTGGTGGCGTCGTGCTGGGATTGCACGCTGGAGCCTGGGGCCGGCGCTGCGGCTGTGCCCGCCATGAGGCTGGGGTTCAGGCTGGTCAAGGGCCTGGGCGAGGGGGATGCGGCCCGGATCGAGGCCGCGCGGGCCGAGCGCCCCTTCCGCGATCTGCCCAGCTTCGCCGCCCGCACGGGCCTGGACCGTGGCGCCCTGGAGGCTCTGGCCCAGGCCGACGCCTTCCGCTCCCTGGGCCAGCCCCGGCGCCAGGCCCTGTGGGCCGTGGCGGGCCTGTGGGACACCCCGCTCTTCGCTGGGCTGCCCCGCGCGGCGCCGCCGCCGCGCCTGCCTGCGCCTACGCCCCACGAGGTGCTGGAGTCCGACTACGCCGCCACCGGCCTGGCCGTCGGCCGCCACCCCATCGGCCTGGAGCGCGCCCACCTGCGCGCCCGCGGCCTGCGCTCGGTGGCCGAGCTGGCCCCCGTCTCCGCGGGGGAGGTGGTGCGGATGGCCGGGCTCATCTCCTGCCGCCAGCGCCCCATGACCGCCTCAGGCGTGGTCTTCCTCACCCTGGAGGATGAGACCGGCCAGGTGAACGTGGTGATCTGGCCCAAGCTCTACGAGCGCCGCCGCCGGGTGGTGCGCGGCGCGGCCATGGTGGAGATCACCGGCCGGCTGCAGCGCGAGAACGAGGCCCTGAGCCTGGTGGCCGAGCGCATCGATCCGCTGCGCGAGGGGCCGGCCGTGGCGCCGCGGAGCAGGGATTTCCATTGATCCTACAGGAACTGCAGCAGCGCTCCCCCGGCGCAGCAGACCAGCGACAGGAGCAGGAAGAGCACCAGCACGATGATGAGCACCATGGGCAGCTTGCTCTTCTTCTTGGGCTCGTGCTCGGCGACCGGCGCGCGCTCGGCCGGGGCCGCGGGGGGCGCCGCCGGGGTGGCGTCCGCCGGCTTGGCCACCAGGGGCATGTCCACTTCGGGCTCGGGAGGCCTGGTGGACGGCCGAATGGGCTCGGGCATGGGGTCGGGGAGATCGGGATCGGGCGTGGGCGGGGCCGGCTTTGGCTTCGGCGCGGGCGTAGGCTCGGCGGCGGGGCGGACCGGCCCGGGCGCAGGCACCGGGCTGACCGGGGCGGGCTTCGGCGCGGGCGCAGCCTGGACGGGCGCCGAGCGCGGGGTGACGGAGGCGATGGGGG
>JBDRKM010000182.1:0-3822 GCA_043814015.1 Pseudomonadota bacterium
CGCCGCCGCCGCCACCCTTGCCGCCGCCGCCGCCGCCGCCACCCTTGCCGCCGCCGCCGCCCTTGCCGCCACCGCCGCCACCTTTACCCATCGTGACCTCCTTGCGCTCCTGGGACCTCAGGAACGTGAAGGAAGCGTAGCACGGCCACCAGGGCGGACGGAAGGGCGGGGGTCGTTGCTCGACATGGGGTACAGCCTCGCCGACGGCCACCGGCCCCGGTCCACAACCCCGCCCCGCCGATGCCCCCCTTGAGCCCGGAAACAGGCTGTCCAGAACGGCCGGTCCCGTGGTGGTCCAGATCCGGCTGGTTCGTAGCAGGGTCGATCCCGGCTATTGCCTTGAGGCTCCCCGCGGCCGGTGCTACCATGCCGGCATGGCTCTCATCCCGCCTGTCCCCGCTTTCTCCTTACCTCCGCGAGTTCCTGCTCCTGCCCGAGTGGCTTCCGATGGAGGATGACGACGATGAAGACGATCTTCGCGCTGACAGTGGCAGGCCTGCTGGCCTGCGGACCGGAAAAGGACGACACGGGCGAGAGCCCCGAGGCGGATTCCGATACGGACAGTGACGCCGACACGGACACCGACGCCGACGCGGACAGCGATGCCGACGCGGACGCCGACTCGGATGCGGACGCCGACGCCGACGCGGACGGTGATGCCGACACAGACACAGGCTGCCCCGACGACTCGCCGGTGCCGGAGGACTGGCCGGAGTGGGCGAGCGACGCCGACGTGCACCTGCTGGGCTGGTCGAGCCAGTCGGCCGCCGGCGACCTGGATGGCGACGGCCGGGACGACATCGTGGTCAATGGGGACACGCTGGTGCTGGGACCGGTCTGCACCGGGGACGACGAGGACGACGTGTACGCCTGGCTGGAGGGGTACTACGGCGACACCTACGAGTGGCGACAACTCCGCACCCAGTCGGCCGGGGACGTGGACGGAAGCGGCACAGGGGATCTGGTCGTGGGGGACTACCGGGCGGAGTCCACGGGCCGCTATGCCGGTGAGGTCTTCCTGCTGCTCACCCCCCTGTCCAGGGACACGTTCCTGGAAGATGACGCTGTCGCCACCATCGTGGGGGACAGTGCCGGACAAGGGCTCGGCTATGTCCTGTCGGGGGCGGGGGATGTGGACGGGGACAGCGTGCCCGATCTGCTGGTGCTCTCGAACGGTGACGGGGGGTATGGTGCCGTGTGGCTCCTCCCGGGGACAACGCGGGGCTACCACACTGCCTCGGAGGTCGGGGTGGCGATCTGGGGCTCGGAAGACCGGCCGACGGTGGGCCACTCCCTCGCGCCGGTGGGTGACACCGATGGGGACGGCCTGGACGACTTCCTCATCGGGACGGACTACTACCCGGTGCTCCCCGAAGTCGGCCTGTTTCGTGGGCCCATCGTTGGGGACATGGCCTTCGAGGACGCGGACGCGCTCTTCGGGAGTCCGGTGGACGGGGCGTGGGTGGGCCTCTCCATCTGCGGCACGGGCGACCAGGACGGTGACGGGCTGCCCGATCTCGCAGCCGCTGGGGTTGGAACGGAGGAGAATCCAGGCGGCCTGTACCTCTTTACGGGAACGGCGTTGGGTCGGGTCTCGAAGGACTCAGCGCGCTCGGTCCTGCTGGGGGAGGTTCAGGGTGGGGGCGTCCACGCCGTGAACGACGCCGGGGACGTGAATGGCGACGGCCAGCACGACCTCGTGATCGGGTACAGCGGGTACGACGCCATCGCGGACTTCGCTGGCGCCGCCTACATCGTCTTCGGAGCGGTGGAGGAGGGGACTCGGGTGCTCGGGGAGGGGGACGTGCGCATCCTGGGGGCCAGCGCCAAGTGTTCTGTCGGTACCGACGTCGCCGGTGCCGGGGATACCAACGGCGACGGGCTGGACGACATTATGATCGGGGGGTGGGCGCTGGTCGGTACGGACTGGTACCACGTCAGCCTGCTGCTGGGACGGAGGTAGACCTCGCCCTGGAGGCGAGAAGGGACCGAGGAGCCCGGTCCCGGGTAGCTCCGGCGCTCGCTACGACTTCTGGGGTGGCTGAAGTCCCACAGGGCCACCTCGAAGGGCGTTCTGGAGGCCGACTTGTCCTGCTGGCGGGCTGGTGATGTCTTCGCTCTCGATCAGCACCGGCCCCGCCACACCCGAGCGTTGCAGGCTGATGCCCACCACCTCGTGGTCGCACAGGACGCAGATGGGGGCGGGGTTGGAAGTCGGTTCGGCCGGGAGCACATGGATCGCCAGGATCTGGAGGAACTCCGTGGTCAGATCCTCGACCCAGCTCTCCTGGGGCGTGGCGCTCCAGTCCACCTGCTCGTCCCCGGGGAAGTCGAGCGCATCCGGATTCGGGGTCGCGGGAGCGCCGCAGGAGGAACCCGGCACCAGGGGGAGTTCCTCCCAGCCCGGGTGCCCCGTGAACAGCCGCAGAACCCACTCCGCCACCGAGTCCTCCGCCGCTCCCTGCTGGTCCAGCCAGCAGACGTAGGCGTAGCGGTAGGTGGTGACTTCCTGGGGGGAGGACAGGGCCTCCGGGGGGAGGAAGCCGTCTCGGGCTACGAGCCGGATCGCCATGGCGCCGCAGTCGGGGTTGGAGTAGACCTGCTCGATGACAGCGGAACGTGCCCGCAGCCAGGCGAGCCGGCGGAGAGCGTACCAGGCGGGGCGGCGCCAGGCGTGGACCTGGCAGACGAAGTACTCTGGTTCTGCGGGGAACGGCCCCTGCGGCTCGGCCGCAGCAGCACCGCCACTGGTATCGATGAAGAGCACGTTCCGGATGCCGGTGGAGGAGTAGAGGTCCCAGCCGCTGATCGCGCTGGTCAGCCCGTCCATGGACGAATACCAGGTCACGAAGGTGGGCGGGGTCGCCTGGGTGATGGCCGCGAGCATGCGGCGGACCAGCATCCCGCCCTGGTGCGCGAGGGTGTTGTTCTCGTAGTAGGTGTCGTCCTCGGGCTGTCGTGGATAGTGGGTGATGGGAACGCTCGGCCGGCTGCCCATAAACCCCACGCAGCAGGACCACGTGAGATCGCGCCCCCCGGTGAGGGCGTGAACGTCCACATCTGTGCAGACCGTCGTGATCATCTTCGCGACCTCGGTCCGCAAGTCGGTCTCGGCGCGGTACATGCCGTCGGTCCATGTGAACCAGTGGAAGCCCACCTCGTGCACCAGGTCTCCGGCGCGCCAGGCGTCCGCCGATGTCCACCATTTCCAGCCGGCCTCCCTGGCCAGGGAGGCCCAGAGAGGGTCCATGAATGGGCGGTACGCTGCGTACAACCAGCGGACTGTCTCACTGGCCATCCCTTCGGTGATCGTGTCGCGGAGCCAGGCCAGGATGCTGTCCCAGTCGCTGAGATTACTTGGGTCACCGAGATAGCAGAACAGCTCTCCGAGCCGCGCACGCAGCCCCAGCCCCCGTGCCATGATCGGCCCGGCAAGCAGGGCGTGGAAGCGGCCCATCTCCATGGCCGCGGCTGGATCGCTCGTGTCGTAGAAGTGGTTCATCTCGTTGCCGCACTCGATGGCCGGCACGATGTCCCGCAGCCGCATGGAGTAGCTGGTGATCTCCTGGATGGCGGCGTCCAGTAGATCGAAGTAGTCTGCGATTGCTTCCGAGAAGCGGAGGAGACCGAGGCACTTGCGGTAGCAACACCGCTGGGTGTAGTCGGATATCGGTGTCGTGGCGTCTGTGTAGACGTTGAGCGCGTACCGCTGGTAGACCTGCTGCTGGAAGAGCTGCGGGAGGGAGAGGTTCTGAGGGGCCGGCGCGTAGTACCAGGGATCCCAGCCGGCCTGGGCGGGGATCATGGCCTCCGTCTGGAAGC
>JBDRKM010000183.1:0-51716 GCA_043814015.1 Pseudomonadota bacterium
GTCCTCGCGCCAGGCGCGAAAGGCTGGAGGCTGGAGGCTGGAGACCGGAGGGGGAGAAGGGAGACCGGAGACCGGAGGCGATAGCCCAGCGGGCCGCGGCGGAGGACGGACAGGTGACCCGCGCGCCGTGTCCGACCTACAGCCTCCAGCCTCCAGCCTCCCCTTGGGTTGCGGGCGGAGCCCCGCGCTGCGAGGCCTGCCCGCGCGGGCGCTCCGTGCGCTCGTTCTCTGTCGAACACGTTGGACGTGGTGAAATTCGACGACATCTCGGCCAACGACGTGCTGGAGATCGACCAGATCGCCGGCTCAGGTACCCGGCGCTGGAGGACTGGGCGGCACGGTAGGGGCCGCCAGGCGGGTTCCTGCCGGCGTGCGGCGTGGGCCCGGCTCCCGACCGCCGAAGAATCATGGCGGTTTCAAAGCAGAATTGTTGGTGGTTGACCGAGTCCTGGGTCGGTGCCCCGCGGTCTGCGCCGCCTCCGGGGTTGAGACAGTATTCGTCATCGCGCAGGTCCGATCTCTTTCGGGCCGTGGGGCTGTGGGATACGCGGGAGGCCTCACACACCCCGAAGAGTGAGGCACAAACGACATGGCTCTCGAAAATGTGGACACCGCGAGGCTGAAGCAAGAAGGGTTCCCCGCCACACACGTGGTCGCGTTCCAGGAAGCGGCCAAGTACTCAGGCTGCGTCATCCTCACGCGCATGCCCGGGCGCGTCTGTGAGCAGCTGCTGGACGAGGGGTACGACGGCAAGGGCTTCCACGTCAAGGCCAAGACCTGCAACTGGGGGCCCATGGCGGGCTTCGTCTGTCTGGACCCCATCCTCAACAAGCTCGGGATCGGCGGCGCCGCCGACAACCTGCACGCCAACCTCAAGTCCCTCACCGTGGCCTACGAGGGTGGCCGCGCCTCGGGGGCCACCCAGATCTGCCTGTCACAGGCCCGGGTGGACTGGCTGATGGCGGAGGGGCTGATCGAGCAGGCCGCAGCGGTTGACGGCCTGCTGCTGGGCAAAGCCAGCCCGAAGTCCAAGGATGTCCCGCTCGAGGTCCCCTACCTGCTGGTGAGAGATGGAACCTTCTGGCGGGTCTACTACGATCTCCTGGTAGCCTGGGGCCTGGCCGCCGAGCCGGGCGCGGGCCTGCCCGCCAAGCTCGACGCGCTGAAGGCCGCCTTCCTGGCCCGCCTGGAGACCGCGCTGAAGGCCGCGAACAAGCCCGAGGACAAGATCGCGTCCACCAGGAAACAGGTGGAGGAGGACCTCCCACGCTTCTGGAGCCACGTCCTGGAGCGGCAGTACCTGACCCCACCGCCCTCCCTGATCGGCATGAAGAAAGGGGAGGTGTCCCTGAGTGACTACCGGCCGCTGATGGCCATGACCAACCCCCACGCCGCCTACAGCGGGGCGCTCGCCTACCTCAACGCCCTCACCGGCGACTACGACCTCTACGCCATCTGGCCCAAGGAGGCGACCTCCGACGACTACCGGGTCGCCGGGATGTCCCCCGAGATCGGCAACAAGGACATCTGCAAGGCCGAGGAGGCCGACGCGGTGGGCGCCGTGGTGGGCAACATCTCGAACCGGGTCTTCATGGTGGCCCAGCAGATCAACTCCCTGATGCCCATCCCCACGGTTCCCAAGGCGGCGGACTCCAAGGTGGTTCCGAACCGGGTCTTCCACAGCGATGAGGCCGGGCGTCCCTTCGTGGACACCGCCGACACCGCCGCGGCCTTCACCCCCGCCGGCGAGTGCTACCTCGTGCTCAAGGAGGAGGATCTCGGCCCGCTGGTCCAGGACGCCTACGGCCGTGGGTACAAGATCCTCGTCAACAAGGGCTGGATGAAGGGGCTGGAGGCGTCCCTCGGATCGAAGGCCCAGGAGATGGTGACCTGGGCCCACACCCTGCCCCCGCCCACCGAGCGCCTGAGCACCGCCCAGCCGGCGAAGGTCACCCCGAGCCCTGTGAGCACCGCGGCCGCCGGCTCCGAGGCGGAGAAGGAGGAGCAGCGGCGCCAGATCCTGCGCGAGATGGCGCGGGAGGCCAAGGGGAGCTTCCCCAGGCTGATGGACAAGATCGGCGAGGCCCTGCCCCCCATGCAGGTCCGCGACTTCGCCACCACCGACCAGTCCAGCGTGTTCCGGCTCAACGTCTACCCGCCCGAGGGCGAGGAGCAGGGGACCGACTACTTCACCCTGACGGTGGAGCAGCAGGCCGAGCTGTACGACCGGGTGGGGTTCTTCAAGGGGCTGGTGGTGGACCACGGCGAGGAGCAGCTCATCCAGGGGAGCTTCCGCGACGTCCTGCGGCGGGCCCGGGCGGAGAGCGGCGATGAGACCCGCGCCGTGAGGGTCCTCTACAAGCGTCCCCCCGCGTCGGGCTACTACCAGAGCCACTACTGCTTCACGGAGCTCGAGCGGCAGATCCAGCGCAACGGGGTCTTCAACTTCGGCATCTGCATCGGCACGGCGTACTCGGGCAGCGTCAAGTGGAGCGCGGGCGGCGGCTTCTCCTACGCCAAGGACAGCATGACCCGCGAGTCCACCAACCAGCGGGAGATCTACATCTCCACCAACTTCTTCCTGCCCAAGATCGAGCTCGCCGTCGACTCGGGGTACCCCTGCGCCAGCGAGGAGTTCGTGACCAGCACCGAGTGGGCGCTGAAGGGGGAGGACGAGGACGAGAGCTGGTACCGCCTGCTGGCCGTGCTCAAGGAGTACGGTCACTTCCTCCCACGCCGGGTCACCATCGGCGGCCGCCTGTATGCCACCCAGCGCAAGACGCTGGAGCAGGGGCAGCGCGCCGAGGACGTCACCACCCAGTGGGCGCAGGAGTTCCGCGGCACGCTGGAGGTCGCCGGCTTCCGCGCGGACATGGAGCAGAAGGCGGCGGAGGGCAGCCGCGATCAGAGCAGCGAACGCAACGTCGCCGAGATCCAGGACTACGACCTCACCGCCATCGGTGGCGAGGGCGCCTTCATGAGCGATCCGGGCCTCTGGGCCCGGTCCCTGTCCCGCTACACCGCCTGGAACCTGGTCAAGTACGACGGCCTGCTCCCCACCCTCGAGGTGCTGCCCGCCAGCCTGCGTGAGCGCTGTTTCGGCCTGCTGCAGCGCCGCGCGAGCGCCTCGACCGTCGACGCGCTGATGGCCGACAACGCCCACTTCCTCCTCTACAAGGGCTACTGGGAGCGCGTCGGTCGGCTCGCCCGGCTGCGCCTGTTCTCCATCCAGTCCCGGGTCCACGGCGACAGCGCGGTGCTCACGGTCAGCACCGACGAGCCCGGGTTCGGCGTCCGGATGGGCGTCCAGGCGCGCATCAGCGGTCCGAACGCGTGCAAACAGCTCTGGTGGCTGAGCATGGAGGGCTACCTCGTCAGCGCCATGAAGGATGCTCGGGGAGACGAGTACGTCCTGAGCCTGGACATGGACGAGAGCGGGGCCTACGTGGCCGCCATCGCCGGCAAGGGTGCGGCCCCCCTCCAGATCTGGTCCCTGGCGGGCTGCCGGCTGTACAACCCCCAGAGCGAGATGGAGCTGGCGATCCGGCAGAGCGGCGCGAGCCTCTCGCTCACGGTGCTGGGGCGTGCCGAAGAGAAACCGGCCACCAAGGACGACAAGGCCCCACTGACCCCGGACTGGCGTGCGCGGATGTGGGATGTCGTGGCCCAGTTGCCATCGCAGGAGGCGGGCGCCGCCCCGGAGGCCGCCACCGCCCCGGAGGCCGTCGCCGCCGTCAGCCCCAGCCCCGTACAGGTTGTCACCGAGCCCGTGGTCCCACCCGTCGAGGAGGGTGCTGTCAAGGTCACGCGGCCCGCTGCCGCCGTCGTCGAGAGCCCTGCACAGGCCGCCAGCGCCGCTCCGCAGTCCGCCACCGCGGACAGGGTGCGCGCGCTCGAGAGCCTCGGGTCGGCGCTCGTGGCGGAGTCCTCACTCACGATGGCGACCTGCCTGGAGTCGGCCAACAAGCACTACCGCCTCGTCATCGAGGAGGGAAAGCTCGTCTGCTACCGGATTGAGGGGAACGGGGTGCGCACGGTCGGCACGTATGCAGGGAAGAAGCCGCCGAACGCCGTGGACATCAAGGACTGCCCGGCGCCGGTTGTCACCGTGCAGGCGGATCACAACCTCGTGGCCTATGCGAGCGTGGCCAAGGATTCCAAGAAGGTGCTGTGGGCCGACCCCGGCGCCGTCGCCGCCGCCCAACGAGAGCTGAAACTCTACGGGGGGAAACCCACCCTGGTGCTCGGCGACGACGGTTCGGTGCGCCTGGAGCGGATCTCCACCGGTGCCTTGTCGCTGGTGAAGCCCGATCCCCAGAACCCCGAAAAATGGTTCTACATCCAGAGCGATTTCAGCGACGATGTCCTCACCATCCCGTTCGAGATCAAGTACGACAGCACGAACTGGGAGACAGAGGAATGCGACCGCTGGCCTGACGGCTTCCTGCTGCGGGAGGCCCAATTCGTGCGCATGGCGCCGTTCGTGGGTGGTCGCAACCAGCTCTGGCGGTTCGACGGCAAGCGCATCGTGAGCGCGCTCGATCCCAACTTCGTGCTCACGGCGGTCTCCGATGGGTTCCGGGCGGCGCTGTCGGGGCCGGCGCGAAAGAGGGCAGACAATGCCGGGGAGTTCCTGGTCATCGCCCCGAAGGATGCCAACAACATCCACCAGAACTGGACCCACAGCCAGGGCAGTGTCTTGACGAACGAAGGGACGAAGAAGGTGCTCGCCGTCCTGGAGAACGAAAAGGATGAGAAGGATGCCGGCAAACTGGCGGAGCTGGTGCGTCTCCTGGACGCGTCGAGCGGCGACGAGAAGCAGCGCTGGAGCCGCCATGAGCACGCGGGCCGAGACGTCTGCTTCCGGTGGAAACTCGGCTCGGGAAAGATCGAGACGGTCAAGAATTTTGCTTCCTGGCTGACGACGGCGCAGATCGATGGTCGCCCGGAGGGCGTCAGGTTCGGCGCCAAGGAAGAACGCCTCTTCCTGGAATTCAAGATCAAGGGCACCTGGAAGGCGCCTTCCCAATACAAAGATACTTTGAACGAGAATTTCACAGACATGGCGCCCGTCCATTTCCCAGAGGGCTGGACCATCCGGTCAGCCGGCCTTGGCAACTGCCACAACCGCTGGCTGTTGGTCGCGGATGTCGAAAAGGATGGTAAAAAGAGGAAGATCAAGCGGATTGCCCGAGGCCCCGACTGGGACGCCGACGGCAATCGTATGGGCTACAAAGAGTTCTTCAGGAACCATGACATTCCCTATATGGCCTCCAACGAAGAGCTCGTCGCCGCGGACAACGAGGAGGTCGTCGGCGTCGGCTTCATGCGCTGGGGCGGGCTGATCCGGCCGTACCTGCTGGTCGCGCTGAAGTAGCCAGGCGCGGGGTCGGTCCCCGCGATCCGGGTGGCGGGCGGCGAGGCCCACGGGGACGGCGCTGTGGGCCTCCCGGCGGCGTGGGATGGCGGAGAGGATTGATCCATCTCGGGGGGAGGGCCCAGCATGGGGTATGTGCATCCCCCCCATCCTTGCTTCTCGCGCCCCCGCGCTCCTGTCCATTCTGGCCCTGTCCGCCTGCTTCGACGAACCGGACAGCGTCCCCTGCCCGATCCGGCAGGTGGCGCACATGGCCTTCGAGTCCATGGGCGCGGAGCTCAGCCTCCGCCGGATTGCGGCTGCAGCAGGGGTGGCCACCGACGGCCTATCTGGACGCCTGCCAGGACGCCTACCTGCTCTACGGCGTACCCTTCTTCGCCTGGTCCGAGCGCCGGCGCGCTGCCCGCAACCGCAAGTACCACCCGGTGGACACCGGGTTGCGCCGGGCCGTGGTCAGCGGGGCGGGGGCCGATCGGGGCAAGGCGCTGGAGTGCGCGACCCACCTCGTGCTCCGCGGGCGCTACGGCGAGGTCTTCTGCTGGCGCGCCACGAGCACGCCCTCGATGCCTTCCAGGAGGCCTTCCCCTTCGCGGAGGAGGCGCTGTTCGTCACAGCCGAGAGCTTCGCCGACCTGCCGGCGGCGCTCGACCGGCGCGGTTGAGGGTGCGGCGTTCCGCGCGCGGACATCTTTGCGCCAGTGGCGCCCCACTGCCCGAGTTTTGACCGCGATCTGCCCGAAAAACGGTCATCTTTGCGCCAGTGGCGCCCCACTGCCCGAGTTTTGACCGCGATCTGCCCGAAAAACGGTCATCTTGGCGCCAGTGGCGTCCCACTGCCCGAGTTTTGACCGCCTCATGCTCACCCCACGCCTGTGCGTGCTGGGTTGCGCCCCGTCCCGCCCGCCCGTCGCGAGGTTCCAGCCCCAGTAGTCGGCAGAGAACCAGGCGGTGTCGGTGTCGGTGTCGCCGCCTCCCGCGCAGTCGGGGGAGCCCTGGCATCCCAGGTCGTCGCAGTCGAAGAGGCCGTCCCCGTCGTTGTCGGCGCCGTCGCGGCAGTCGCCGGGAGCGCGCCCCTCGGGCAGGCTGCAGGCGGCCAGGACCAGCAGCAGGGCGATGGTGTTCGTGGTGCTCTCCCGGAGGCGTGGGGCTCAGAGCCCGAGCGCGAGGTAGACCGCGCCGGCGCCCGTACCCGCGCGGTCGGAGCCGGGGGCTCCGAGGAGCAGGTCGGTGTGGCCGTCGCCGTCCACGTCGCCTGCGGTGGCCACGGCGGTGCCCAGGCGGTCGCCGGCGGACTCCCCGAGCCAGGTGAGGTCGGCGTCGGCCAGGCTGTGGTTCCCCGCCCACGCGCCCGGGCCGCCGAGGAGCAGGTAGGTGCAGCCCTGCGTGGCGCCGCTGTCGCTGTGGCCTGGCGCGCCCACCGCGAGGTCTGCCTCACCGTCGCCGTCGAAGTCCTCCAGCAACGCCACCGAGGAGCCGGCCTCGTCCCCGCGGAGATCTCCGTGGAACGTGACGTCGGAGCCGGCCGCAGAGCCGTAGCGCGCCGTGTCGCTCCAGGAGGCATCGCCGCGCCACAGGTGGACCGTGCCGGCGGTCCCGGAGCCTCCGGGTGCCGCGATGACCAGGTCGTCGTAGCCGTCGCCGTCGAAGTCCTGGCCCCCCGCCAGGGCGCCGCCCACCCCGTCACCGTCGGACGCGCCGATGAGCTGGTGGTCGGAGTCGGCCAGCTCGACCTCGGCGCCGGGCCAGCGCGGGCGGCCCATGTAGATCCAGGCTGCGCCCGCGGCCTCGCCGGCGGGGTACCCCGTGCCCGTGACCACGATCTCGTCACGCCCGTCGCCGTCCAGGTCGCCCGCGCTGCCCAGGACGCTGCCGACGGCATCGTACGAGGAGTCGCCGACCCAGTAGGCGCCCACCGCCACCATCTGGGAGGCGTCGCCCAGCAGCAGCTCGGCGAAGCCCTGGTCGGTCTCGCTCGAGCTCATGCCCGGCGCACCCACCAGGATGTCGCCGAGGCCGTCGCCGTTCACGTCCCCGGCGCCGGCGACCGGCCCGAGCTGCGCCCCGGCGGCGGAGGTCCTGGTGTAGTAGTAGGCGTCGATGCTGGAGAACCAGAGGACGACGATGCCGGTGTCCGGCGCGCCGTCGTCGATCCCGGGGGAGCCCACGGCGATGTCCGGGAGCCCGTCACCCTCCACGTCGCGCAGCAGGGCCAGGCTGGCGCCCATGGCGTCACCGGCCGCGGGGCTGGACCAGCCGACGCCGCCCCCTGCGCTTGCGGTCTCCAGGGTCTCGCCCGTGGCATCGAACAGGTCCTCTCCCCGCAGGAAGTAGAACTCGCCGCCGGTGGAGGCCCCCGGGGCGCTCAGGAGCAGGTCGTCCGTGCCGTCGCCGGTCAGGTCGTGGCCGCCCGAGAGCGCACTGCCGGCGGCGGCCCCGGCGGCGCCACCGGTCCACCAGTCGGTGCTCAGGCGCATGTCGAGCACGTCGTAGGAGGTGCCACCGTAGGGATCCTGCCCGCCGTCGTCCCCCCCCCCGTCGTCCACCACCCCGTCGCAGTCGTTGTCCACCCCGTCTGTGGCCTCCTCGGCGTCGGGATGGACGCCGGCGTCGCCGTCGTCGCAGTCGCCGGCATCGCCGACGTAGCCCGAGGGCTGGCGGCAGGAGAGCTTGTGATCCAGGGCGTCTCCGTACCCGTCTCCGTCGCGGTCGGCGTACCAGGCCAGGGTGTCCAGGGCGTCCTCGTCCGCGACGCCATCGCAGTCGTTGTCCACGCCGTCGCAGTACTCGCTGGCGCCGGGGAAGGCGCGCGGGTCGTGGTCGTCACAGTCCGGGCCGTCCACGTAGCCGTCGCCGTCGGCGTCATCCCAGAGGGGCTCCCCGGTGGCGCTGTCCTCGGTGTCCCTGTGGGAGGCGCCGCCGCAGGCAGCCAGGAGCGCGGCGAGCAGGACGGGCAGAGCTGTGGCGACGGCGCTGGACATGGGGCGCTCCAGGTCGGGGCGGAGCGCTGGGCCCCCGCGGGAGCCCAGCCCTGGGGATGGTGCGCGCTACCGGCCGCTGTTCTCCTCGGCGGTGACCGAGGTGGCGTTCATGGTGGTGGTGCGCGCGTAGTAGCCGTTGGGCAGCTCCAGGAAGCCGACCTTCTGCTTGAACACGGTGATGGCGCTGCCGTCGGCCATCTCCTCGGTGACCCAGCGCGGGAGGGTCGGGTCGGTATCGGCCGCGAACTTCCCGATCAGCGCCCCGCCGTCCTCGGTGGTGACGATCACGTAGGTGGGATCCTCCGAGAGCCGGCTGTTCTCGAGGGCGAGGATGACCTCGTCGCCCTTGTTGAACGTGATGGAGGTCCCGCCCTCACGGACCACCGAGAGCTCCGGGGTGTCGGCCACGTCGATGGCGCCCGTGGCCTCGAAGCCGGGCAGGCCGTCCTCCTCGCCCTGCACGCGGATGTCCAGGGAGCCGCCGTCGGCCATCAGCCCGCCGTTGGTCTCCAGGACGTCCTCGTCGGTCTCCGCGGAGATGTAGATGAGGTCGCCGTCCTCGACCTTCTCGACGGTCAGGTCCAGGGTGACCTCCGCGTCCTTCACGCGGACCACGTCGCCGGCGCCCATGTTCTCGTTGTCCTCGGGCTTGTACTGGCCGGTGATGTCATCCTCGGGGTCCACGGTCATCCAGTCTCCGGGCTCCATGTCCTCGCCGAGGGGGTCGGCGCAGGCCCCGAAGTCCTCGCCGGGGCGGTAGAAGACCGCGGCGCCGGCCGGGACGCGGGCGTTCTGCACCTGGCCGCGATCGTCCACCGAGGCCTTGTTGAACACGCTGACCTGGATGTCTCCGCCCACCATGCACACCGGCAGGACGATGGTCTCCTTGACGGGGCACACCGTGCCCGGGCTGGCGGCGCCGGCGAGGTTCACGCCCTCGATGACCTCGTTGTAGGGCCTGTCCCCGACCATGAGGCTGGCCTTGATGGAGCCCGTGCCGTTGGGCATGCCCTGCACGATCCCCATGCCGTTCTCATCCGTGTTGGCCGTGGTGACGGCCACGTAGTCGGAGCCGGTGAGGCTGACCTCGACGCCCTCGATGGGGTTGCCGACCTGGTCCTCGACCCAGACCTCCACGCAGGTGGACGCGAAGAGCTCGTCGCAGTTCCAGGGGGAGAAGTGGGGCAGCTCGGCGGTCACGCTGCGGGCTTCGTCGCCCCGCCCCTGGACGTCCAGCTCGTCCATCCAGACCCAGGTGGCCTGCTCCTGGTCGAAGGTCCAGAGGTTCATGGTCTCGCCCATGAGGTGGCGCTGGGCCGCTGGGATCTCGTCGTCGTCGAGCAGCTCGTACGCCAGGGTCACGGTCTCGCCGTCGGCGACGTTGCTGAGCTCGCCGTCGGAGAAGACGCGGATGTCCCAGAAGCCGAAGCTGGCCAGCATCTGCTCCCCGTCGGGCATGAGGAAGGTGCCGGGGGCGCCGGCGGTGCCCGTCTCGAGGATGTCGGGCACGGTCAGGGCGAGCTGCAGGTGGCCGTCGCCGGCGAAGGCGAAGGGCGGCGCGTCCACCAGCAGGCGGCCCTCCTGGAAGATCCCGCCCTCGGTGTTGTCCACGTCGAAGATCGCGCCGGTGGGGTAGAGCGCGAAGTTGGCGTCATGGGTGCGCCAGTCATCGATGACCACCTTGCGGAGCTGCTCGGCGTACTCGATCACGCTCACCCGCACCACGTAGGTGCCGGGCTCGACCCGGGCGAAGTGGTAGGCGCCGTCCGTGCCGGTGAGGACCTGCTCGCCGTTGGACAGGGTCACGGGGATGTCCACCAGGCCTTCGCCCGCGGTGTCGAGCACGACCCCCTGGATGCCGCCGTAGACGGGGCCGTCGTAGAGCTCGAAGTCATCGGAGGTGGCGTTGCCGCCCATCTGGCATCCGGAGGCCAGGGCGAGGGTCAGGAGGACGGAGTGGGTGGGGGACTTCATGGCGCTTCCTCGGGTGGAGTGGTGTCGTCGCGTCGTGCACCCACGCATGATGCAGCAACCGTGCCAACGTGTTTTACTACTATAGAAACGTACTTTTCGTGAGACAGGCCCAGCCCTGGGTGGGCATGCCCCGGACAGGATGGGCGATGCGTACCCCATCGCCCACTGGGGTCGGCGGAGCCCAGCGGGGGGGCCCCAGACCCAGGGAGCGTGCGTCAGAACGTCAGCCACCAGGCTGCCGACCGAGCCGTGGCGAGGGCCTCCCGGCGCGTCGCGAGGGCCAGTTGGGTGGCGAGCCGGGGCGAAGGCGTACCGGACCTACGGATGGGCCGGGGGCGCCGACCAGCGCAGGCCGCCATGGCGCCGGGTGGATCGCAGCAGACGCGAGATTTGGCGCCCGCTCCTAACCGCAGAGCCCGGCGCTGCAGGTGAAGGTGGCGTCGGCGCCCCAGCCGCCGTAGCTCTGGCTCGTGGGGTAGTAGCCCACGTCGTCGGGGCTGTTGTCGGTGCCACCACTGCCCCAGTCGCAGGCCACGGACTCCAGGCTGCAGGAGGTCTCGGCGAGCAGCGCGCCGCCCCCGCCGTCGTAGGCGCTGTTGCCCCAGAAGCCGGCATCGACGCTGCGCGACCCGGAGCAGACCACGCTGCCTTCCTCGAGGCAGAACAACCCGCCGCCGAAGGAGTCCCCGGCCCCGGTGGCGCGGTTGTCGAAGACCGCGGTCTCGGCGAGGTCCAGGGAGGAGAAGCTCAGGTAGATGCCGCCTGCGTAGGCGACCGCCTCGTTGTCGCTGATGGTGCACCGCGTGGCGATGGCGGTGGTGTCGCGCAGCCGCATCGCCGCGGCGCTCTGGGCCACGTTGCCCTGCAGGGTGCTGTCGGAGAGATCGATGCCGCCGTAGTAGACGTAGGCGCCGCCGCCCCAGCCGCCACCGCAGTCGTTGCCTCCCAGATCGGAGCTCACCACGGTGACCGTGGAGTCGTAGGCGAACAGGCCCGCGCCGAAGCTCGCCGCGCGGTTGTCGCTGATGATGGCCCCATCCAGGGTCAGGCTGCCCTCCTGGATCATCACGCCGCCTCCCTCCTCGCCGGCGCTGTTGCCGGTGACGGTGGTGTCCACCAGGGAGAGATCGCCAGCGTAGGCGATGATCCCCCCGCCGTAGGTGGCGCTGTTCGCGGTGATCACGCTGTCATGGACCTCCAACTGGACGCCGGGCACGCCGCTGAGCACTCCCCCGCCAATGGGGGATGAGCCGCCCTGGACGGTGAGCCCCTCGATCGAGAGCGTCGCGGCGCCGGCGGCGGTGGAGATCACCGGGGCGTTCCCGTCGCCCGAGACCGTGACCTGGGAGGCTCCGCCCAGGCCCGAGATGGCTACATCGGCCCCGCTCACCGTGAGGTGGACGTACCAGGTGGCCGGGCAGAGGCTGAGGCTGCCCGAGGCGCCGAGCTCGTGGCTCAGCGCCACGGCGGCCGAGCCCGCCCCCAGGGTGGCGCCGAGGTCCACGGGCGGGCCATGGGCGGGTAGCCAGGTGGCCAGGCCCGGGCCGTCAGCGAGCCCGTCGCAGTCGTTGTCGAGGCCGTCGCAGATCTCCCTGGCGTCGGGATGGATGGCCGAATCGGTGTCGTCGCAGTCGCTGGTGTCGGGCCAGCCATCACCGTCGGCGTCCGTCCCCGGGTCGGTGTCGGCGTCGGTGTCGGTGTCGGTGTCGGCGTCGGCGTCGGTGTCGGCGTCGGCGTCGGTGTCGGTGTCGGCGTCGGAGTCCGCCGCGGAGTCCACGAGGGGATCCGAGCCCCCCAGCCGCTCCCGGTGCTCGGACAGGCTGATGAAGGCGCAGCCGGTGAGTGCCAGGAGCAGCGTGGGGAAGGGGCGTGACTGGACGCGGGGCACGGTGTCGCGTGGATGTTCAGAAGGGCATCGCGAAATTGAGGTCGAGGTCCATCCCCGTCAAGGCCTGGCCCGGGGTCCACACGAAGGTGGGGCAGGCCGTCTCACCGAAGGTGACCAGCTCACCGTAGCTCGGCCCGGACTCGTCGCAGGCCCCGGCGTCGGTCTCGAGGTAGCCGTTGATGGCGTAGGTCTGGCCGGTGGTCATGCCGGCCGCGCTGAACTCCGCGGCCCAGGCCTGGCTCCCGCTGGTGAGGTCCATGCCGGGGATCTCTGCGCCGTCGTAGGCGGTGACGACCCCCATGTTGTGGATGCTGGGGCACTCGCTGACCACGGCGAGGCAGAGGATGCCCACGGTGCCGCCGCTGAGGGGAGCGGCGGAGCGGCTGGCACTGCCGTCGGCGTAGACGGTGTTGGGGTCGAGATCGGTGTCACCGTCGGCGTCGGTGTCGGCATCCGCATCGGCGTCGGCGTCGGCATCCGCATCGGTGTCGGTATCCGCATCGGTGTCGGTGTCGGTGTCGCCCTCCACGGGAGGCGCGGTGTCGTCCGCTTCTCCGCAGGCGGTGAGGGACAGCGGAGCGAACAGGAGGAGGAAGGGTGCGATCCTGGTCATGGTTGCCTCTCGGTGTGTGTGTGTGGACCGTTTATTGTCTGTCAGGTAAATATCAACCCGCTGCGAGCCCTCCCCCCTCACCTGGTGATGCGATGCGTTCCCTGATCCTCTCTCTGGTCCCCCTCGCCCTCTGCGCCTGCCCCCCCGAGCCCCACGACAGCGCGGTGCTCGAGCCGCCCGACGCGGTGAGCTCCGCCACCCCCGGGGTGGCCTCGGCTCGGCTCGCGAGCGAGCACAGCGGCTGGGGGCAGGCCGACTGCTACGCCTGCCACGCGATGGTCCACAACGACGCCGGCTATGCGCCCGATCAGTGCGCCACCTGCCACGGCACCAACGGCGCGCCCGGGCGGCCCCTGGCGCACCAGGACGCGGGCTGCGCGACCTGCCACGCCGGCAGCCACGCTGGCGTGGGCCTGGTCGAGCCCAACGCCTGCCTGGGCTGTCACCCCTACGCCGACCCCGGCGAGGGACAGTGCGCCGGAACCGAGAGCTACGACGCGGTGATCATCGGCGCTGGCGGCGGGGGCCTGGCCGCGGCCGCGGCCCTGAGCCGCGCGGGCTACGCCACCGTCGTGCTCGAGCAGCATCACGACGTGGGCGGCTACATGTGCAACTTCGAGCGCATGGGGTACCGCTTCGAGGCCTCCCTGCACGCCATCGACGGGCTCGATCCCACCCCCCACCCCGACGATCCCGGCTGGACCATGGGGATGAACGTGGAGACCCTCCAGGCGCTGGGGATCTACGAGCGGCTCGCCCTGGTCCGGGCCGATCCCATGTACCGGGTGCTGTACCCCGACCTCGACGCCGAGATCCCGGCCGATGCCGCGGCCTACCTGGCGCAGCTCCAGGCGCTGTTCCCCGCCGAGGCCGACGGCCTGGCCGCCATGTTCGCGCTGCTGCACGACGTGGACGAGGTCATGCGCGTGATCATCGCCTACCAGTACGCCGGCAAGGACATCGGCGGCGCCGACGCGGCCGAGTTCTTCGCGGAGATCACCGAGCGCGACCTGATGGACCAGCTCTTCCTGGTGCAGTCCCTGATGGACGGAACCACGCTCTCCGAGTTCATGGCGGACTACATCTCCGATCCCGCCCTCATCAGCCTCTGGACCCAGCTCGCGGGCTTCGCCGGGGCCCAGCCCGACGACGTGGCCGCCCTGTTCTTCCTGGTCATGTGGAACAGCTACCACTTCGGCGGCTACTACTACGTGGAGGGCGGCTCCCAGGCCATCAGCGATGCCCTGGCTGGTGTGATCGAGGAGAACGGCGGCCGCATCCGCCTGCACAGCCTGGTGACGGGCATCGACCTGGAGGGCGGCCGTGCCATCAGGGTGCGCACCGAGGATGGCGCCTGCTTCGAGGCGGACTGGGTGGTCTCCAACGCCAACGCCCCGGCCACCCTGCTGGACATGGTCGGCGCCGAGCACCTGCCCACGGAGGATCCCGGCGATCCCTTCCACCCCGACCGTCTCGCCGAGGGGAACACAGACTCCCTGCAGATCGGCCTGCCCGCCTTCCAGGTCTGTCTGGGGGTGGACACCGACTACACCGAGCTGTTCGGCGGCACCCACGAGGTGATGATCGCCGACTCCGCGGACGTGGGCGAGAACTTCCAGTACTACTTCGACTCGGACGTCGAGCGCGCCCCCTACGCCATCGCCGACTACACCGTGCTCGATCCCTCCGACGCGCCGGAGGGCCACAACGCCATCTGCCTGACCTCCATGCTGATGTACGACTGGGAGGAGGAGTGGCGCTGGGCCGAGAGCCATGAGGCGTACCAGGCGCTCAAGGACGAGGTGGCCTGGAAGCTGGTGCAGCGCGCCGAGGAGGACTTCTTGCCCGGGCTCACCGAGCACGTGGAGGTGATGGAGGCGGGCTCGCCCCACACGCTCCGGGGCTTCACGCTGAACCCCCGCGGCACCATCTTCGGCTGGGACAACACCCCCGAGCAGAGCATGAACCACCGCATGCCGCAGCAGACCCCCATCGAGAACCTGCTGCTGGCGGGTGCCTGGACCTTCCCGGGCGGCGGGCAGTCGGCGGTGCTGTCGTCCGGCGCCATCGCGGCCATGAGCATCATGGCGGCGGAGGAGGCGGGGGAGTAGCGCGGGCTACCGCGCGAACAGCGTCACCGCCCCGCCCTCGCCCGTGTCCAGGGTGCAGTCGAAGACCTCGTTCATCTCCACCGAGAGGTCGACGGGATCGAGATACTGGGCGGTGATCTCCACCGCGCCGTCGGCGTAGAGGCGCACCTTGACGTAGTCGTAGTAGTGCTCGCCGTACAGCTGGATGAGGCTGGACTTGGAGAAGGCGACGTAGTCCTGGTCGTTGCCGATGGAGCCGGCGGCGAACCACTCCCAGGCCGTGACGTCCATGCCGCCCTGGGCGTCGATGACCGGGGCCCCGTCGAGCGTGCACTGGCCGTAGTACAGGCCCACCTGCACCGCGCGCCCGGCGCGCAGGGCCGTCATCAGCTCGTCCAGGCTGTGCAGCGGGGTGGGCTCACCGCAGCCGGAGGCCTCGGCGGGGGCGCCGGTGTCGTTCTGGTCGCGGTCCTGCTCCTCGCAGGCCATGGCGGCGAGGAGGGCGAGGGCGAGGAGGGGGCGGTGGCACATGGGGGCTCCGATGGGTTCGGGTGAGATGAACGAGGCTCCGCGAGGCTCAGCTCCCGGGCGGCAGCAGCACGAGGCCAGAGCCCCACATCCGGCGGGCCTTCTGCTGGCCCGCGTCCCCGCCGCCGTAGACCTCCGAGGCGTAGACCCCGATGATGTCGCGCAGCGGGTCCTGGTAGATGACCCGCTGGTCGGGATTCTCGCCCCGCGCCAGCTCGTTGACCGCGCCGTCCACCCCGGCGGTGACGTGCAGGCCGCCGCGGGCGACGTACACGAAGAAGGGCGATCCCTCGACGGTGGCCAGCGCCCCCGGATCCTCCTCCCAGTCCAGCACGCTGCCGTCCACGGGGACGCCGTAGTAGGTGCCGGACTCCCGGACCACGGCCAGGCTGTAGGTGTGCTCGCCGTCGGGCTCGGTGACCCCGTCGTAGGCCGTGTCGGCGTTGAGGTAGAGGGCTCGCCAGCCCGCGGCCTGCAGCTCGCGGGCCAGGCTGGTGCCCTGCAGGCGCTCGTCGCGCACCCGACGCTCGATGCCCTCCCAGGTGGCCAGCTCACCGGTGGCCTCGTAGTAGGCGCGCACGTGCTCCATGGCCCACTCCACGCAGGAGCTGCGGGTGAGCTCCGCGGGGTCTGGGGGCTGGGCACCCGCGCGGGTGTGCTCGGCCAGCCAGGCGCGCTTCTCCTCGTCGCCCAGGCCGTGGAAGCGCCCCGTGTCCCCGTAGTGGGTGCCCACGCCCGTCCGCGCGCGCTGCTCGCGGTGGCGGCGGGTGGCGTCGAGGACGCTCTGGTGGGCCGCCCAGGGGCCGAGGGAGAGCTGCGCTGGGCTCGGCGCCTCGCGGCTGGGCGAGGGCTGGCCGATCCCGGGCAGGGGGAGCCACGGCTGGACGATCTGCTGCAGGCTGTGGACCAACCCCCCGGAGGGATCGCAGGGCGTGCACGGTCCGTCGGTGGCGCGCACCGTGCCGCTGAGCAGCAAGGCGAAGAACAGGTGGGACGGGAGCATGGGTGGACTCCTGCGGCGAGCGTTCGGCAGCGCAAGCAAACCTCGTGCCAAACTCCCGCGCGCGTGCGCGCGACGACAAAGTCCTCTCGCCGTCGCTCCCCTGGCGACCCTGGGCGATGGGGACCCCACCCTGGGCTATCGCTGCCTCAGCGCTCCGCGCCCTCCGCAGCCGGCCGCACCGGCGTGAGGTCCAGCCCTTCCAGGGTCAGGCCGCTGCGCGCCAGCGTCTCCAGCAGCAGCGGGCCGGGGAGGGGATGCGCGGTGCGGTGGCGGGCCAGGGGCACGAGGTGGATCGCGTTGCCCTCGAGGAAGGCGAAGGATTCCCCGTCGGGCAAAAAGTCCGCGACGAAGGCGATGGCTGGCCGGCGCACCCGCAGCAGGGGGCGGGCGGTGGCGAGGTCCCAGAGCACCACCAGGCCGTCGTCTCCGGCGCTCAGCAGCCGGTCTCCCTCGGCGGAGAAGGCCACGCTGTTCACCCAGCGCCGGTGGCCCATGAGCTCGGCCCGCCGCGCGCCGCTGTCCAGGTCCCAGAGCAGCACGCGGGCGTCCTTGCCGGCGGTGGCCAGGCGGCGTCCGTCGGCGGAGAAGGCCAACCCGGTGACCCAGTCGTCGTGACAGCGGAGCTCCTTCTGGAGCGAGCCGTCCGCGATGTCCCAGATCTGGACCCTGCCCTCGGCGTCGCCGGTGGCGAGGCGCCGTCCGTCGGGCGAGACCGCCAGCGCCCAGAACGCGCTCTCGTGCTGTACCAGATTCCGTGCGGTGGCCTGGTCCAGATCCAGGAGCGCGACCGTGCCGTCGCGCGCGGCGCTGGCCACCCAGCGCCCGGAGGGAGCCACGGCCAGCCCCCGGATGCCCTGGTGCTGCCCCTCGAAGAGGGCGAGCAGATCTCCACTCTCGAGGTCCCAGGCCCGGATCGAGTGGTCCTGGTGGGCCGTGACGAGGACCCCATCATCGGGGCTCAACGCCAGGGCCACCACCGGATCGCTGCCGGTGCGCACGGCCTTCGCCACTTCCCCGTCGCGGGTGTCGAACACGCGGACGAAGCCGTCCTGGCAGGCGGTGGCCAGCCAGGGGCGGGTCCGGGAGAGGACCAGGCCCCGCGCGGGCGTCCCGACCACCAGCTCCGCGGGCTGGGTGGGCCGGGAGAGGTGCCAGAGGCGGACGGCCCCGTCGAGCCCCGCGGTGGCCAGTCGACGACCGTCTGGTGAGAACGCGGCGGCGAGGACACCCTCCGGGTGGGCGGCGGCGCTGCCCTGGAGCCGGCCGGTGGTGCCGTCCCAGAGGCGCAGCATGCCGTCGTACCCCCCAACGGCCACCATGGCGCCGTCGGGTGAGAAGGCCGCAGCGCTCAGGTGGGCCCCGCCGTCCGACAGGACCAGGGGGAGGTCGTGGCCGTCGATGTCCCAGATGACGGAGCGCTCCCCCGAGCCCGAGCCGAGCAGCCTGTGCCCGTCCGGCGAGAACATCAGGCTGCCCCAGGTGCCGGCGCTGTCGGGCAGGAGGCGCACGGGGCGCTGCCCGAGGGAGTCGAGCAGGGCGATGTCTCCGCCGAGGGAGGCGGCCGCCAGCAGGCTGCCGTCGGGGTTGAACGCGAGGGCTCCGACGGGCCCCTGCCCGCTGGGGAGCGTGTCGAGCAGGATCCCGTCGTTCGCCCGCAGGAGGTGGACCAGCCCATCCTCCCCCGCCGCGGCGACGAGGGCGCCATCGGGGTCCACCGCGATGGCGCGGACCTGCGCCGCGTCCAGGCTGCCGATCCAGTCGGGCGAGGACGCCCCGAGGCGCCACCCCGCGATGCGGCCGCTGGGCTCGGCCGTGACCAGGCGGGCGCTGCCCTGCGCGATGGCCAGCAGGCATGTCCCCGGCGCGCAGGCCGGCTGGTCCATCTGGACGCGATCCCGATCGAGATTCCAGGCCCACAGCCTGCCCCTGAGGTCCGTGGCGACCACGGCCTGGCCGTCTTCGGAGAAGCCCACGCGGGGGACGACCGCCTGCAGGGGCAGCACCCGGTCCAGCCCCGCCACGGGGCCGAGCCGGGCCATCTCCACGTGGGAGAGCGCGTCGATCCACAGCCGCTCGCCCTCGGGGTGGAGGGCGGCGAAGTCGGGGTCGAAGGCGGGGCTCGCGGGATAGGCCGGGTTGGCCAGCAGCGCCGCGGCGCCCTGGACGCCGGCGGAGAGGGGCTGGCGCTGGATCTGCAGGCGATCGGCCTCGCGCAGGTGGGCCTCGGCCGCGGTCAGGGAGGCCAGCAGGCGCTCCTGCCGCTCCTGGGACAGCGCGGCCTGCTCGGCGCGATGCGCGGTGCGCTCCCGCTGCCACGCCAGGGTCGCCATGACAAGCCCCAGCAGGACGGCGGCCAGCGCCACCAGGGAGGCGGAGAAGGCGAGCCGATGGCGCGCCCACAGGCGGCGCACCTGATCCGAGACGCGGTAGCGGTAGGCCTGGACCCGACCGCCGGTGAGGTAGGCGTTGACGTCGTCGGCGAGGGCCTTCGCGCTGGAGTAGTGGCGGGTCGGGTTCGACCGCAGCGCGCTGCCCGCGATGGCCGCGAGCTCGGGCGGTACCGCGGGGCAGACGCGGCTCACCGGGGTCACCCGGCCCCGGGTGGCCTGCCGCAGGAGCGCCTGCGCGTCGCGCCCGACGTACGGCGGCCGCCCGGTCAGGATCTCGTACAGCACCGCCCCCAACCCCCAGATATCCGTACGCTCGTCCACCTCCGCGACCAGGCCGCGGGCCTGCTCAGGGCTCATGTACGCGGGCGTGCCCAGGAGCGAGCCGGCCGTGGTGTCTCCGCCCGTGCCCCGCAGGACGAGGGGCCCCACCTCGAGGGACTCGGCGTGCTCACCTCCCGACCCGGTCTGCCGCCGCGCCAGCCCCCAGTCCAGCAGCACGGTCTCGCCGAAGGACCCGATCATCACGTTGTGGGGCTTGAGGTCGCGGTGCAGGACCCCGCGGCTGTGGGCGAAGGCGATGGCGTGGCAGAGGTCGCGGAAGTGGCCGAGCAGGGCCAGCCGCTCCGGGAGCTCCCCGCGGCGCGCCAGGGCCGCCGCCAGATCCTCGCCCTGGATGCGGCGCATGGTGTAGTAGGGCTTGCCGTCGGCGCTCCAGCCGAGCTCGTAGACCGGCACGATGGAGGGATGCTCGAGCTGCCCGGTGATGCGCGCTTCGGTCAGCAGCCGTGTCTCGGCCGCCGCGAGCTCGCGCTCCGCCTCGTCGGGGAGCTGACCCGGGAAGGGGCGGGGCGCGGCCTCCTTCCAGGCGACCTCGCGCTCCAGGAAGCGGTCCCAGGCCAGCAGCACCCTGGCCTGGCCGCCGCGGGCGTGCTCGCCGCGCAGCTCGTAGCGGGCTGGGGGCTCGGGGGGTGGGGGCGCGGGCGGTGGGGGGGAGGGGGACCCTGGCGGAGCGGCGGGCGGCAGGGCGCGGGTCGACTCGCGGGGCCAGGGGATCTCCGGGGGCGGAGGCACGGTGACCACGCCCCGGGCCTGCTCCGGGGTCAGCCTGATGGTGGCGGCGTCGAACACCCCGCCTGATGGCGGCACACGGCGGGTCACGGAGGCGTGCTCGGGGACCGACCACGTGCCGGGGGGCACATCGCGGGTCCGCTCGTCGAGATCATCGCCGAGGGCGGTGTCGAAGGGCCGGGTGGCGGTGGAGGGATCGAGGAGGGTCGGGAGATCCTCCAGGCCCGCGGGCGGGGCCTGGTCTCCAGGTCCGTCCCCGGGCCGCGCCGGAGGCAGCCCCATGGGCACGAGCCTGCGATCACCCGGCTTCCTGGGAGGGGCCACCGTCACTCCGATTCGTCAAGGAAGAGCTAGCCGACGGCACGCAGGCCGTCCACCGCCGAGCCGCTCTGCCGCTGGGAACCTGGGGCGAGCGGATGGGGTGTGGGCACCCCGGGACAGGGGTACGCGTGCCCCTCTCTCCCCCACCCGAGCCAGGATTTCCGCAGTCTCTTGGCTCGCTCGACCCTGGCACGCTCCTTGCGAAGCCTGGACGCACCTCCCTCCCCGAGTTGCCCATGCCCCACCTGATGTTGCTCCTGGCCCTCGCCCAGGTCCACGCCCAGTCCTGCGGCCTCCCCACCAGCACCTCGGCCCTGGTCCACGACGTCTCCGAGGCCGCCCAGGCCGCCTGGGCCGCGAGCGTGGAGGACGCGCTGGGCCATCTCACCGACGAGCTGGCCGCCGCCACCGCCAAGGACGAGGCCCACGCCGTGGCCGAGGACGTGCGACGGGCCCGGGACGAGGGGAGCATCTCGGCCGAGGACGCCTCCCGGCTGCTGGACGCGCTCTCCTACATCTGGCACCGCGCCGACGAGCTGGAGGACGGCTGGAAGGCGCTGGCCGAGGGGAAGTTCACGGACGCCAAGGACCTGGCGAAGAAGGTGGCCGACCGCGTGCGTGGGGCCTACGAGCAGGGCTTCCTCACCGAAGAGCAGCGCGACGTGCTGCTGGGCCAGGCCTGGCGCCTCTGGAACATGGCCGACGGGCTGGCGCGCAGCGAGGCGCTCATCGCCAAGAGCCAGAAGAGCGAGGCCAAGGCGCTGGCCCACGAGACCGCCGAGCAGGCGCGCTCCTTCGGCAGCTATCGGCAGCTCACCGCCGAGCAGCAGGCCGCGGTGGAGGCCCAGGCGGGGCGGCTCTACACCATGGCCGCCAAGGACGGCACCAAGACCTCGGCGATGCCCTACTACAGCCAGTACGACAATGGCATCAACCCGGGCGGGAGCTGCCAGAACACCTCCATCGCCATGGTGCTGGAGGCCTACGGCGTCCACGTGCTCCCGGACGACATCAGCCGGCGGTTCGGGACCTCCTACGCACAGTCCCCCGAGGGCGTGGCCAGCGTGTTCAACACCTACGCCGCCGAGGCGGGCATCCCGCAGCGCATGGTGGCCCACCGGGACGGCACCGTGGCGGGCATGAACAGCCTGCTGGACCAGGGCAAGCCCGTGATCGTCCACGGTTATTTCACGGGCTACGGCCACGTCCTGGTGGCCACCGGCCGGGACGCGAACAGCTACACCGTCAACGATCCGGCGGGGGTGTGGAGCCAGCGGTGGAAGGGGGGCTACTCCGGCTCCTACAACGGTCGCGGCGTGCACTACGGCGCCGACGCGTTCCTGGACGCGGTCGCCACCTGGGATGGCAGCACCCCGGCGCCGCTCTGGTACGGGGAGATCGTCACGCGGTAGGGATCAGGTCCCCGGCGGCAGCAGCACCACGAAGCAGGGATCAGGTCCCCGGCGGCAGCAGCACGAGGCCTGAGCCCCACATGCGGCACGCCTTCTGCTGGCCCGCCTCCCCGCCGCCGTAGACGTCGCGGGCGTAGACCCCGATGATGTCGCGCAGGGGGTCCTGGTAGATCACCTGCTGGTTCGGGTCCTCGCCGCGCGCCAGCTCGTTGATGGCGCCGTCCACCCCGGCCGTCACGTGCAGGCCTCCGCGGGCCACGACCACGAAGAAGGGCGCGGCCTCCACCGCGGCGAGGGCCTCGGGGTGCCGCTCCCAGTCCAACACGGTGCCGTCCACCGGGACGTCGTAGTAGGTGCCGGACTGGCGGACCACGGCCAGGCTGTAGGCGTGCTCGCCGTCAGGCTGCGTGAGGCCGGTGTAGGTGGTGTCGGCGTTGAGGTAGAGGGCTCGCCACCCCGCGGCCTGCAGCTCGCGCGCCAGGCTGGTGCCCTGCAGGCGCTCGTCGCGCACCCGGCGCGCGATGTCCTCCCACGTGGCCAGATCCCCGGTGGCCTCGTAGTAGGCGCGCACGTGCTCCATGGCCCACTCCACGCAGGAGCTGCGGGTGAGGTCCCCGGGGGCCGGGGGCTGCTGCCCCTCGCGGGTGTGCGCGGCGAGCCAGGCGGCCTGCTCCTCCCCGCTCAGGCGGTGGTAGGGCCCCACATCGCCGTAGTGCGTGCCCACCCCCCTCCGCGCGCGCTGCTCGCGGTGCCGGCGGGTGGCGTCCACCACGCTCTGGTGGGCCGCGTGGGCACCCAGGGAGAGCTGGCCAGGGCTCGGGCGCGGCGCAGTGGCGGGCTCACGGGCGGGCCCCCCGGGGGCCGGCGCCACCGTCGGCGCGGCCTGGGACTGCCCGGGGAGGGGCAGCACCTGCTGGACGAGCTGCTGCAGGCTCTGGATGAGGCCCGCGGATGGGTCGCAGGGCGCGCAGGACCCATCGGTGGCCCGCACCGGGCCGACGAGCAGCAGGGCGAAGAGGGCGGCGGTGGGTGGCATGGCTGAGTCCTCGGCGGGCGCCGGGCCTCAATGCAAACTCCATGCCGACGCCTCGGGATGTGGGCGGTGCGCCTCTGGAAGGGGCTCTGGCGTGCGATGGACGCCCGTTCCCGGTGCGCCTGGGCGAACCATGTCCCACCATCGGCACCCCGCTCTCGGGGCATGCCCTCCTCAGCGCGGGGCTCCGCCCGCAACCCAAAGTGATCGCACCGGCCGCGCTGCCCTTTTTGGCCATGCGGGGGGCTCACCGCCCCCCACGGGCTGCCCTCCCCCGCACCGCTGACGCGTGGGGGGCGGCGAGCCCCCCGCATCCCCCGCGCCCTATTGGCGCGCGCGCCTGCGGCGCGTGATCTACCAACATCAAAAATCCGCGCCTGGCGCGCGGACTTTCGATGTTAGTAGATCAGTGTTCCGCGCCCTCTGTGAGCGCCTCCAGCAGCGCGGGGTTGGGCTGCAGGTCCAGCGTGGCGTAGGCCTTCAGCTTCGCCGCCAGCGTCTCCTGGCCGTCGCGGTACAGGTCGGGGCGTTCGAAGGTGGCGTCCGCGGGCAGGCGCCCGAGCAGACCCCAGGAGCTGCTGGAGCCCCAGATCCGCTGGTCGATGGGGTCGTCGAGCCGCGCGAAGGTCCACAGGGTCCAGGACCATCCCTCCCGCTCGAACAGCGCGCGCATCTGCCCAGCCGCCTGGTACGCCCAGGGCTCGTCCACGAAGGTGGAGAAGGAGCCGATGTAGTAGGGCACGCCCTGCGCCGCCTGGGTGGCGCTGAAGCCGTTCTCCCAGAGGGTGAGGTAGCCCTCGTAGTCCTCCAGGCTCTCGGCACCCCACTCGAAGAGGTGGGTGGAGTAGACCACGCCGGCCCAGCCCAGCTCCGCGGGGTTCGGCAGGTACCCATCCGCACCTCGGGGCGAATAATAGGGGGTGTCATGTTGCGTGTCTGCCTCTTCTCCGCCTGCCTGTGCCTCGCGCTCCCGGGGTGCGCCTTCATCTCCGGGGCCGAGCACGACGCGCGGCTGCGGCACGACGACAGCGGCACGCCCGACGGCGATGCCGACACGGACACGGACACGGACACGGACACCGACACCGACGCCGATGCGGACGCCGACACCGACGCCGACGCCGACGCGGACGGCGATGCGGACGCCGACGCCGACGGTGACAGCGATGCCGACAGCGACGCCGACGCGGACTCGGACAGCGACGCCGACGCGGACTCGGACAGCGACGCCGACGGAGACACGGACCCGGACGCCGACGGCGATGGTTTCCCCGCGAGCGCGGACTGCGACGATGCCGACGCCACCGTGTTCCCGGGCGCCACGGAGCTGTGCGACGAGGTGGACCAGGACTGCGATGGCGTCGTCGCGGTGTCCGGGCTGGCCACCTTCATCGACAGCGCGGGGATCGCCACCGATCAGAGCGCGACGCTGGGGGCCGGCACCGCCTCCAGCGCGGCGTCCCTGCGGATCAGCAGCGATGGCGTGCTGTACCTCTGCCCCGGGACCTGGTACGCCAACCTGCAGCTCACCGCCCCGAACGCCGAGGTGGTCGGGGTCGGCGGCGCCGGCGCGGTGGCCCTGACTGGCGACGGCAGCACCGCGGTGATCTCCGCCGTCACGCCTGGCGCCAGCGCGGTGGTCGAGGGGCTCACCATCTCCGGGGGTTCCTCCGCCACGGGCGGCGCCGTCCGGGCCAACGGCCTCGCGCTGTCCATGACGGTGCGGGACTGCGTCATCACGGGCAACTCCGCCACGGCCGGCGGCGGCCTGTACGGCGCGGACGCCGACATCGTCATCACGGGCAGCACCCTCGATCACAACTACGCCACCCAGCAGGGCGGCGCGCTGCACATCGACGAGGGCACCCTCAGCATCTCCGACAGCGCCCTGACCGAGAACGACTGCGGCGACTACGGCGGCGCCGGCTACCTCTTCAGCGCCACCACCGACTGGGCGGACACCCTGATCCTGGGCAACACCGCCACAGCCGTGGCGGGCGGGCTCTACGTCTTCCTCGGCGACATCGTCATGGACAACGTCACCGTGGCCGAGAACGAGTCGCCGTCCGTGGGCGGGCTGGTGCTGGCGGCGGCGGACGCGGAGCTCACGGACTCGCTGATCAGTGACAACACCACCGTCGAGTACGGGGGCGGGATCTGGGTGGACATGGCCACCCTCGATCTGGTGGACACCATCATCACGGGCAACGTGGCCGCGGGGACCTCCTCGTCGGTGGGCGGGGGCCTCATCTGCTACACCACCTGCCAGATCTCCTGCACCGGCTCCACCTCCAACAGCGCCGGGATCTGGGGCAACACGGGTGCCCTGGGCGGCGGCGCCTTCCTCTACGAGCCCACCTGCCAGCTCGCCTCCCACACCTGCGACTGGACCGGCAGCAGCGACAACAGCCCCGACGATGTCTACGCGAGCGCCTCCGGTCCCGCCTACAGCTACGGCGACGACGTGAGCTTCACCTGCGCGGGGGGGATCTGCTACTGACCGTCAGTAGCAGGTCAGGAAGGCCTCGTCGCAGCGCACGGAGGTCACCGTGCCCTCCCGGATCTCGGTGGTGCCGGCGGTGATGGCCTCGCCGCCCATGTGGATCTGCACGTCGTAGGCTCCGGCTGGCACCCGCGCGGCGCAGTACTCTTGCCCGTCGGCGTGGCTCCGCAGGCAGACCTGCTGCGCGGTGCCTTCGACCTTCACCCGCCCCATGGGGGGCTCCGCCGGGACAGGACTTGCGGCCGGAGGCTCGGCCGCCAGGGCCGCGACCGGGAGCTGGGTGGGCGGTGCGCTCTCGGCCGGTTCCGCGGCCAACCTGGGGGGCTCCCGCGGGCCCTGCGTCGCGCGGGGTGTGGACCGGAGGGGCGCCGGTGAGCCCGGATCGACGGCGTTGGCCGGTGTGGGCGCGGTGGCCCCGGGTTCGGCCGGGAGGACCTCGGTGAGGGCCGGTGGGGCCGCCGGTGGGGCGGCGGATGGGTGGAGGGGGGCTGCGGGAGCGCGGGCCTGCGCCGCGGGCGGCGCGGGTGCGGGCTCCTGCCGTCCAGGCCTCGCGATCACCAGGCCCACCCCAGCCCCGGCGATCATGCCGATCCCGAGGAGCAGGGAACCGAGCGCCCACAGCGTGGGGCGGCCCAGGCGGGTGCCGCTGGGGTTCTCGGGGTCGCGCGGGGTACGCCGGGGTCGCGGAGGTGCGACGACCCCGTCTGGCAGGCTCGCCGGGAGCGCGGTCCGGGCCCCGGGAGGCTGGCTGGGGGGCGGGAGGGCGACGGGGTCTGCGACCGTCACCTGCGATTCGGGGAGTCGGAGGGTCGAGGTCGTTGGAGGTCGCGTGGCCTCGGGCGGGGGCAACCGCCGCGTGGTGGGCCCCCGCGCCTCTGGCTCCGCGGGCGTCTCGGGGACCAGGTGCTCGATGAGCTCCACGGGCATGGCCACGGTCGCGACGTCGGCGGCCAGCCGACGCGTCGCGGTCACCTCGCCCGCGGCCTGCTCCGCGGGCGCCGGGGTTTCTTGTGGCCCGGCCGTCGTGGTCGGGGGGGCCGCCCCCCGCAGGCCCAGGGCCGCGAGCGCGGGCCGCCCGCGCTGGATCACGTCCCAGAGGGTCTCGCAGCTCGGGATGCGGTGGCGCCGGTCGGCCACCAGGCTGTGTCGGAGGGCCAGCCAGAGCCCCTCGGGCAGGTCGGGCACGTGCGCGCGTGGATCGGTGTACTCTTCGCCGAGCACCTTCGAGAAGGTCGCGGAGAGGTCGTCCTGTCCGAAGGCGGGTTGACCGCAGACCAGCAGGTAGAGGAGGCAGCCCAGGGAGTAGACGTCGGCGCGGGCGTCGATCTCGGGCAGGGCCCAGATCTGCTCCGGGGCGATGTAGCCCTGGGTGCCCATGATGGTGCCCGCCACGGTCCCCTCCCCGGGGGTGAGCGCCTGCAGCAGGTCCTTGACCAGCCCGAAGTCGGTGACCTTGGGCACCACGCCGCCGGCGGTCGGCGCCACCAGGATGTTGGCGGGCTTGAGGTCGCGGTGCACCAGGCCGCGGGCGTGGGCCGCGCCCACGCCGTCCAGCACGCCGCGGAACAGCTCCAGCGCCACCTCCCGGCTCGGCCAGAGGCCGCGCAGGCGTTTGCCGTGCAGCCAACGGCGCAGGTCCACGCCCTCGACATACTCCATGATCAACGCGTGGCGCCCCAGCACGGTCAGCGAGCCGAGCACGCGCACGACGTTGGGGTGCTGCACCAGGTACTGGGCCCGCCCCTCGCGGATCAGCCGCCGCGCCCGGTCCTCGTCGTCGTCCAGCATCACCTTGAGGGCCTGCGGGACCTCGAAGGTCAGCTCGGTGACCAGGTAGACCTCGGCGATCCCCCCCCGGCCCAGCAGCCGCTCGACCCGGTGCTGGCCGATCACCTGTCCGGGGGAGAGCAGCGGCGGCGGAGTCAAGCGCCCTACCGCGGCCAGGCGAAGCCCGCGCCCAGCCCGGCGCCCACGGCGACGGTCCCCAGCCCCACGGACACGAAGACCAGGGTGTTCGCCTGCGCGCGGAGCTGCTCGAGCTCGGCGTCGGTGTGCGGGTTGTCACGGTAGTCGCGGGCTGTGCCCCAGGCCAGGGCGTAGCTGCCCGCGGCGGCCAGGGCCGACAGGCCGGCACCCACGGCCAGGGGGATGTGGGGGTGGTGCGCGCGGGGCACCGTGATGGTGTTGCCGATGTCCGAGCGAATCGATCGCGCCTCCGCGAGCGCGAGGGGGATGGGCAGCGGGTCGGCGGGCCAGGTGTAGGCGGTGGCGAGCACCGAGCCGTCACGGGCCTGGAGCTGGACCACCGCCGGCGTGGTGGTGGGCCGCGCGGTGACGATGGTGCCGTCGACCCAGAGGACCACCGTGTCGGGCAGCGCGACGGGCTCCACCACCCGGGCGACCTCCGCGGCCTGGCCCCAGAGCTGGGGTACGGGGTGGGCCGCGGGGAAGACCGCCTCGGGAAAACGGAACTCGGGTGCGAGCCGCTGGGCGGCCGCGAAGGCCTCGAGGGCCCGCTGCCGGTCGCCCGCGACGAAGGAGCTCAGGCCCTCGATCCGATGGATGCGCGCCGCGATCTCCGGGTTCAGCACCCGCTCGAGGCACGGCAGCCCGGCTTCGATGGCGCCCGCGGCGCCGCTGAACCGCGCCGCGTCGCGACCGACGCTCTGTTCAGCGACATCGAGCTGCGCCAGCAGATCGCGGGCCAGCGTGGGTTGCGGACAGGCCGCGTGCGCGCGAGGGCCGCAGACGGTCAGGAGCAGGAGGGCGGCGAGGAAGGTCCGGGCGCACATCGAGGTTGGCTGGCGGGAAGGCGGGACTCCAGAAGGTAGCACCTGCCTTGTGGGGTCTCAAGGTGCTCCCGAATCGTCGGCTCCGCCGACGAAGCCGTCAGGTATCAGCAATCAGCAATCAGCTCTTTCGGGCAGCAGCCGGCGCTCGCGCACTTCACCCCCGGGGTGAACGGGACCGAGCCGGGTGACTCGCGAAGAATGTGCTTGCTCAATCCTGATACCTGAAAGCTGATAGCTCTGTACCCGACGATTCGGGGTGCTCCCGAGACGTCGGACGATTCGGCGGCTTCAGGCTACGGGCCATGGCGCGGTCCGCAGGACTACGGGACTTCTGAAGCCGATCGGTGTCAGGTGTCAGCCGCACACCCTCGGGACCTGCGTAGGGGCGGGCTTGGCCCGACGAACGTCACGCGGTCCGGACGAGGCCCCGGGTGCGCTGCCTGCTGACACCTGAATGCTGATACCTGATGGCTGTTTCTGGTTAAATGCCGACCTTCGGCTGTCCCGAGGAGCATCCCATGGGTGAGACCACCGTCACACTCGCCAGCATCGAGCCAAGGCGCCTCCACCTCCGGCGGGGGCGCCTCACCTGCGTCGCGGGTGAGGACAAGGGCGCCTCCTGGCTCGTGGACGGCGACGTGGTGCGCATCGGCACCTGGGCTGGCAACGACATCGTGCTGAAGGACGACACGGTCTCGCGGCGGCATGCGGAGGTCCTGCGCCTTCGCGGGAACGTGCTGCTGCGCGATCTCGACTCCACCAACGGCACCTTCGTGGGGCCGGTCAGGGTGCGGGAGGCCTACCTCGCGCCCGACACCCGCTTCCGGGTGGGTCAGACCGAGCTGATCTACGCCACGGCCGACGAGGTCGTCGACGTCCAGCCCACCGAGGAGTGCCTCTTCGAGGGCATGGTGGGCGCCTCCCTCGCCATGCGGGGCCTCTTCGGCCTGATCGCCCGCGTGGCGGACACAGAGCTGACCGCGCTGATCACCGGCGAGACCGGCACCGGCAAGGAGCTGGTCAGCCGCGCCATGCACGCCCGCTCCCGGCGCGCCAGGGGCCCCTTCACGGTCTTCGACTGCGGCGCCGTCTCCGCCAACCTGGTGGAGAGCGAGCTGTTCGGGCACGAGCGGGGCGCCTTCACCGGCGCGGTGGCCAGCCGCCCGGGGGTCTTCGAGCAGGCGCACGGCGGCACCGTCTTTCTCGATGAGATCGGCGAGCTGCCGCTGGATCTGCAGCCCAAGCTCCTGCGCGTGCTGGAGCAGCGCGAGGTGCGCCGGGTCGGCTCGGGACAGACCCGCCCCGTCGATGTGCGGGTGGTCTGCGCCACCAACCGCGACCTGCGCAAGGACATCGCGGACGGCCGCTTCCGCGAGGACCTCTACTACCGGCTGGCGGTGCTGGAGCTGCGCGTGCCGCCGCTGCGCGAGCGCATCGAGGACATCCCGCTGCTGGTCGAACACCTCATGCGACACGCGGCCCACAACCGCGGCGTCAAGGCCATCTCCGACGAGGTCCAGGAGCTGTTCGAGGGCTACCGCTGGCCGGGCAACGTGCGGGAGCTGCGCAACGTGGTCGAGCGCGCGTTGCCCTTCTGCGATGGCGTCAGCATCACCCTGAGCGCCCTGCCCGAGGCCCTGCGGATCAGCGCCCCTCCGCGCCCGCCCGCGTCCTCCGGCGTCGAGGCGCTCGGGATGGAGGCCGCGGGGGTCACCGAGCTGCCCTTCAAGGACGCCAAGGACAGGATCATCGACGCCTTCGAGCGCCAGTACCTGGAAGATCTGATGGAGCGCCACGATGGCAACATGAGCCGGGCGGCCCGCTCGGCGGGCATGGACCGCAAGTCCGTCGCCCGCCTCCTCAAGAAACACGACATCCGGTAGCGGCGCCCCGCGCGCGGTCATATCGCCGCCAGTGGCGCTCCACTGCCCGAGTTTTGACCGCGATCTGCCCGAAAAACGGTCATATCGCCGCCAGTGGCGCTCCACTGCCCGAGTTTTGACCGCCAGGAGCCCGGCGCCGGCGCCGCCACAGGGGCAGCAGCCCCAGGAGCCCCCAGGCGCCCGCGGCGCTGCCCGTGGGGTGGCAGCCGCAGCCCTCCCCTGCGCCCTCCTCGACGACCACCTCGAGCTCGTCCACGTAGCTGCCGCCCGGGCCCGACACGGTCAGGCGCAGCAGGTAGCTGCCCGGCCCCGGCAGCACGACCTCGGGCTCCCACTCCACGGAGATCCAGGCCAGCTCGCCATCCCGCCAGGCCTCCCAGGTGACCACCTCGATGCAGCCCACGGTGGCCGCGGGAACGGCGTTACCGGCCTGCCCGGTGGTATCTCCGGTGGCGGTGAAGGACGCCAGGCCGGGCTCCAGGGAGCCGAGATCGGTGCAGGCCAGGATGTCGAGGCTGTCCTGGCCGCTGCAGCCGTCTGAGGTCCGGGTGCCTTCGAGGGCCACGGTGGTGTGGCCCTCCGTTGTCCACGTATGGCAGACCTGCTCGCCCGCCGCGGTGGCCCCGTCGCCGAAGTCCCAGGCGAAGTCGTCGGCTGCGCCGTTGCTGGCGGCCGCGAAGCAGAGCTCGAGCGGCAGCGGCCCCGCCCAGGTCGCGGTCTCGCCGTAGTCGCCCCCGCTCGCCGACCGCAGGGATACGCCCACATACACGCCGTACAGCGCCGAGAGACCCTGCAGATCGTCGCCGTTGGGCTCCATGCCCTGGGTGTCGCAGGCATGGAGGGCCCAGTACATGGCCGCGGCCAGCTCTTCATCGCTGCAGAGCCCGCCATCGTCGCAGGCGTTGCCCAGGCCCAGCAGGTGGCCCACCTCGTGGGCCAGGACCGCCTCGAGCACCATGGCTCCGTCGCAGCCCCCGGCGTCCATCTCCTCCAGGGTCACCCAGTCGTAGTCGGGGTTGAGGATGATGTCGGCCTCGGTCAGGGCGTAGATGTACCAGCCGAGCACCTCTCCGATGAGCTCGGACGAGGCGCGGAGGTAGCTCGCCGCGAAGACCCCCGTCCCGAGCGTGTTGTCCGGATCCCCCAGGGTGATCGTGGTGAGCCCGTCGCTCGCGGAGCCTCCCTCCGTGTCCGTCAGGATGCCGCCGTAGGCGAACTCGAAGGCCAGGCAGGGATCCTGCTCGGTCCAGACCTCGAAGGCCGCCAGCACCTCGTCCTCGTAGTCCTCGGCGGGCATGGCGTCGGACCCGATGAGGTACCAGGTGATCGGCCCGTCCTCCACGTCCCAGGCGTAGCCCGTCAGATCCCAGGCATGGGCGGTGGTGCTCAGCGCGGCGGCGAGCAACAAAGCGTGCATCTCGGCCTCCCTCGATCAGTCGCAGTCGTAGGTCTGGACGTAGACCAGGAGGATCTCCTCCCGGTGTCCGCCGGCGTGGGAGTACTCGTACCGCCCGCCGGTGAAGCGCCCCTGCGCGTCGTGGGCTGCCCAGAAGTCGTACTCGGTGTACACGCCATCCTCGGCGCCGGTGTAGTAGTCCACGACGTGGCCCCCGAGCAGCAGGCAGTCCTCGTCGTAGCGCGCCGTGGACCCCTCGACGTACCAGCCGTCGTCGTGCACCACCCAGCTCTCGAGCTCGTTGTCGCGCGCGTCGTAGCGGTGCGTCTCCTGCCAGGCCAGGGTCTCCGGATCGTCGTCCTCGAAGCAGCTCCAGGTCTCGACGCGCTCGGCGCCCTCCCAGGCGGAGCCGATGTCGCACCAGGCCTCGAGGACCCCGTCGGTGCCGGCGTCGTACTGGTACGAGACCAGCATTTCGCCCTCATAGGCGCGGGTCCAGGTGTCGAGGACCTCGACGCCTTCGTCGAGCGTCCGCACAGCGGTGAGGAAGCGGTCGTCGTCGCTCCAGGTGTAGGCGTACTCGGCATCGGGGGTTCCGTCGGCACCCTCGTCGACCACCCGGTAGGTCATGTTGCCGCGCGCGTCGTGCTCGTACTCGCTGACGCTGTCGAGCACCCCGTCGGCGTCGGAATCGACCTCGTAGCGCACGGCGTCGCCCTCGGCGTCATTGACCCAGCCGTGCAGCGCCGCCAATTCCCCGTCGATCCAGGTCTCGCGCGCCACGAGGCAGCTCGCGTACGCGGATCGGAAGCTGGGGCAGGCTCCTGGCTCGTCGGCGTCGTCGCCACAGGCGACCAGGAGCAGCAGGGGGAGGACCACGACGGGCTGGCGCATGACGCTCTCCGCGGGAAAGGGCATTCACACTGTCTTCAACACGCGATATCAGGACGAGGTGCGCCGTCAAGGAGGCCCATGATGTTCGCATGTCCGCGCAGGGCGCTCGCCATCTCCCTCGTGCTCGCCGGCGGTTGCCATCCCGACGCGACCGACGACAGCGCGCTGGACATGCTTGGGGACGTGGCCCGGGTCGCCGCGGGCTACGACCACTCCTGCGCGCTCACCACCGAGGGCGCGCTCCGCTGCTGGGGCGGCGGCGAGGAGCGGGAGATGGCGCTCGAGGCCCCGGGCCCCTACCGGGCGGTGAGCGCCGGCTGGCGCACCACCTGCGCGTTGACCGCGCGAGCGGGCATGCAATGCTGGCAGGCCGGCGGCGCCGTGGTGGAGGTGGCCGGGAGCTACACCTCGGTGCACGCGGACGAAGGCCTCGGCTGCGGCCTGACCGACGCCGGCGAGCCGTACTGCACCGACCTCTCTACCGGCGAAGCCACGCTCACCACCACCGGCACCTTCAGCGACTTCGCGTGGAGCCTCGGCGAGTTCTGCGGCATCGACGCCCAGGGCACCCTCCTCTGCTCGGACGAGCCGGATCTCTCCGATCGCCCCACCGAGGGGAGCTACCAGGCCATCGCCATCTACGAGGACGACGCCTGCGCGCTGACGGAAGGGGGGGAGGTCGTCTGCTGGGGCGACGCCCGGCTCGACGGCCCCTGGTCCACCCTCTCCTGGACCGCCGTCACCCTGGGCTACGAGTTCGGCTGCGCCCTCGCGGATACCGGAACGGTGGAGTGCTGGGGCGACGGCAGCGACCAGCAGACCTTCGTGCCGCTGGACCAGTTCGTCGACGTCAGCGCGGGCTACCGGCACACCTGCGCCGTCGCCACCCGCGGCGAGGTGCTTTGCTTCGGGTCGGACGACGGCGGCCAGCTCGCGCCCTGATCGCGGCGCGGCGCGCCGGCGCGCAGACAGGATTGATCGGCGGGCCCTGACTCGGGTATCGTCCGGGCATGCGCTGCCATCCTCTCCTTTCTCTCGCCGTGCTGGTCCTGCCGGCCTGCTCTGGGCCCCCCGCGGACGACGCAGGCGTGGATCTCGACGCCGACGGCTACGCGGTCGTGGACGGCGACTGCGACGACCACAACGACACGATCCATCCCGGCGCGGACGAGCGCTGCGACGGGGTCGACGACGACTGCGACGGCGCGGTGGACGAGGAGGACGCCGTGGACGCGGCGACCTTCTGCCCCGATCGCGACGGGGACGGCTGGGGCGATCCGGCCACCACCACGCGGGCCTGCGCCCCGGCCGCGGGCCAGGTGGTCGCGGCCCTCGCCCTGGACTGCGACGACGCAGACGCCGGCGTCTTCCCGGGCGCGGACGAGCACTGCGACGGGGTGGACGAGGACTGCGACGGCGCGGTGGACGAGGGCGCGGTGAACACCGCCACCTTCTACACGGACGCGGACGGGGACGGCTTCGGCGACGCCGCCGCCCCGGTCCTGGCGTGCGCCGTCGGCGCGGGCCAGTCCGCCGAGGCCGGGGACTGCGACGACGCCGATCCTGGCGTCAGCCCCGCCTCGGCCGAGCTGTGCAACGGCCTGGACGACGACTGCGACGGCAGCACGGACGAGGATGACGCCACCGACGCGCCGGCCTGGTACGCCGATGGCGACGGCGACGGGTACGGTGACGACGCGGACCCGGTGTACGCCTGCGCCGCGCCCGCGGGCCGGCAGGCCACCGGGGGAGACTGCGACGACGGCGATCCCGCCGTCCATCCCGGCGCCGTCGAGCGCTGCGACGGGGTGGACGACGACTGCAGCGGGATCGCGGACGAGGGCTGCGAGATCTGCGACAGCGGGAGCGACGAGGACGCCGATGGCCTGGTGGACTGTGAGGACGCCGACTGCTTCGACGCCCCGGCCTGCCTGGAGGCGGCCTGCAGCGACGGGCTGGACGACGACGGCGATGGGCTGACCGACTGCGAGGACGACGACTGCTGGGGGCCCATCTGCCACCCGGCGGGCGTGCGCAGCCGGGTACAGGGCGGGACCATGCTGCAGAACCTGAACACCCGGCACGTCAGCGCCGCCGACTCCATGCGCTGCGACACGGGCAGCGCGTGGACCTGGGACTACGGCGCCTCCATCTACGCCCTGTGGGGCACGGTGCAGGTGCTGCCGAGCGGGGCCTCGGCCTGGGGCAGCACTGCGGCGCGCACCACCTGCACCTGGTCCGTGGTCGCGGCGCAGGTCGGCTGGGAGCGCTGGGTCCACAACGACATCGTGTGGCACTCGAGCGGCTGGCGGCTGGAGCCGGTCAACCGCATCGGCTTCGCCGTGGACCCGGCCTGCCGGCTCGGCTCCTCGTGGTTCCTGCCCTCGGAGGTCGCGGTCATGCCGGGGGCCGGCTACGCCGGCGTCACCACGCTCTCGCCCTACGCCTGGAGCTTCGGGCCGCGGTTCTACGCGGGCTCCGAGCTGGTCCACTCGGCGGGCTCCACCCACTCATCGCGTAACTACGTCGGTCCCTGCGACTGGAGCGGCTCCTCCAGGCGCACGCGGGGGCAGGCCTGGCACCTCGGCCCGAGCGGCGAGACCTACACCGCCACGCCCTGAGAGCCGGGGGGAGAGGGGCCCCAGCATCGCCGCTGGGAAACCAAAGTGCCCCCCAGGTTGCCAGTTTGCGATCAAAGGTCCCCTCAGGTTGCCACCCGGCCCCCGTCGCCTCCACCGGACCGCTGATGAGGGCGGTTTCTTGGCCGCGCTCCCCAGGAGAGGCTCCGATCGCAGGCCGGGGTGGCAACTTCTGAGCGGCTTTGCGTGCAGACTGGCAACTTCTGGGTGGCTTTGCGTGCGAGTGGCAACTTCGGGGGGCTCTCCCGAATCTTCGGACACGGGGTATCAGCCTTCAGGTATCAGGTTTCAGCAAGCACCTTCTTCGCGAATCACCCGCCTCGGTCCTGTTCACCCCGTGGGTGAAGAGCGCGAACGTCGGCTGCTGCTTGACGAAGCTGATACCTGACGGCTTCGTCGGCGGAGCCGACGATTCGGGTCCGGGGCCTGTGCGGCGCGCCCTGTGCTATCGTCCTGCAGCCGCCGGCTCCGCCCGGTCGGCGCCCCCCGCGAGGTGCCCATGGCGTCCGGAGTCCTGAAGGCCAGCCTGGCAGAGCTTCCCCCCGATGTGCGCTCCTTCTTGCGCGCGGTGCTCAACCAGCGCGAGGCCCACCCCCTGGGCCTGTTCTACAAGAAGACCAACCTCTGGACCTGGGCCGGCGCCGTCGTGGGCGCGGGCGCCGTGCTGGTGCCCATCGGGTGGTACTTCAGCCGCAACCCGCGCTGGGCACCGCTGATGCCCGACTGGTGGGTCTGGGTGGCCATCGTGTTCGGCGCCCTCATGCTCGGCGCGGCGCTGGACACCCTCCTGCGCCGCGAGCGCAGCCCGCACTACCTCGGCCGCTTCGAGTTCGTGGGCCCCCGGGGCTGGTGGACCGTGGGTCCAGGCGGCGTCCAGATGCGCAGCCACGCGGGGATTCGCGGCCTGCGGATCGTACACCACTACACCAACGGCGCCTACCAGCACACCGCCATGCACCTGGAGTTGCCTGGCGGCGTCAGCACCGTCAACGTCTCCCCCAAGGCCAAGGCGGAGCGCATCGCCCACTACCTCTCGGTGATCGCCCACCTCACGGGCAAGGCCGACCCGGCGCTCAGGGCCTCGGTCCTGGCGGACTCCGAGCTGCTCGGCCGCCTGGCCCGCCAGATCGTGGACGGCGCCCGCGAGTTCAAGATGCCCATCAGCACCGGCGCGAGGGAGCCCGACCTGCGCCCGGGCCAGGGCGGGTACGAGACCCTGCGCCTCGCCTTGCTGGCTGGCAGCGTCCTGGTGGGGGTCGCCCTGTGCGGCGCCATCCTCCCGGCCGCCTTCTCCTTCCAGAAGGACCACGTGCTGTACGCCGACGTCACCTCCGCCGCCGAAGGTGACCCCGGCCCCGCCGAGTACTACCTGTTGGCCCTGCCCCATGGCCGCCACGCCGCCGAGGTCCGCGACGCCCGCGACGACCAGCGCTTCGCCCAGGCCCGCATCGAGGCCGAGCGCGACAGCCGCCCCTCCGCGCTGCGCGCCTACCTGGTGGAGGACGAGAACACCCGCCACCGCGACGAGGCCCTGGTCCTGGTGGCCAGCTTCTACCAGCGGGCCATCGAGCACGTGCGCTCCCTGCACGGGCCCTTCGCCGACGAAGAGCTGGTGGACGGGCTGCTGGCGGTGCTCGCCGCCCTGCGGCAGGCCGAGTCCCCCGCGGTCGCGGTGGCCTTCCAGGGCACCCACGAGCCGGTGCCCACCACGGAGGAGGGGCGCCTGTTCGAGCGCATGGGCGAGTCCTTCTACGCCTCCAGCGACCCGAAGGTCCAACAGATGCAGGAGCAGAGCGATGACGGCTCGGCCATCATCGGGCTGGGCGGGACCTTCGACGACAAGCAGATCACCCGGCGTGAGGCGGTCATCCTGGCCCGCCTGCAGGCCGCCATCGATCAGGTGCTCGGCTTCGACATCCTGGCCCTGCGCCTGGCCGCCGAGGGAGCGCCCCCGGTCTTCGCCATCGCCTACCACACCCACCCTTCGGGCGACGTCTACCTCTACACCCGCGAGACCACCGAGGTCCCGGCCTACGGCGGGCTCTCGGGCCTCGGCGCCCACACCACCACCGCCACCATGGGCCTCTTGCGCGGCTACGCCATCGGCTGGACCGTGACCATCACCCCCCCCGGCGGCCAGCCCATCGTGCGCGAGCTGGGCTCGGTCCCCGCCGACTCCCTGCGCCTGGACGACAGCGAGTCCGCCCCGGCCTGGGCCCCCTACGCGGTCATCTTGTACTCGGCCTTCTACGACTTCTCCAGCGAGCTCATCCAGCGCTTCGGCCTCACCCCGCCGCCGGCGCCCAACGTCTTCTCCTTCGACGACGCCACCGGCAGCCGCCAGGACCTGGACGCGGCCCCGGCGGGCAGCGATCCTTTCGGTGGCGCCTTCGACCCGGAGCGGCTGGAGCAGATGCTGAAGGCGCTGGAGGGGCTGGAGGGGTTGGGGCTGCCGGAGGAGGCCGGGGTGGAGCCCGCGGTGCCGGAGCAGCACGGGCAGCCGGGGCCGATCTGAAGCCGCCGGCCCCAGGTCTGGCCGCGGAGCCCGACCCGTCTGCGCGCGTCCCCGCGGGGGTTAGGGCTCTCTCTTCTTCCGGAGGCCCCCATGACCCTCTTCCCCCTCCTCCTCCTCGCCGCCTGCGCCACGGGCGGCCCCGCCGTCGGGGCCGAGCCGCCCGCCGCGCCCGCCGGTGGGCCCCAGGCGCCCGCCGCGCCATCCACCCCCCTCACCCCCGAGGAGGCGGTCGCGCTGCGGGAGGGCGACGCCGCCTTTGCCCTCGATCTCTACCGGAACCTCGCGGCCCGCGGGCCCGGCAATGTGTTCATCTCCCCGGTGAGCATCTCGCTGGCCCTGGCCATGACGCGCGCCGGCGCCAGGGGCGAGACCGCGGCCGAGATGGACCGGGCGCTGCACCTCGACCTGCCCCAGGAGCGCCTGAACCCGGCCTTCGGGGCGCTGCAGGCCTCACTCGCGGCCGAGGGCCCCTGGACCCTCGCCATCGCCAACCGCCTGTGGGGCCAGCAGGGCTTCGGGTTCGAGGCCCCCTTCCTGGAGCTGACCCGCGTGTTCTACGGCGCCGGGATCGAGGGGCTCGACTTCGGCGCTCCCGAGGCCGCGCGGCAGACCATCAACGCCTGGGTGTCGGAGCACACCGCCGGTCACATCCCCGAGCTGATCCCGGAGGGCCTGCTGGATTCCTCCACCACCCTGGTGCTGACCAACGCGGTCTGGTTCAAGGGCACCTGGAAGGAGCCTTTCGACCCCGCCAAGACCGCGCCGGGGCCCTTCACCACCGCCGGCGGCGCCCAGGTGGAGGTGCCGTTCATGCGCCAGGAGGCCCACGCCCGCTGGGGCCAGACCGACGACGCCACCCTGCTGGTCATGCCCTACACCGGCGACCGCCTCGAGCTGCTCCTGGCCCTGCCCCACGCAGATGACGGCCTGCCGGCCCTGGAGGCCGGCCTCTCGCCCGCGGCCCTCGCCGCCTGGGAAGACGCCCTGCACCCGGCCAAGGTGGCGATCCTCCTGCCGCGCTTCACCCTGTCCACGGACTACGAGCTCTCCGAGCCGCTGGCCGCCCTCGGCATGCCGCTGGCGTTCGGCGGCGGGGCCGACTTCTCCGGCATCACCAAGGCCACCTCCCTGTTCATCTCCGCGGTGGTGCACAAGGCCTGGATCGGCGTGGACGAGCAGGGCACGGAGGCGGCCGCGGCCACCGCGGTGGCCATGACGCGCAGCGCCGGGCCCAGGCCCAGCTTCCGCGCGGATCACCCCTTCATGTTCTTGATCCGCGACACGGAGACGGGCGCCATCTTGTTCATGGGGCGCTACTGCGAGCCCGGGTAGCGCGGGCGATCAGGGCTCCGGGATGGGTGCCGCTACCGATCGATCCCGGGATCGTTGGGCGCGAGGAGCGTGAGCGGGTGGGCGCCGCCGCCCACCGCGATGTGCTCGTCCACGAAGTGGATCTGGTCACCGGCCGACACCTCGAGCACCTGGCGCACGCGGAGCATGGCGGCCGGATCATGGATGTCGAAGATGGAGAAGCCGCCGTCCCCGCAGGCATGGAGCCAGCCGTCCCGCGCCGCCAGGCAGCCCCCGCCGGTCAGATCGCTGCTGGCCATGAAGACCGGCGTGTAGGGATCGGAGACGTCCCAGCCGCGCAGATCGAACTCGGTGGAGACCCACAGCAGGTCGCCAGCGCGGGCCATCGCCACGATGCCCCCCTGGTCGAGCCGGTGGACCAGCGCGGGCGCGGCGGGGTCGGCCACGTCCACCAGCAGGACGCCGTCGCGGGAGGTCCCCAGCCACAGCAGGTCGTCCCCCTCGGGGAGCATGGACCAGCCGGTCAGGCCGTGGAACCGGATGGCGCCCAGGTGCTCGGGGTTCGAGACCTGCTCCTCCCCGGGCCAGGCGGTCAGGTCGAAGATCTCCACGGTGTCCATGCGGTCCGCCACGTACAGGCGGTCACCGTGGAAGAGGAGGTAGCCCGCGTTGAGCCCGTCCACGGTCTGCGACAGCGCGGGGGCCTGGGCGGGCACCCCTGAGATGTCCCAGCGCCGGATGGTGTCCCAGGAGCCCCACAGCTCGCCGTCGTGGACGTAGTTGGTCACTGCGGCGTCCTCGGCGAGCGCGTGCAGATCGACGATCTGGTCGGCGGAAGACAGGTCCCAGACCCGGAGGTCGCCGCTGTCGGAGTCGCGCCCGTAGGCGATGCCCTCGTCCACGGTGACGCCCAGGGTCCGGACCCCGGTCTGGGCGGTCACCGCCAGGTCCAGGAAGGCGCTGTCCAGGGGCCCGCCGTCCGCGGCCAGCCCGCCCCCGGGGCCACAGCCCGCGCCCAGGACCGCAAGGCAGCACCCCGCGAGGACCTCGATCCGCGCGGCACCAAGGTCTCGGGGCCGACCATCAGCGCACCGCACGGGTCACCTCGTACCGGCGCTCGATGAGGGCCGCGTTGTCCTCGCCGGGGAGGTAGGCCTCCTCGACGCTCTCCCAGACCATGGCGTCGCCGCTGTCCTCCACCACGGTCACCACCTCGGGCTCGCCGAAGTCGCCGTGGTCGGCCAGGGTGAACGCGCCGCCGAGGTCCTCGCCGTCCCAGTTGCACAGGTCGATGGCCGGCACGAAGGTCCAGGTGCCGTCCACCAGCACCTCGTCGGGCAGCTCCAGCAGGGCCCACAGATCGAACCAGTCGTCGTAGTCCCCGTCGAGCCAGAACGTGATCCGGCCCGCCTCGTCCAGCTCGAGGTCGGACTCGGGGTGGCCATCGTCCAGATCCATGCGGTGGTACTCGTACCGGGTGATCTCCCAGGCGCCTCCGTCGGCCATCAGCCGATCCTCGAAGCGGTGGGTGAAGTCGCAACCGCACAGCCCACAGGCCAAAGCGGCGCTCGCCAGGCCGGATCTCGAGAGCATCGTCGTTCCTCCTGCACGCCGTCTCGGGCGGTCAATCGCAGCGCGCGGCGGCCGTCTCGTCGTCGTAGTTGAAAGGAACCCAGTCCCGGCCCTCGCTGTGGTAGGAGGAGTGCCCGGTCTCGCCCCAGTTCCAGTCGAGATCCCAGCGGAGGCGGTACTCCTGCTGGTTCAAGATGCAGTCCACATCGTGCTCGCTCAACACCTCGATGGTCCCCTCGGTGAAGGGGGCGGAGTCCACGCCGTAGACACCCGCCTCTCCACCGTCGATCGCCAGCTCTTCGCCGACGACCAGGGAGCTGTTGGCGAAGGTGATGTCGAAGAAGAGGCTCCGGGCGACCGCGGAGTCGATGTCGGAGTCGGCGTGGTTGGCCATGAACGTGATGTAGCCCCGCCCATCGCCGAGCAGGTCGAAGAAGGCGGTGGCGCCCATGAGGGGGCCGCACCGCTCCCACAGGTCGTCGCGGTCGAAGGTGTACTCCTCGCCGTCCACGTAGGCCGAGAGGCCGCACTGCGCCTCGTAGGAGCCGCAGCGGGGCGCGCAGCCCTCGGCACCGCACGCGAGCACCACCACCGCGCCCAGGCCCGCCAGGCGGCCAGCCCGGCTCCTGAAACCCGCCTCTCTGTGCTGACCCATCTGGACCTCCAGGTTCGCCACGGATCAGGGCGACAACGAGGAGTATGTGCTTGTCACCTGGGCTCTGTCCAGTGCCCCCGGGGCTTGCTCAGGCCGGGCCTCCTGGGTGGGCGCGCTATCCGCGCCGAAGTGGCGAGGCTGGGCCGAGCCCCCGGAGTTGGGCGCGCTATCCGCGCCGAAGTGGCGAGGCTGGGCCGAGCCCCCGGGGTTGGGAGCGCTATCCGCGCCGAAGTGGCGAGGCTGGGCCGAGCCCCCGGGGTTGGGCGCGCTATCCGCGCCGAAGTGGCGAGGCTGGACCGAGCCCCCGGAGTTGGGCGCGCTATCCGCGCCGAAGTGGCGAGGCTGGGCCGAGCCCCCGGCCGCCGAGGCTCCGGTGTCGCGTTGGCGTTGGTCCCTACCCAGGCTTCCGCGCCACCACCACCAGGCTCAGGCCCGGCCAGGGCGCGCGGCGGTCGAGCCCCTGGATCAGGGGGATGGCGGAGTTCAGGGCCTTGAGCTGCAGCCGGGAGAAACGCTCGCGGCCGAGCAGCAGGCCGTTGCCGGCCCAGCCGAGCACGCCCACCTTGTTGAACTCCAGGGTCTCGGCCACCTCCAGGCCCGCAGCGCGGACCGCGGCCTCCAGGCCGGCGCGGGTGTAGCGGCGGCGGTGGGCCAGGGCGTGGTCCAGGGAGCCGAACAGCCAGGGGCCCTGGGGCACCAGCACGATGGCCTTGCCGCCCGGGGCCAGGGCGCCGTGGATGCTGGCCAGGGCCAGGGCCTCGTCGTCCACGTGCTCCAGCACGTTGAGGCACAGGACCGTGTCGAACTGGCCGGCGAGGGGCTCGAAGTCGGCGGGCACCCCGAGGTCTGCGCGGGCCACCTCCAGGCCGGGGCGGCCGCGGGCCAGGCCCTCCAGGTAGTCCAGGTAGCGGGGGTCGATGTCGGTGGCCACGTAGCGCCGGCGCGGCAGGAACTGGAGGGTGAGGTTGCCCAGGCCCGCGCCGATCTCCAGGACCTGGTCGCCCACATGGGGCAGCAAGGTGGCGGCCATCCAGCGGTGGATGTTCTGCACCTGGGTCAGGCTGGCGAGGATCTCGGCGCCGAGCTCGTCGTAGACGGGCACCAGCACGGAGAGGGAGAAGGGCGGGGCGAGGGAGGGGCTCATCCGGGCGGCGCGGCCTCAGCCGACCTCGACGCAGACCTTGCCCACGTGCTGACCGGAGGCGAGGTGGGCGAAGGCCGCCGGGACCTCGGCGAAGGGGAAGACCTGGTCCACCACGGGGCGCAGGGCGTGCAGATCCACCGCGCGGCACAGGGCCTCCAGGCCCTGGCGGTGGCCCACCAGGATGCCCTGGACCCGCACCTGCTTCATCAGCACGGGCAGGACCGTGAGCGGCTCGCGCACGCCGGCCAGCACGCCGATGAGGGAGACGGTGCCGCCGGGGCGCACGGCCTCCAGCGACTCGGCCAGGGTGCCGGCCCCGCCCACCTCCACCACGTGATCCACCCCGCCCGTCTGGCGCCGGACGGCCCGGCCCCAGCGGGGCTCCTGGGGGTAGAGCAGCACCTCGCCGGCGCCCAGCTCCCGCAGGCGCTGGGCCTTCGCCTCGCTGGAGGTGGTGGCGATGACCCTGGCGCCCAGCAGGCGCGCGATCTGCAGGGCGAAGACGGAGACCCCGCCGGTGCCCAGGGTGAGCACGGTGTCGCCCGCCTTGAGCCCGCCGTAGGTGACCAGGGCGCTCCAGGCCGTGAGCGCGGCGCAGGGCAGGGTGGCGGCCTCGGCGTCGGTGAGGTGGGCCGGCACGGGCACCAGCTCACCCTCGCCCAGCACCACCTGCTCCGAGAGCATGCCGGGCACCGCGCCCCCGCGGGTCAGGCGCACCGCGTCCCCGTCGGGCTCGCCGGCGATCCAGGTGGGGGCGAAGGTGGCGATCACCCGCTGCCCGAGCGCCACGCGCTGCACCCCGGGGCCCAGCTCCAGCACCTCGCCCACGCCGTCGGACAGGGGCACGAGCGGCAGGGGCAGGCGCGGGTCGTAGTGCCCGCGGACCATGAGCAGATCGCGGTAGTTGAGGCTGCAGGCCCGCACCATGACCCGCACCTGGCCGGGGCCGAGGGCGGGCTCGGGACGCGCGGCGATGCGGAGGTGATCGAGGCCGAAGCGCTCCTGGACTTCGTAGCGGCGCATCGTGCCTCCGGGGAAACGATCAGTAGGACCAGCGCTGATGCGCCCAGTACGCGCCTGGGTAGTCATCGCCGAGGCCGAGGTCCACCTCGTAGCTGCGGATGACGGTGGTGCGCTCGACGGTCTGCCACATGGTGGCGGTGGAGGGGTAGCCGAGGTGGCGGATGGTGTGGGCGGTGGTGCCGGTGGAGCTGGTGATGGAGCCGCCGTACCAGGTGGTGCTCATGCGGCCCCAGGCGCCCGCGGACCAGGAGCCCAGGTAGCGGACGACGGCGCCCTGCGGGCCGAGCCGGGCGGGGAGGAAGCCGGAGGTGCTCCAGCCGCAGCCGGGCTCGATGGTGAAGCCGTCACGCGCCACCAGATCCAGGGCGTAGCCCAGGCCCAGGCCGTTGCGGCCGGAGGAGCTGCGGTGCATGCTCGCGCTGGCGAGGGACCACTGGCAGGTGGCGATGGGGGCGCCGGTCCAGTAGGCCGAGGGCACCACGCTCAGCGTGCCGGTGACGGAGGTCGCCCAGCCGGTGCCGGCGCTGGCCCAGTTGGTGGCCTGGGCGGCATGCGAGGAGTGGACGCTGCCGATGTTCATGTCCACGTCGCGGCGCTGCATGACCAGGTGGGCGTGGCCGTCCAGGACCCGGGCGCGGTAGGGCGCGTCGGCGCAGGTGGCCCAGCACTCGTCGTCGTCGCAGTCGGTGAGGCCGTCGGAGTCGTTGTCGGCGCCGTCGGTGCAGGCGTCGGCCTCCGAGCAGGAAGGATCGGTGGCGCAGTCGCCGTCCTCGCAGTCCACCAGGCCGTCGCCGTCGTTGTCGGCGCCGTCGTCGCACACCCCGAGCTCGTGGCAGTCGGTGGAGGCGTCGCAGTCGTCGTCGTCGCAGTCGGTGTCGCCGTCGCCGTCGTTGTCGATGCCGTCGTCGCAGGCCTCCGCGTCGGCGATGCCGTCGCAGTCGTCGTCGATGCCGTCGGGGATCTCCTCGGCGCCGGGGTGGACCACGTCGTTGGTGTCATCGCAGTCGCCGCCGTCCTCGACCCAGTCGCTGCCCGCCTCGCAGGCGACGGTGGCGGTGCTGTCGTCGCCGTAGCCGTCGCCGTCGGCGTCGTAGTACCAGGTGACGGCCTCGGCGGCGGCGGGGGAATCGACCGTGCCGTCGCAGTCGTCATCGACGCCGTCGCAGTGCTCGGTGGCGCCCGGGTAGACGGAGGAGGAGGTGTCGTCGCAGTCGGTGCCGCGGGTGACGTAGCCCGAGAGCGTGGTGCAGGAGCGGGTGGCGGTGGTGGGGTCGCCGTAGCCGTCGCCATCGCCGTCCAGGTACCAGGTGCTGCCGGCGTCCTCGTCGATCAGGCCGTCGCAGTCCTGGTCGGCGCGGTCGCAGGTCTCGGTGGCGCCGGGGTGGACCGTGGGGCGCAGGTCGTCGCAGTCGCTGGCGTCCGAGGTGTAGCCGGTGGGGGCGGTGCAGGCCGTGGAGGTGGTGGCCGGGTCGCCGTAGCCGTCGCCGTCCAGATCGCGGTACCAGGTGAGGGCGTCGATGGCGCTGTCGTCCGCGGTGCCGTCGCAGTCTTGATCCACGCCGTCGCAGACCTCGGTGACACCGGGATGGATCTCCGGATCGGCGTCGTCGCAGTCGCCTGAGGTGGTGATGTAGCCCGTGGGCTGCTCGCAGGCGGTCAGGGCGCTGCCGGGGACGCCGTAGCCGTCGAGGTCGCCGTCGGCGTACCAGGTGGTCTGGCCGGAGACGCGGGTGTCCTCGTCGTCCACCAGGCCGTCGCAGTCGTCGTCGAGGTCGTTGCAGGTCTCGGTGGCCCGCGGGTAGACGGCGGCCGCGGCGTCGTCGCAGTCGGTGGCGTCGGCGACGTAGCCGGTGGGGCAGGCGCAGGCGACGGTGGGGGCGGCCTCGTCGCCGAAGCCATCGCCGTCGGCGTCGGCGTACCAGGTGGCGTCGAGGCCCTCATCCACGTCGCCATCGCAGTCCTGGTCGAGGTCGTCGCAGACCTCCTCAGCCCCGGGGTGGATGGTGGCGTCCGCGTCGTCGCAGTCGGTGGAGTCCTCGAGGTAGCCCTCGGGGGCGGCGCAGGCCTCGGCGGTGGTGGCGGGGTCGCCGTAGCCGTCGGCGTCGGCGTCGGCGTACCAGGTGACCTCGAGGCCCTCGTCGATGGCCTCGTCGCAGTCCTGGTCGAGGCCGTCGCAGACCTCCTCGGCCTCGGGGTGGATGGCGGGATCGGCGTCGTCGCAGTCGCCGCCGGCGCCGGTCCAGCCGTCTTCGTCGTGATCGAAGGGGCCGGTGTCCTCCGGCGGCGCGCCGGTGTCGTCGGGCTTGGGGTCCTCCCCGCAGGCGGCGAGAGCGAGGAGGGCGAGCAGGAGGAAGGTGCGCGGCATGGGCCATCCCGGTCCGTGGGGTGCCGCCCAGGATAGCGCGGCCCGAGCGTGACCCTCAAGCGAGGTCTGCAGCCTTGACGATCTGTGAGCGCCGCTCTGGGGTTGGGTGCCACAGGCCGCGGTCGGCGGCCTCGACCAGGCACCGCGCCAGCTCGGCGGCGGCCGGGGCGTGATCGGCCTGGAGCAGGGCGAAGGTGGGCTCATCCTCCACCAGCCGGGCGCTGGCCCGGTCGAGCAGCGCCGCGGGCAGATCGAGGGTGGCGGCCAGATGGACCAGGCGGGTGACGCGGGCCGCGACCTGCTGGGCGGCGTGGCCGGGGTGGCGCAGCAGGGCCGCGAGCCAGCCCGGGTGCAGCAGGGTGAGCAGGGTGTCGCGGGCGGCTTCGGCGGCGACCCCGGCGGTGCGCGGTGGGCGCTGGGCGCCATCGGCGATGACGGTCCGCGGCGCGCTGCCCCGCGCGCGGGTGATGGCGTGGACCACGCTCCCCAGCAGGGAGACGCCATCATCCAGGTCCAGCAGGCGTCGATCGCGGCCATCCAGGGGCAGCAGCACCAGCTCGGTGCGGCCGTGCACCCGCTCCCAGGCGGCGGCGGCCGCGGCACCCTGCAGGTGCTCGCCCCAGGCGAACCCCATGGCGTGGGTGACGGCCCCGAGCGCGCGCGCAGCGCAGGTGCGGACCGCGCGGATCGGATCGGGCTCGTAGGCCCCCGGCCCCGGACCGAACACCCGGGCCAGGGCCAGCTGGGCGCCGAGGACCTTTGCGTCGGCCACCCCCCGCGGCCCCACGGGGTTGGCCTCGGCGGACTCGTCCAGGAGGGCGATGCGGCCCACCAGGCGGTCCCAGGCGGCGATGAGGCCCGGCTGCTGATCGCGCAGCGCGCCGTCTATCAGCAGGGCCACGTCCACCCGCGGTCGCCCGAGCTCCTCCGTGGGGATGGGCTCGAAGGCCAGCGGGAGCCCCGGGCGGTGCAGGGCGCGGGCGCCCACCAGGTGCAGCGCGAGGGCGAAGCCCTCCCCGGCGGAGCGGGCGATTTCGTCGGCCCGCAGGATCAGCAGGGCGGTGCGCAGGTGGATCCCGCTGACCTGGCGATGCTCGGCCAACACGGCGGCGCCCAGCGCGGCGCCGGTGTCGAAGGCGGCGGGCGCCGGGAGCTCGGCGAGGGTGGGCAGGGTGCCGTCGCGCCCGGCCGGGAGCGCCTCGGGCACGCGCAGCGGATCCCCCAGGGGCCCGGGAGGCAGCCAGCGCCCGTCCATGACGCGCAGCAGCGCGGCCAGCTCGCCCGGCTCCATGAGGGCGGCGCCGTAGTCCGCGAGGCGCCGCTCCAGCCCGGCGGTGCGCCCGATGGCGCGGGCGGCGTCCCGCGGCAGCCGCCCATCGGCCAGCAGCCCCCGCAGCCAGCGGTCCAGGAGGGCTTCCTGACCTTCGACGCCGGCCTGGGCCCGGGCCGCGTCCGCGAGCGTGATACCCGCGAGGGGGCGCCGGGCCAGCTCCCGCAGGGCCTGAAGCAGGGTGGCGCAGCGCGGGGCGTCGCCCAGGGTGTGCAGGCCGCGGGAGACGGGCCGCGTCGCCAGTTGCTGGATCTCCTGGGCGAGGGTGACGCGGTCATCCATGGGCAACCCGAGGGCCCGTGCCCGCGCCACGGCCGCGTCGGTGCCCTCCGCGCGACGTCCGCACGTGGCCTCGAGCAGCTCGGCCAGCTCGGCCAATTCGCCGCCGAGGCCGGCTTCCACCAGGCCCGGCGGCGGGTGGGTGACGCAGCAGGCCCGCGCGCGGCGGCGCGCCTGGCCGAGGGGGGCCGGGCTGGCCAGGCAGCCCACCTGCACGTGGGGCAGGGCGCCCAGCAGCAGGTCCGGCGTACAGCCCGCGGACAGGGCCCAGGGTTTGCCCCGCATGGCCCCGGGGCCGGCGCCGCCGCCGAGATGGATCAGGGCGTGGACGCCCGCCTCCTGGAGGTAGCGGTACAGGGCGATGGTGTGGTGGTCCGGGAGGTCGCCTCCGGCGGGCTGGACCCCGAGGAACAACCGCCCGAACCAGCGCCCCGGGAGGCTCAGGCCAGCCTCCTGCCCGCCCGCGGCGCCCGGAGGCGGCCCGAAGGCCTGTTCCACCTCGGCGGCGAAGGCGGGCGGCAGCTCGCGCCAGGCCAGCAGGTAGTCCTCCGCCAGCCAGCGCACCCCGCCATCCAGCGCGGACCACGGATCGGGCACCTCGCCCCCGAGATCGTAGCCGGCCTCGGCCAGGGCGGCGCAGAGCGCCCGCAGGCTGGCGCGGACGTCGAGCCAGGGATCGAGCCCGACCCAGGCGGCGCCGCCGGGCCCGCCGGGGATCAGGATGGCCAGCCGCCGCTCGCGCCGGGCGGTGTGGCGCAGCCGGATCCAGCCGCGGACCTGATCGGCCAGGCGCTGGACCCGCTCCGCCAGCACCACCGCGCGCGCGGCCTTGAGCCCGGCGCTCTCCCGGGCCTCCAGGGCCAGGAGCGGGGGAGCGGGCAGCGCGCCGTCCTGCTCGGGCCCCACCACAGCGGCGCGCAGCTCCTCGGGCGCGGGGTGGAAGGTGCCGTGCTCCCAGCGGGCGCGATCCGTGCCGTGCAGGGCGGCCGGCGCGAGGAAGGGGACGTCCAGGCGCTCCAGGGTGTGGAAGGTCTCGGCCGGGTCCCAGCCGAAGGGGCCGCCGTCGAGGCGGTGCCACAGCAGGCTGACCAGAGCGTCGAGGCAGGGGCAGGCGGGATCGTCGAGCACGCGCCGCAGGCCGGCGGTGCTGTGCACACCGTCGGAGGCCAGCGCCAGCACGTTGGCGCTGCCCGCCAGGGCCTGCGTCAGGGCCAGGGCGGCGGCGGCCGAAGCCTCGCGCTTGAGCCCGCCGTCGTAGAGGAGCCCGATCCAGGGGAGCCCGGGCTGGGGCGGGTGGGCGGCCAGCCAGGCCTCCACCGAGCCGAACATGGCGCCGGTGCCTGGGTGTTCCAGGCGGACGGGCGGGCGCTCTTCGGGTGCTGTCGGCGCGGGGCCGATCCCGCCGCCGTACTCCCGCAGCAGGGTGCGCAGCAGGCCGCGCAGGTTGGCCTCGCCGCCCGCGTTCCAGTACCGCACGATGCGCAGCTGGTTGCGCGCGTCGCGCAGCGCGCCGATGGGCACCAGGGTGCCCAGCCCCTCCACGATGCGGGAGATGGGCTGCATGCGGCGGAGGTCCACCGGCGGCCCGGCCTGCTGGGCCAGGGTGGAGAGGTCCAGCGAGCCCATGCGGCACAGCGCCAGGGCCTCCCGAGGACCCCCCGCGAGGGGGACGAAGCACTTGTCCAGGCTGGCCTCGCGCTCGGCCCGCAGCAGCTCCATGAGGTCGCCCCCATCGCGCACGTCGTAGAGCACCAGGTCGGCCCAGGAGAGCAGGCGGCGGGCCTCGGAGGGGGGCAGGCGCCCCTCGGCGCTGTCCTGGGGCAGGAGGCTGCGCGCCTGGACCTCCACCCCCTGCTCGGCGGCCAGCGCCGGCAGCACGCGCGCCACCGCCTCCAGGCTGCCCCCGGGGGTCACGAACAGCAGCCGCAGATCGCCGCTCACCGGGCGTGCTCCCGCCCGTGCCGCGGACGAACCCTGGCCGCTGCGCGTGGGCCCTCTGCCGGGCGCATTCGAACTCCTGTAGTTGCCGAGGGAGCGCGTCTAATCTGGGTTCACGGGGCGGGCCAGCCGGGTCGGCCGAGATGTCGCCCCAGGGAGGGCCGGGGGTCGGGGCGCCGGGTGTGGGTGTGGGGAGTGGGCTCCCTGGGCCCCCGCCGCCCCCCGGGCTGGGATACCTTCCCGGTTCCGGGCGCCTGTCTGCCCGGAACGCCCAAGGGAGGTGAGGCTTGGGCCTCCTCGACCGGCTCCGCACCCTGGCCAGCGGCTCCGACGCGCCCCGCGACGACGACCTCCTCGACCAGATCACCCTCCGCCAGCGCGTCGCCGAGGGGATCGTGGCGTTGCGCCAGTATGATCGCGCGGGCAAGGGCGTGCTGCCGCCCGCGGTCGAGGTGCTGATCACCGCGGGCCCCGGCAGCCTCGAGGTGGCGCGGCGCTTCGTGAAGGATCCGAGCTTCGACGAGGAGGTGGGCGCCCAGGTGGCCAACGCCGTGGTGCCGCTGGCCGGCGAGCTGCCGCTGCGGGCCTACCGCGTCGAGAGCGGCGAGCGCCCAGGTGTGCGCGTCCGCGAGAGCGGCGATGCGGTCCTGGCCTGGGTGTACGTGGAGGGCCGCCCCGCGCTGGCCTGCCCCTTCCGGGCCGACCGCCGCGAGCTGCGGGTGGGCCGGGGGCCCTGGCACGGGGCCGCCGCGAGCCACGCCAACGACCTCTGCCTGGAGGAGCGCTACGTGGGCCGCGCCGCCCTCGTGCTGCGCCGCACCGGCCTGGGCCTCGCCGTCGAGCCGGCCCCCGGGCAGGCGGCCTTCCTGGCGCTCCTGCGGGCCGACGGCCGGCGCCTGCGGCCGGGCCTGGACACGGTGGAGGCCAGCGCGCGCGTGGGCTGGGGCGAGCGCATCGAGCTGTCCGACGGCGCGAGCCAGCGCGTCACCATCTGTGTCAGCCGCGAGCCGCCCCCGTCCGCTCCGGAGGAGCCCGATCCATGAGCAGCGCCGTCACCCAGGCCTCGCCGGGGGTCTTCGACGTGGATTTCTCCGCCCTCCGGGAGGGCGGCCGCAGGTTCTGGCGCCGGCGCGAGCCCACCCCGGTCGACGAGTTCCTGCTCGGCAAGGCCCTGGAGGCCGTGCTGGCCTGCTGCACCCGGCGCGATCTGCAGGGGCGGCTGCTGCTGTGGAACGACCTGCGGATCTTCCTGGCGGAGGAGGACTTCCGCTTCCTCGAGGTCAACCTGGCCCGGACCCACCGCGATCTGGAGGGCCTCGTCATCGCCCACGCCCGCGCCCACGAGGCGGCCTTCATCCAGGGCATCCAGCCCACTGTCCTCCTCACCTGCGACCGCGAGGCGCCCCTGCCCCAGGGCAGCGCCAAGGTCCGGGCCGGCTGGCGCAGCCAGCCCGCGATGGAGGCGCCGGGGCCCGGGGCCGGAGAGGTCACCCAGCGGGCGGGCGCCGTCGAGCCCGCCGCCGCACCGCAGCCGGAGGCCACGCGCCGGCTGCCGGATCCGAGCCCCACCACCGGGGTCCTGCGCCTGCGCTGGCGGGGCGGCGAGCTCCCGCTCCAGCCCGGGCGGCGCTACACCGTGGGTCGCGCCAGCCCGGACAACGCAGGGCAGCCCGACCTCATCAGGCTGGAGGAGGCCGACGCGACGGTGAGCCGGGCCCACCTCACCCTCGAGGTCGGTGCGCGCGCGGTGACCCTGCAGCGCCCGGTGGGCGTCAACGCGGTCATGGTGGGCGATCTGCCCCTGACGGAGGGCGGCCGCTGCTTCGTGGACCTGGCCGACTGCCCCGTCACCGTGGTGCTGGCCGGGGGCGCGGCCGTGGTCGAGCTGGTGCCCGGAGCATGAGCGCGCCGGAGGTCGCCGCGCGCAGCCACCCGGGGTTGGTGCGCGCCCACAACGAGGACACGCTGGTCTGCGCCCCGGACAGGGGCTTGTTCGCGGTGATCGACGGGATGGGCGGGGAGGCCGCGGGGGAGGTCGCGGCCGCCCTGGTGCGCGAGCACCTGCTGGCCTGGGAGCCCGACGCGACCACCCTGCGGGAGGCCCTGCACGAGGCGAACGAGGCCATCCTGGCCCGCGTCGCCGCCGAGCCGGGGCTGCGTGGCATGGGCTGCGTGGTCACCGCCGTGCGGGTGGAGGGCCGCGGCCTGCAGGTGGCCCACGCGGGCGACACCCGGGCGTACCTGGCCCGCGGGCGGGGGGTGCAGCAGCTCACGCGGGATCACACCGTGGTGGCCGCCGAACGGGAGCGCCTGGGCCTGACCGAGGCGGAGGGCAAGGCCCTGCCGGGCCAGCACCGCGTGACCCGCGACCTGGGCGGCCAGCACCACGCCGACGCCTCCTGGATCGACACGGCCCAGGCCCCCTTCGAGCAGGACGACCTGCTGCTGCTGTGCTCGGATGGGTTGCACGATCTGGTGGCCGACGAGGATCTGCTGGCCCTGCTCCGGGAGGCCCGGACCTCGGGCAGACCCATGGATTCGCTGGCGGACGCCCTCGTGGATCTCGCCCTGGCCCGGGGTGGCTCCGACAACGTCACCGTGGTCTGCGTGCGCGCCCTGGCCGACGCCCCGCCCGCCCCACCGGTCCCCGGCAGCGGGCGGCTGCCCGCCTGGGTGCCGCCCGCGTGGGTCCTGTCCCTGGGGGCCGCGGCGCTGGTGGGCGCCATCCTCGGCCGCGGCTGCGCTCCGACCGGGCCCGCGGCGCCCTCCGGGCCTCCCCCGCAGGAGGCCCCCGCGCCCGCCG
>JBDRKM010000184.1:0-40521 GCA_043814015.1 Pseudomonadota bacterium
CCCGGCTACCCCGAGGACGAGCTGGGGGCCGCGCTGGAGGCTTCGGGGCTGCGCTACCGGCGCGTGCCGGACGTGGAGCGCGCCGTCGCGGACGCCATCCTGGCCCGGCGGGTGGTGGGGCGCTTCACCGGACGCCTGGAGTACGGCCCGCGGGCGCTGGGCCACCGCAGCATCCTGGTGCACACGGGCGATCCCAGTGTGAACCACTGGCTGAACGCGCGCCTGCACCGCTCCGAGTTCATGCCCTTCGCCCCGGCCACCCTCGGTAGCCACGCCTCCGCGTGCTTCGGCGACTACGGCGAGGGCGTGGCCCACACCGCGCGCTTCATGACCGTGACCCTGCGCTGCACGGAGCAGATGCGGCGCCAGAGCCCGGCGGTGGTGCACCTGGACGGCACCGCGCGCCCCCAGATCGTCCACGAGGAGCCCGACCCGGGCCTGCACCGCATCCTCTCCCTGGTGCACGAGGCCAGCGGTGTGCCCAGCGTGATCAACACCAGCTTCAACCTGCACGGCGAGCCCATCGTCTGCTCGCCCGAGGACGCCATCCGCTCCTTCCTGGAGGGACGCCTCGATACGCTGGCCCTGGGCCCCTTCGTGGTGGACGCGTGAGGGTCCTCTTCCTGGAACCGCCGCTGGACGTCCGCCCTACGGGCATCTTCCCGCGGCACCCGCCGCACCATGCCCTGTACGCGGCCGCCGTGCTGCGCGACGCTGGGCATGTGGTCATGGTGCTCGACGCTTTCGTCGAGGACCTGTCGGCCATCGGGGCGGCGGCGAGGGCCATCGCGCTGGCCCCCGAGCTGGTGCTCATCGTGCCCTACGACTACACCCGCGAGACCCCGCCCGAGGTGGGGCAGGGCATCGCCACCACCCTGCGCGCGGCGCTCCCCGGCGTCCGCATCGGCCTGGCGGGCAGCGTGGACGCCGACCACTTCCGCCGGCAGCTGCTGGCCTGCCCGGCGCTCGAATTCGCCACGGTGGGCGAGTACGAGCGCAGTCTCCTGGCCGTGGCCGACCGTGGAGGTGAGGGGCTAGATGGCATCCCGGGCCTGCTGCTCCGCGCCCCCGAGGGCATCGTCCACACCGCGCCCGCCGAGGTGGTGGAGGACCTCGACAGCCTGCCCTGGCCGGCCTGGGATCTCGTGGACTTCCCCCGCTACACCTTCGTGCCCCACCGCTACAAGCACGCCCCCTTCTACCCCCTGCTCGCCTCCCGGGGCTGCCCCTTTGGCTGCCTGTGCTGCAAGGAGGCCAAGTGGTCGAAGATCACCCGCTTCCGGCTGCGCTCGGTGTCCGACGTGCTGGCCGAGATCCGCCACGCCCGCGAGCGCTGGGGTGCACGGGAGATCCAGTTCTCGGACGCCACCTTCGGCCTGCGCCGCGACTGGGTGTTCGAGCTCTGCGACGCGTTGGAGCGCGAGCACCCGGGTCTGCCCTGGACCGCGCTGACCCGGGTGGACCTGATGAGCCCGGAGCTGCTGCAGGCCATGGCCCGGGCCGGCTGCTGGAACCTGCTGTACGGCGTGGAGAGCGCCAACCAGCGCGCGCTGGACATCGTGCACAAGCGCATCGACCTGGGCACCGTGCGGTCCACCTTCGCCGCCACCCAGGCCGCGGGCATCCAGACCACCGCCTCTTTCATCCTCGGGCTACCCGGAGAAGACCACGCCGACGTCCTGCGCACCATCGCCTTCGCCCTGGAGCTGGACCCCGACTTCGCCCAGTTCTTCGTGCTCAAGTACTTCAGCGACGACGGCGCGCTCGACGCCTGGGGTCGGGTGGACCCCACCTGGGACCTGGCCCCCTACGACTTCCGCGGGCCCGTGTTCGTGCCCAGCGCCTTCTCGGGTCCCGACGAGCTGCACGCCCTGCAGCGGCTGGCCTACCGCCGCTTCTACCTGCGGCCCCGCGTCCTCGCGCGGCGGCTGCCCGAGCTGCTGGAGCCGGGGCAGATCGGGCGGTATCTGCACGCGGGGCGGATTCTGGCGGGGACGCTGCTGGAGTAGGGGAGTAGGGGTCAGGACGTTGCAATTACCATTTCTTGCGAGTCGAGCACGGAAGAAAGCCGATTATCGATGAAGAACGTGCAAGTTCGACCTCCTGACACCTGGATTTCCTGGAATTCGTACCTGGGATACCGGGTCCGCTACGGAAGAAAGCTGAATTTCGATAAGTAAATTGTAATTGTAACGTCCTGACACCTGGGTCCTGGGTCCGCCATGCCTCGCACCCCCCACAGCCCCCGGCGCATGGTCCTCATCGCGCTGGCCTCGGTGAGCGCGTACGTCGCCGCCATCGCGCTCATCGCCTGGCTGGTGTCGGAGCGGGGGGAGCTGGTGGCGCTCCTGACCACCCTGGGGCCCGGTGTCCTGGGGGCGGTGGTGGCGCTGCAGGTCGTGGCGCTGGTCGTCATGACCGCGCGCTGGATGCTGCTGCTGCGCGGGACCGACCCGGTCCGGCTTCCCTTCGCCCAGGCCTTCGGCGTGCAGCTCGCCGCCCACACCTGCAACGTGGTCCTTCCGTTCCTGGGAGGCGACCTGGCCGCCTCCTGGATCCTGCACCGCCGGCAGGGGGTGCCCTGGGGCCGCTCGCTGGCGGCCTCGATCTACGCCCGCTTCGCGGGCCTGCTGACCTGCGCGGTGCTGGCCTTGCCCACCTCGGCCCTGCTGCTGGGCGAGGGGCTCTCGGGCAGCGTCGTCAGCGGCCTGGGGCGCGCCGCGGGCGTGGTGCTCCTGGCCACGGCCGGGCTCGTGGCGCTCTCGGTCTTCCCCCGCCCCCTGCTCTGGCTCGGAGCGCGCTTCGAGCGTCGCAGCCGCAGCTCCAAGGGCGGCAAGGTGGGCGCGGGCCTGATGCTGCTGGGGTGGTGGCTGCACACCACCGCCACCCGCGACCGCGCCGAGGTGGCGGGCTCCCTCGCCCTGTCGGTGCTCAACTACAGCGTACAGGCGGGCTCGATCCTGTTCGTGGCCCACGGGCTGGGCCTCGCGCCACGCCCCCTCGCCGGTCTGGCCATGATCACGGTGAGCGCGCTCAGCGGGATCGCCACCATGGTCGTGCCGGGCGGCGGCCTGGCCGAGGAGCTGGCCATGTACTCCCTCACCCGGCAGCTGCTGGAGGCCTCGGTCACCAGCGCCGCGGCCCTGGTGGTCGCTTTCGGCTTCGTGCGGGCCGCGGTAGTGGCCCTGGGCGTGCCGGCCGTGCTCTACTACCTGCGCCGCGCCCGCGCGGCGGATCTCGCGCCGCTGTGGCAGGCCGATCCCGCCCCCATCCTCGACCTCCTCCGGGCCAGCGCGGCCCAGGGCTCCCACCAGGCATGACCCGCCCCCACCGGCTCCCGCCCGAGGCGCCGTGCCCGATCCGCCGGGTGGCGCTGATCTACTCGCCCATCACCCCGGGCACGCCGCTGTTGTCCACCCTGGAGAAGGCCCAGCGCCGCCCGGGGCTCGGCCTGCGCTACCTCTCTGCCGCCTTCCGGGCCGCGGGCGTCGAGCCCGAGCTGTTCGACAACCTCTACGATTCGCAGGCGGCCGCTCAGGTGCACGAGCCGCTGAACGCGGGCCGCTACGACCTGCTCTGCTTCCACACCACCTCAGCCTCCCGCGCCGTGGCCCTGGCCACCATCGCCCGGCTCGAACAGGGCTGGTACGCCGGCAGGGTGCTGGCGGGCGGCCCGGGCAGCCTGCACGCCGCGGAGCTGCTGGCGGGCGGGGTGGACGTGGTGGCCCGGGGCGAGGGGGAGGATCTGGCGGCGCAGCTCGTCCAGGCCTACCAGGGCGAGCGCTCCTTCGCCGAGGTCCCCGGGCTCTGCTTCGTGGACCCCCAGGGCCGCACCCATGACACCGGCGAGCCGCCCGTGGTGGACGTGGCCAGCCTGCCCTTGCCCGACTGGCACCTGCAGCGCCCCGACTACGGCGACATGTTCAACATCACCATGAAGCGTCCCTACCTCGTGATGATGGCTTCGCGGGGCTGCCCCTTCCGCTGCGCCTTCTGCGCCAGCCACCAGGTCTGGAAGCGTCGCTACCGGGCTCGCCCCGTCCCCGCCGTGCTCGACGAGCTGGAGTGGCTGTGGCGGGAGCGGGGCGCCCGCTACGTGCACTTCCTCGACGATGTCTTCGCCTGGGAACCAGGCTGGCTCGACGCGTTCTGCGACGGGGTGGCGGCCCGCGGCGTCCAGGTTGATCTCAGCGTGGTGCTGCACCCCCTGAGCTTCGCGGGGGATCAGCGGCGCGCTCTGGGTCGCTTGCGCGAGGCGGGGGTGCGCCTGGTGAGCTTCGGCGCCCAGTCGGCCGAGCCCCGGGTGCTGCGTGCGGTGGGGCGCTCCCCCGAGGAGCCGGCCGCCCTGGAGCGGGCCGTTGGGATCGCGCGCGAGCTGGGCATGGCCTCGGTGCTCACATGGATCTTCGGGCTGCCGGGCGACACCCGGGAGAGCATCCGCGCCACCACCCGCTGGGCCTGCCGGGTGCGCCCCACCATCGCCGACTTCCACCCGCTGCTCTACCTGCCCGGCAGTGAGATCGCCGACGCCATGGACCCGGCGCGCCGCTGCACCCTCGACGACCGCACCCTCAACCACCTGAGCTTCCGGGCCAGCGCCGAGTTCTACCTGCGCCACGGCGGGCTGGCCCGGCTGGGGGCCTTCGTGCTCCGCCACAACCCCGGCTGGCTGCGCAACCTGGCCCCGGTGGGCCGTTGGGGGCTGGAGTTCCTCACCCTGGCGCGCGATCAGCGCAGCACCAAGCACTTCCTGTAGGCCCCATGTCGCGCGCCCTGCTGGTCCACACCCCCAAGCGCACCGAGTACAACCCGCTGCTGGGGGTGCACGGCTTCGCCGAGCTGGTGCCCATGGGCCTGTTCGCGCTGGCCGCGGAGGCCGCGCGGCGGGGGCACGCGGTGCAGCTCCTGCACCTCGGGGTGGAGCGAAGCGCCGACCCGGGCTTCTCCCTGGCGCGGCGCGCGCGCGAGGCGCGCATCGACACGGTGGGCTTCTCCCTGCACTGGCACCAGCAGACCGCCGCGGTGCTCGCCGAGGTGCACGCCCTGGCGGCGGCCTGCCCCGAGGTGCGCGTGGTGCTGGGCGGGGCCACGGCCACGGCCTTCGCCGAGGAGCTGCTGCGCGAGCACCCGATCCACGCCGTCTGCCGCGGCGAGGGCGAGCGTTGCTGGCCGGAGCTGCTGGACCGCCCCGCGGGCGAGGCGCTGCACGGCATCCCCAACCTGGCCTGGCGCGACGGCGACGCCATCGTGCCCAACCCCGAGCGCCACGCTCCGAGCAGCGCCGAGCTCGACGCCGTGAGCTTCTTCGAGCCCGGCACCGTCGCCCGGCTGCCAGCCCTCGTGAGGCGCCAGGGCTGCCCCTGGATCCACCTCGAGGGGCGCCGCGCCCCGCTGCAGCGGGTGGTGGTCAGCGACCGCGGCTTCTTCCCGCTGATGACCCTGCGCGGCTGCCCCCACGACTGTGGCTTCTGCGCGGGCAGCCGCGGCACCCAGCGCCTGCTGCACGCCCGCGAGGAGCTCTCCTGGCGCACCCCGGAGGCGGTGCTCGCGACAGCACGTGCCGCGGGCCGCGCGGGTTTTCGCTCCCTGCTGATGGAGACCCTCGCCTCTCCAGCCCTCGAGGCCATGGCCTGCGCCGTGGTGGAGGGGCTGGCCCGCCATCGCCCGGCGGCGAAGCTGGTGGTGGAGTGTCGCGACGCACCGGGGACGGAGCTGATCGAGGCCCTGGGCGCCCTGCGCCGGGCCGGCGTGGCGGCGCGGGTGCACCTCTCCCCCGATCTGGGCAGCGCGGGAGGACGGGCGCGCTGGAAGAGCGCCCCGCTCCATGAGGCGGCGTTGGAGCGCGTGGCCGCGGCCTGCGCCCGGGAGGGCCTGCCGCTGCGGCTGTTCCTGCTGGCGGGCCTGCCCACCCCCGAACACCCCGGGGGCGAGCCCCTGCACCGCATCGCCGCCCGCCTGGCGCGCCTGCCGGCCGTGGAGAACGTCTTCGCCCACTCGGCCTGCCTGGAGCCCGGGGCCCCCATGGGGCGCGAGCCCGCTCGCTACGGCATCGCGCCCACCCTGCACACCCTGCACGACTACCGCGCGTTGCACGCGGAGGCGCGCTTCCCGGCGCCGCTGGGCTACGCGCCTCCCGGCGAGGACCCCGGCGCCTTCGCCGCCCGCGTCCAGGACACCTTGTGCGAGCACCACTGCCCCTTCGTGGGCAAGACGGAGCGCCTGGGGTCCCGCGCGCTCGGGGGCCTGGCCCGCGGCGCCTGCCGGCTGCGGGCGCGGGTTCGCTGAGCGCCTCCCTTCAGCCGATCTCTACGTTCCGCAGCTCGATCCCCTCCTGGTCTGCCCGGCCCAGCCCGAGGGCCGCGGCGAGGGTGAGCTGGCCCCGGGCCAGGCCGAGGTCGCCAGGCACCGACATGGCAATGAAGCCCTCTTCCAGCAGGCCGATGCCCACCGCGTCCGCCGCCACCGGGTCGCGGCTGGCCAGCAGCGAGTGGCAGGCCCAGCGAAAGCGCGGGTCCGCGAAGTCGGGGTGCCCGGCCAGCGCGGGGCTGATGGCGTCCAACAGGGTGATCACCTGCCGCCGGCGGATCGGCGCCAGGTGGTTCAACAGCACCGCGCTGTGCTCGAAGGAGGTGTGCATCCGCCAGGGTTGGTCCACGCACCCGAAGTGGTTCTTCAGGGCCCCGGAGAACTGGCAGAAGACGTGGGTGTTGAGGCAGGCGAGGTTGATGAGCCGGTCGCAGTGGACCACCGCGCGATCCAGCCGCTGGGGGATGCGGCCCACCATGAAGACCTCGTCGGCCCAGGCTCCGCGCTGCCATGACACCGGGGGTACCTGGTCCACGGCGGGCGCCATCCCGCCGCGGCCGCTCAAGACCACCGTGACGTCGCGGGCCGAGACGCCCGCGGCCACCAGCCCGTGGAGAACCGCCTCGATGATGGCCGGGCGGACGTCGCCGCCACAGCGGATGGCCACCTTCTCTCCCGGTGCGGCCAGGCTGCGCCAGCCCTCGGCGGCCGTCGGGGTGCCGCACAGGGCCGCCACCGCGCGATCCGTCATGGCCCACAGCGCTGCGCGCGAGGGTTCTTCGGGAGCGTGTACGCGCACCACGGTCGCCGCCGGCGCGCGGGGGGGCTGCGCGGCCAACAGGCGCTCGCAGGCCGCGCGCTGGGCGCGCTGATCACTGCCGGGCAGCCACCCGCGCGAGCGGAACACGAACCAGTGCAGGAGTCGCCGGGGCAGGCCGGGCACCAGCAGGAGGCCGGCGCCCAGGGCCGGCAGGGCCAGGGTGGCCAGGACCCAGCGGCGGCTTCGGCGCCGACGCAGGGCGTGGCCCGGCCCGGGGCGCGTGAGGACCGGCTCGGGAGGCGGGCTCATCAGCCCTCGCAGGCGGCCAGGCCCGCGTCCACCGCGCGGCCCAGCGCCGGCAGCCACTCCGGGACTCCGCCTGGCCCGGAGCTGGACACCAGCCGCGCGTAGCAGCGCCCGCGCTGGAACGAGAGGCTCAGTTCGCCGAGCTGGGAGCCCTCGCCCAGCCCGATGGCACCCTCGGGGGTGGGGAGGTCGGCCTCCAGCAGCGCGTGGGCGCCCGCGGGCGCGACCATCAGGTAGACCTCCACCTGGGCGGCGTGCCCCGAGGGCGCCTGGTACAAACCCGTCCACAGTTGATCGAAGCCCAGCTGCAGGTAGCGCTCCGCGGCCCCGTCGTTGTGGCGCCACAGATCGTCGGGCGCGAAGCGCTGCACCGCGGGTGCCCGGAAAGGTTCGCCTGCGGTGAGGCTGGCGGCGAGCAGGTCAGGCCTCGCGCGCTCACAGCCGCAGAGGGCGACGAGCAGCCAGGGCGGGGGGGGGCGCATGGAGGGGGCCTACCTGTCGTACCAGCGCGGTTTCCAGAGCTTGTTCAACCCCGAGAAGCCCTCGAAGCGCTTCCTGCCCAGCATGGCCTGGGAGAGATCGTAGAAGATCACCCGGCCGATGGCGAAGAGGAACCACCAGTGCAGCCGCCGCCGGATCGCGTGGGGGGAGAGGAGGCTGGCCGCGTAGCGCAGGGGCTGCCGGGTCACGAACTGCTGGGTGATCTGCGAGGTCAACGCGGCCACCTGCTGGCGGTCGATGGCCTCGGGGCGCAGGACCGGGCAGAACATGTCGAAGTTGGAGAAGTCCTCCTCCTCGATCCAGCCCCCTGCGCTGGCCTGGTCCCAGAGCGGGGGTGCCCGGGTAGGGCTGGAGGGGGTGGAAGGCCGCGAAGTCCAGGGCGCTGGCGCGGGTGAAGCGCCCCAGGCGCGCCATGCTCTCGCGGGTCTCGGAGCGGATGCCGGTGGTGAAGGTCGCCTGGCGGAACACCTGGGGGTACTTGCGCTTCAGCAGGTGGCAGGCCTCGGACAGCGCGGTGGCGGGCATGTCGTGCTTGCCCACCTCGGCCAGCTCTTCGGTCACGGGCCTTTCACCGCCGAACAGGCAGTGGCGCAAGCCCGCCCTCACCATCTTCTCGAGGATGCCCAGCCGCTCCTGCTCGAGCATGAGATCGGCCCGCACGAAGGCCCACCAGCCGAGCTCGTACCGGCGCTCGATCAGGGCGGTGCACAGCTCGTCCAGCCAGTCGTTGTCGAAGTTCCAGGTGGCGTCGGTCCAGAACAGGTAGCGCACGCCGTGCTGGTGGTAGAGGGTGTCGATGATCGCGAGGGTGCGGGCCACCGAGAGCTGCCGGCGGCGGGGCACCGTGACCACCCTGCCGTCCTCGTCGAGCTTGTGGTCGCCCTCCAGCGCCGACCAGGAGCAGAAGTTGCATTGGTAGGGGCAGCCCCGGCTGGCCTGGATGGTGATGGCGCGGGGCCACAGCTTGCCGAAGGGGCTGTAGCGGTCCACCGGCATCAGGTCGTAGGCGGGCAGGGGGAGCGTGTCGAGGTCGAGCAGGGGGCGCGGCGCGGCGAGCCGGGCGGTGCCCTCGGCGTCGCGGGCGGCGATGCCGAGCACTTCGGCTGGATCTCCGCCCTCGTTCAGGCAGCGCACCAGCTGATGGAAGGTCTCCTCGCCCTCATAGCGCACCACGAAGTCTACCTGGGGGAAGGTGTCCAGGGTGTAGGCGGGCATGTGGGAGTGGAAGTGCCCGCCGGCGACGGTGATGACCTCCCGGTCGAGCCGCTTGGCGATCTCCAGCGCCCGCATCCCCTCCTTCATGTAGACGATCATCTCCCCGACGCCGACCAGATCGGGCTTCTCTTCCGCGATCAGCGCCTCGAGGCTCTTCCAGCCCAGCTGCAGCGGCAGGCAGTCCACGATGCGGATGTGCAGCTCCGGCTGTCGTTCGCGCAGGTAGGCCGCCAGGCAGGGGAAGCCCAGCGGCATGAGGAAGTTGTCGGACTCGTTCAGGATGGGCCACAGGTGGGCGGGCGGCCGGATGAGCAGGATGCGCTTGATCGAACGTGAAATGGTCATGGCAGGCCCAGGATCGAGGATCCGGGAGAGTAGTGGTCTGTGAGGAGTGAGTCAAGATAGCCTGCACCCCATGCCACGGTTCATCGCACCGCTGGTCTCTCTGTGGCTGCTGCTGCTCGCCGGCTGTGGCCCCGAGCGGCTCGCCGAAGGTCCGCCCAGCGCCGGGCTGCGGATCGAGGGCCGGGTCGAGGCGGTGGGCTGGCAGGGGCGGGACTGGTGGGTGGTGGCGGCCGCCAGCGTCGCCGACTTCTACGCGGGGGCGCCCCTGGCCCAGGCGCGGATAAAAGGAGAAGGACCTTACTCCCTCGATCTATCGCGCCCTCCCGAGCGGCTCTGGGTCTGGCTGGTGGAGGACCGCGACGGGGACGGCCCTGACCCCCTGGATCCCCACGCCCCGACCAGCCTGACCCCCATCGAGGTCCGGGGCCGCGCGCGGATCGAGGCCTCCCTCTCCGGAGCCCAGCGCGCCTTCGAGGACCCGGACGACCCCGACGGCTGGCTGGCCTGGCTGGCGGACCCCCGCGCCGGGGGGATGATGATGGCCCTGTTCGCCACGGGCCTGGTCCTGCTCGCCTTCACGGCCTGGCGGCAGGGGCGCGGCCCGGGGGCGCTTCAGCCCTTGCGGCGTCGGGGCCTGCGCGAGCTGCTGCCGGAGGGCCGGGAGGCCTGGATCCTGGGCGCGCTGGTGGTGCTGGCGGCCCTGCTGCGGGTGCTGGCGGCGCTGGCTCCCGGCGACACCCCGGGCATGACCGAGATGCCCTACCTCGAGCTCGCGCTGCCCGGCCCGCAGGCGCCCTCGGTGTTGGCGCTGGTCCATGATCCCTTCTACATGCTGTCGCGGCATCCGCTGAGCTTCGTCGTCCTGGTGCGCGCGCTGGTGATCTTCCTGCCGGCGCGGGTCCTGGCGCTGCGGCTCGCCCTGGGCGTGCTCGGGCTGGGCGCGGTCTGGGTGGCCTGGGCCTTCACGCGGATGGCTGGCAATGCCCGCGCCGCGCTGCTGGCCGCGGCCCTGGTGGCCACCGCGCCCATGGCGGCCCACTTCGGGGCCTCGCTGTCGCCCCACGGGCTGCACCTGCTCCTGCTGGGGCTCGGGATGGTCTTCCTGGCGCGGGGGCTCGTCCTCGACCACGCCCCCAGCCGGGCGCTGTGGGCGCTCACCAGCGGGCTCGGGGTGCTGTTCCTTCAGGAACACGCGGCCTACCTCGCCTTCCAGACGGCCACCCTGCTGCTGCTGGCCTGGTGGCCCCGGAGTGGGCTGCGGCGCGCGGCCGCGCGCGCCCTGGGCTGGTCCATCCTCCCCATGGCCATCACCATCCCGCCTCAGCTCTACCTGATGGTCTGGTCCTGGCGGCTCTCCAAGGCCGACGGGCTCCGGGTGGGCCTGTTCGGTTTCGAGCGCCTGCCGCCGGGCGACAACCTGATCCAGACCGTGGAGCTGATGGCGGGCCTGCCCACCGGCCTGATCTGGCTGGCTCCCCTGGCCCTGGCCCTGCTGGCGGTGGGGGCGCCCCTGATGTGGCGCCGCGCGCGCACCCCGGTCGTCATCCTCCTGGGCACCTTCGCCGGCTTCCTCGTGGTGGATCTGGCGCTGTTGGCCCTCACCTTCGCGACCGTCGACGGGAACCTGCAGTACACCGGCCACTGGTGTCTGGGCCTGGTGGCGGTGTTCTCCCCCATCCTGGGGCTCGCCCTCGACCGGCTGGCCACGGGGGTGGCCGCCCGCTGGCGCGCTGGGGCCGCGTCCCGGGTGCTCGCCGCGGGGCTCACGCTGCTGGTCGTCGCGCCCTTCGCCTGGCAGCTCGCGGGGGTGGGGCAGGTCCTGCTGGATCCGGGCATCCCCGCGACGGATGCGGCGGCGGCCGTGGTCGCTGCGCGGATCCAGGCGGGCGATGCGCTGGTGAGCGGTAGCGGGCTGCCCCACCAGGGGGTGATGGACTGGGCCGTGCGCCAGGCTCAGCCCAGCGCGCCCGCGAGCGGGCCCTGTGAGGACTGGGAGCTGCCCCTCGAGCTGGGCCTGGAACGCCGGCCGATCCGCCGCGTCTGGTTCTTCGGCTTCACCGAGGAGCGCTTCGGGCGCCCCAAGATCGACCACGCGCGCCTCTCGGCCTGGCGCCGAGCCTGGCTCGAGGAGCGTTTTCTCGAGCGCGAGCGCTGGTCCTTCCGCAACCTGGAGCTGGTGCTCTACGAACGGCCCGAAGAACGCCTGGTAGTTCCAGGGGTGTCAGGCGCTGGGAAATAGGAAGAACAACTCTATTTGAAACTGCTGTATGCAGTGACGCCAGTGGTCTGTGACGAGGGGTGGGCCGTCGTACCTGACATCAGGTTGCTCCTTGTGCTTGCCATCATGCCATCATGATGTCATGCTGGCTGCGGAGGTGAGCATGATCCGCACCCAAATCCAGTTCGAGCCGCCGCAGTACGAGCAGGTCCGGCTGGTGGCACGGCGGCACGGCATCTCCATGGCTGAGGCTGTGAGGCGGCTCGTGGACATCGGGCTCGATCATGGTCTCCAGGGCACCCGACGCGCTTCGGCGGCTGACCTGCTGGCGCTCGCCGGCATCGCCGAGAGTGGCCTGGAGGATCTCGGCGGGGAGCACGATCGCTACCTGGACGAGGATCTGGGGCCATGAACAGGGTGTTCGTCGATACCTCCGCCTTCTTGCCGCTGATGGACCGCAGCGCCCGGGAGCACGAACGCGTCGTGCGGGCGCTCGCCCTGCTGGCCGAGGAGGGTGCCCTGCTCGTCACCAGCTCCTACACCCTCGTGGAGACGGGAGCGTTGGTGAAGCGCCGGCTCGGCGGCGATGCGTTCCGTGCCTTCGGCGACACCATCGTTCGTTCCCTCGAAATCGTCTGGGTGGATCGCGCGCTCCACGCCGAGGCCTGGGAGCTGGCGGCACAGCAGGGGCGCCACGGGCCGAGCCTGGTTGACTGCGTCTCCTTCCTGCTCATGCGGGATCTCGGCATCCTTCGGGCGCTCACCCTCGATGGGCACTTCGGGGCGCGGGGCTTTGAGGTCGTTCCCTAGGAGCCTGTAGCGCGTAGGCGGAAGGCGGCGGCGCCGTGCGCCGTCGCGCTGGAGCCGGTGGACGCCGTCGCGAGCGCGTCGCGGCGCCCGCCGGGAACCCACGATCAAGGCCCGTGCCACACCACGCGATCCACGCCCTCCGGGATCGCCTCCTCCCCCCGCCGTTCGAAGCACAGCGTGTTGCCATCCAGCAGCAGGGGTGCGCCCATGCTGGGCTCCTCCAGCCGGAACGCTCCCGCGAGGCACTCCCGGCCACAGCGGCGCGGCACGGCGGCCAGGCTGTCCTGGCGCTGGTGGATGTTGGCCACGGGGCAGAGGCGGGTGGTGCTGATCCAGGTGCGGGGCTGGTGCAGGCTCAGCCGGAAGCGGGCGGCCAGCGCAGCGAGATCGTCGGGGAGCACATCGAGCTCCAGGCGCACGAACCCCAGCTCCGCCAGCAGGTCGAGGAAGGCCGGGTTTCCACTGCTGGTGACGGGCACGCCGCGCGGGTCGCCGCCGGCCGCGGGCGCGAGGCGCGGGTCCCGGAGCTGGCGCAGCAAGAGACGGCCGAGAACCCGGCGGACGGGCCGGGGGCGCATGCGCCGCAGCAGCCCCCAGTCGTTGACCACCACCTCATCGAAGGCGGCGTGCTCACCCAGGAAGCGATCCAGGAGCTGCGTGGCGGCCTCGATGCCCGCCGGGGAGAGGTAGGGCGTACACAGGGTGCGGGGGAGGCCGGGGGGAAGCGCGGCCAGCAACTCCTCCAGCTCGGCCGCGGTGGGCAGCAGGCGCTCGCAGTGCTCATGCCCCAGGTAGATCCGTGCCACGCCCTCCCAGCGGTCGGGAAGCAGGCGACCCACCACCAGGGCCAGGGCGCGCTCCATCACGGCTGGTCCTCGGGAAAGTAGCAGTCGCCCGGCGTGCAGGCGTGCCCCATGTGCTCGCGGTAGGCGGCTCGGATCGCGTCGTGGTCGGCGGCGATGGCGCCCAGGTCCAGCGCGCGGCGCAGCAGCCTCACCCCCGCCACCTTGGCGGCGGTGCTGCGACCGCGGTTGGCGATCTTGAAGTGCGCGATCCCGTGGCCCATCAGCGCGCCGATCTGGCAGAGCCCGCAGGCGCCCTGATGCACGTGGTCCCTCAGCCTCCGGCGCAACGCCTCGGCGGTTTCTGCGTCGGGTGCGCGGCCCTCGGGGCCGGCCAGAGAGCTCACCCGGTAGTCGAAGCTGCAGGCCCGCCGCAGGCGGTTGGCGGAGCGCCCGAGCATGCGCTGGGCCATGGGGCTGCGTTGGACCGCCACCGCGCCCTCCATGAGGCCGGGGAAGACACCGCGGGCCAGGAGGCGGCGATCGAAGGGTTCGCGGCCGCCACGGGCTGGCAGGCCGTGGTGCAGCCCGCAGAAGCCGTCTACGAACTGGCAGCGATCCTCCAGCACGATCAGCTCGAGGTCGACGGGGGACGGCGTGAAGGCCGCCAGCTCGTCGAGGCGCAGATGCCGCGGGAGCACCACGCGGGTCGCCCCGAGCTCGGCGTAGAAGCGCACCGCGTCGGGGTTGAAGGCGGTGCCGCCGACGCCGATCACCACCTGCCCCGCGTAGCCCCGCGCGCGCAGGGCTCGCAGCAGCCCGAGGTCGGCCACGATGAGGCCATCCGGCCCGAGGGCGAGCGCTTCGTCGAGCTGGCGCAGCGCACTCGGGAAGGCGTTTGCGTCGTAGAAGGCGTTCAGGGCCAGGAAGAGGGAAACACCCACCGCCCGGGCCTGCGCGAGCACCGCGGCGAATTCAGACAGCCCGTCCAGGTTGAACGGCAGCCCCTCGCGGCGGCTCAGGCCGCGGCCCCCGTGGGAGCGATCACCGGGTGTGTAGACCCCGCAGAACAGCTCGTCCACGCCAGCCCGGGCCAGGGGCTCCACCTCGTGGGGGGCGTTGAGGCCTGAGAGAATCCGGGCCCGGCTCACGGCAGCACCAACCTGGCCTCACCTGGCCTGTCCGGGCCGAGGGGCTGCACCCAGCTGTGGAGCTTGTAGGGGAAGAAGCTGGTGAGCTGCCAGAAGCGCGCCCAGGAGGTCGCGGGCACGGCGACGCGCAGTGGCCCCGCGGGCAGCTCGGCGGCCACGACCCTGGTCACGGCGGGCGGGGCGACCTGCCCGGCCCAGGGATCGCGGTGGAAGATCAGCACGAAGGTGGGCTCTCCCAGCCCATCGTCGTACGCCAGCAGGGTGCCGAGGGCCGCGGTCCAGGGCAGGGTGAGGTCGTCGATCCGCAGGGGGGCCCCCGGCCCGAAGGAGAGCGTCGGCGCGCCCTCACCGGCGGGCCGCAGCAGGAGGCCGGCGGCGGGCAGCGGCGAGGTCAGGTCCAGCTCCACCACCATCGGGGCGCCGGAGCGCGAGGGGGGTGAGGGCATGGACCGTGTGGCCAGGCCGCTGACCGGGAAGAACATCCCGCGGTCCAGGCCCGAGAGCGCGCGGACCGTGCCGGGCAGGGTCGGGTGCGCCACGGCGAAGCCGGGGTGGCCGAGATCCTGCCAGAGGGCCGCGGCCCGCAGGCGCAGGGCGTGGGCGTCATGGGCCAGGGCTGCCGGGGTGAGGTGTCCCTGGAAGGGCAGCAGCTGGGGTGTGGCGAGCCAGCCCTGCTCCGCGGTCACGAGATCGGGCTGCTCGGGGAGGGAGGCGATGGGGAATTCTTCCGGGATGTAGAAGGGGCGCATCCCGAAGCCCCGCGGGTCCGCGGGTGCGCGCACGCGCCCCAGCCCGAGCACAGTCAGTGCCAGGACCCCCAGGACCCCGCCCACCCCGGCCATCCGCCGCGCCCGCCCCGCCGGCGCCCCCCAGGTCCACAGGGCCCCAGCGGCCATCATCACCAGCACCGGGGTGAGCACGGTGTTGGGGATGCCCATCTTGTCGGCCTCGGTCCAGTTGCCTTGCACCAGCAAGAGCGCCATGAAGGGCGCGAACCAGCCGATCCCCAGCCACAGGAACGGCCGGTGGTGGCGCCACAGCCACCGCGCACCCGCGGGCAGCAGCGCCCAGCCCAGCAGCCCCAGCCCACCCGCCAGCGCCAGGGGGAACTGCACCAGGGTGGGGAAGGCGCCGTAGGCCGAGCGCGCCAGGGGCGCGAAGGGCCAGCCCAGGAGGCCCCGGAGCGAGAAGTGCAGGCCCAGGAAGCTGTGGGGGAAGCGCTGGCCCCAGGGCACGAAGGACTCGTAGAGGGTGCCCATCGAGGCGAACATGGCCCCGTGGTAGATGAGGTTGGGGAGCAGGAACAGGGGCAGCCCCAGCGCGACCTCCCGCAGCATGACCCGCCGGCCGCGCAGCCCTTCGGGCAGCCGCCAGGCGAAGGCCAGGAGGGCGGGCAGGGTGAGCAGGGCCTCGTGGCGGATCCCCAGGAACAGCCCGTAGGGCAGCATCAGCCAGAACCAGGCCGCTGGCCTGCGCAGCAGCCACGCCAGGGCCAGGGCGCCCACGGCCACCGCCAACAGGTTGTCGTCCACCGCGGTCATGCGGAGCATATAGGGGTTCAGGCTGGCGCCCAGCAGCACCGCCAGCGCCAGCCAGCGTGACCCGAGCAGACGCCGCGTGAGGATGTAGCTCGCGCCGGCCACCACGAGGTGCGAGAACGCGAAGCAGACCCGGAAGCCCAGGAACTGGAACAGGGCCAGCCAGGGCGCCAGGACGAAGATCATGCCCTCCCGCTGGCCGGCGTTCCACAGCAGGAAGGCGTCGCGGTCGAAGACGAAGTCGGGCAGCCCCCCGGCCAGCTCCATGCCGCGGTGCATGTAGTTGTGGTAGGGCAGCATGGCGGAGCGGATGATGCAGCGCTCCTCGTCGAAGGCCAAGCGGTCGTAGTGCAGCATGGCCAAGGCGAAGACCGCCAGCAGCGCCAAGGCCACCACCCCATCCCAGCGCTCGAAGCGGGGCATCTCCACCGAGGGGACCGCGCCGCGTCGCCGCAGCCGCCAGGCCAACCCACCGCTCCACAGCGCCGCCACCCCCGCGATGATCCACCAGCGCACGAAGAGGGGAGCGAGCATCCCCACCAGCCCCACCCCGGTCACGGAGGTCCAGGCCACCAGGTAGAACCCGACGGCGATGCCCAGAAAGCCCCGCTCCACCGCCGGCTCGCCCGGCGCTGGGTGCAACCTCAGCAGCAGGAAGCCCGGCAGCACCACCAACGGGAGGCAGAGGCAGCCGATGAGCAGGATGGAGAGCATCGGGGCGTGAGTAACCGGAAACCGCGGCGGGCCGGGGGTAGGGGTGGGGGGGTAGGTGTCAGGATGTTTCAATTACCATTTCTACCTGTCTGCGAACGGTAGAAAGCGCATTTTAGCGGATGATACGGCAGGCGGAACGGCATGGGCCTCTGTGGGGCCAGTGTACCAACGATAGAAAGTCCAATTTGGAGGAGAAAAAGGTAATAGGAACGACCTGACCCCTATGGTCCGCTGGCACCTGGGCCGGTCCCCCGCCTGGGAATACCTGTCAAGAAAGTGCCAGGAACGCCTCGCCCGCATTATCGGGTCGTGCCAACATCATGCGCGTCCTCCTGCACAATCCTGCCATCCGACCCGAGCAGTTCGGGCGCTTCGCGGCGCTGCTCGAGCCCATGCCGTGCATCGGGTTGGCGTATGTCGCCACGTTCCTGGCGCGGGCCGGGCACCAGGTGCGGGTGTACGACGAGTTCGTGCTGCGCCGCGGCGAGCCGGGCGTGCTGGAAGCTCTGGCGGCCTTCGAGCCCGACGCGCTGGGAGTCTCGATCCTCACCCCCGTGGCCGGCTGGGTCATCGAGCTGCTGCGCGAGGCGCGTCGGCGCTGGCCCGTGTTGCGTATCTTCGCCGGCAACCTGCACGCCGACCTCTTCCCCGAGGAGCTGCAGGGTCTGTGCGACGCGGTGGTCCACGGTGAGGGCGAGCAGGCCAGCGTGGATCTGCTGGCGGCCTGGGCGCGGGGCGAGCGCGGTGAGGGCATTCCGGGGGTCACGGTGCTCACGGGCACGGAGCTGGTGCGCGGCCCGGCGCGCCCCCTGGCCACGGATCTCGACTCCTTTCCCTTCCCGGACTGGAGCCTGCTGCCGTATCGCCGCTACACGCTCATGCCGCTGGGCACCATGGCCCGCCCCCTGGTCACCGCGGTGGCCAGCCGCGGCTGTCCCAACCGCTGCGACTACTGCGCGCTGTCCTACCAGGGGCAGGGCGTGCGCCACCGCTCGGTGGGCCATGTGGTAGACGAGCTGGAGCACGACGTGGCCCGCTTCGGGGTGCGCCAGGTGGGCTTCATGGACCCGGTCTTCCCGCTGCACGACGAGCAAGCCATCGACTTCTCCCGGGAGATCCTCCGGCGCGGGCTGCACCAGCGGCTGCTCTGGCTCTCGGAGCTGCGCCCGGATTCCGTGGGGCCCGAGGCGCTCGGCTGGATGCGTCGGGCGGGCTGCCGCCGGCTGGTCATGGGCATCGAGACCGGGGTGGAGTCCCTGGCTCACGCCATGAACCGCCGGTTCGACCGCGCGCGCACCCGGGACTTCGTGCGCGCCTGCCGGAGGGCGGACATCACCACCGTGGGCCTGTTCATGATCGGCATGCCCGGTGAGACCCCCGAGCAGACAGAGGAGACCATCCGTTACGCCTGCTCGCTGGAGCTGGACTTCGCCAAGTTCGCCATCACCGTGCCCTTCCCGGGCAGCAAGCTCTACGACGACCTGAAGGCCCGGGGCGTCCTCGATGGGCACCGCTGGGCCGACTACACCACCTTCAACCCCGACGCGGGCCGCATCGCCATCGCCAGCCAGGTGCAGCGCCCGGAGCAGCTGCTGGCCTCGCTGCGATCCGCCACCAAGCGCTTCTACCTGCGCCCGGGCCTGGCGCTCCGGCACCTCGTGCGCATCCGCTCCGTGGACGCCCGCCAGCTGGCCCGTGGCCTGTGGTCGCTGGCACCAGACCTGGGCCGCCGCCTCAGGGCAGCGAGGTGAAGTTGGTGGTCCGCCGCTCCGGTGGGCCCACGTGTCGGTAGTAGCGCAGGCCCTGCCACCAGGGCAGGCGGAAGATGCGCTGCTCCAGCAGGGGGCCGTGCAGCCGCAGCAGGGGGGCCAGCGGCCCCGATGGCAGCCGCAGCAGGGACGGCGCCATGCGGTCGCCTGCGGGCATGTGCAGGAGCAGCGGGTACAGCCGCAGCAGGCGCCGCAGCGCCTTCGCGTGGGGGTGGGCCAGGATGGGGCCTGGCTCGAAGGTGTGCGTCTCCGTGGCCATGGCCGCGGCCAGCTCGGGGTCGAGCACGCCGAGCGCCACCGCCCGCTCGAACATGGGCGTGCCTGGGATGGGGTAGGCGAAGTTGATGCGGACGTGATCGGCGCCCAGCTCGCGGTTGAAGCGCAGGGTGGCCAGGGACTGCGCCAGGGTCTCGCCCGGCGCGCCGATCATGTTGAAGGTGACCAGGCGCAGGCCCGCTTCCCGGATGTGGGCGGCGGCCGCGCGGATCATCTCGTCGGTGATGTTCTTGTGCAGGATGGTCTCGCAGCGCAGCCGCTCGTCGCCCGACTCCACCCCGATGGCCACGGCCACACAGCCGCCGCGGGCCAGGTCGCGGGCCACCTCGGCCGTGACCAGCTCGGCGCTGGTGTTGCACGTGAAGGGCAGCCCCACCTCGGCGCCGAGCCGTCCGCTGACCGCGTGCACCCAGTCCGCGTCGATGGTGAACAGGTCGTCCGAGAAGTGCACGTGCCCCAGCGCCGCCCTGGCCCGCACGTCGAGCACCTCCTGCACCACCCGCGCGGGGGACTTGAGGCGCACGTAGTTGGCCTCGCCCCGGTACATGCGCCGCAGTCCCGGCTGGTAGCAGTAGGAGCAGTGGTGCACACAGCCGCGCCCGGCGGTGAACTTCTTCCAGGGGAATTCGCGCAGGAAGGGGTAGCGGAAGTAGAGCGCGCGGTCGGGCAGGGGCAGGGCGTCCAGATCGGCGATCATGGGGCGCAGCCCGCTGCCGTGGACGGCGCCATCCCGCGCCACCCGCACGTTGGGCAGGCCGGCCGGGTCGCGGCTCGCGCCGAGGGCCTCCACCACCTCCAGCAGGGCGTGATCGGCCTCGCCCACCACCGAAGCCCAAACCGCGGGGTCGAGCGTCACTTCGGGCGCGAAGGTGGGCAGGGTGCCGCAGAGCACCACGGGCGGTCCACCGAGGGCCGCGATGCGCCGAGCGGTCCCGAGCGCCCATCCGCGGGCCAGGATGGAGCCTGGGATCACCACCACGTCGGGGCGCTCGCGCCTGAGGGTGTCCTCCAGGTCGGGCTCCTCGTGCGTCAGCGTGAGCCGGCAGCCATGTCCGCGCGCGCCCAGCAGGGCGCTGGCCTCGGTGAGGGCGAGGGACTCGTTGAGCCCGTTGTCCTGGACGAAGAGGATGCGCATGGGGTGGCCGGGGGCGGTGAGGCTTGCCCGTATCAAAAAAACCCGTGATAAGCCTGCGGATGGTCTGTCCCGGAGCCCCCGTGCACCTCTCCTGCCCCACCAACTGGGACGCCGCGCTGCTCGATCAGCTCGCAGGGCTGCCCGTGGCGGAACTGTACGGCCAGCTCGACGACGATCCGGTGGGCGGGGGCCGGGCCCGCTACCTGCAGGCCCACACCCCCCTGGCGCGGGCGGCGGCCCATATCCGGCAGGCCCGGGATGGCGGCCTGGGCTTCACCTACCTGCTCAACGCCCCCTGCCTCGACAACCGCGAGTACCGCGCCGCCTTCCGGGGCGCCCTCGGCGAGCGCCTGCGCTGGGCGGTGGACGCCGGTGTCACCGGGGTCACCGTCTCCGTCCCCCTGCTGGCCGAGCTCGTCAAGCAGCAGTTCCCGGGGCTGTGGGTCAAGGTCAGCGTCATCGCCCACGTGGGCAGCCTGCGCCGGCTGCGCATGTGGGAGGATCTCGGCGCCGACGAGGTCACCGTCGACTTCGAGCGCAACCGCGATCTGGCGCTGCTGGAGGCCCTGGCCGGCGCGGCGCGCTGCGAGCTGTCGCTGCTGGTGAACGATCTCTGCCTGCTGGACTGCGCCTGGCGCCACTACCACTACAACGTCAGCGGGCACGCCTCCCAGGCCAGCCACGATGGGGCGCTGGTGGACTACTGCTTCCTGCGCTGCCACCGCCTCAAGGTGCAGCAGCCCATCGAGCTGCTGCGCAGCCCCTGGATCCGTCCGGAGGACCTGACCCGCTACGAGGCGCTGGGTATCGGGCGCTTCAAGCTGGCCGGCCGCACCAAGCCCACCGCCACCATCGCGGCCATCGCCAGCGCCTACGCCGAGCGACGCTCCCCGGAGAACCTGCTCGGCGTGCTGGCGGGCACCGGCCGAGACACGGACGGCCTGGGCTTCGCGGCCCTGGAGGCGGCGGCCCGGCGGGCCCCGGGGCTCCTCGGGAAGGGCCTCGCGGCCCTGGGGCGGCTGCCGGCGGGGCTCACGGGTCGGGGCCACTTCGTGGAGCTGATGGCCCAGCTTCCGTCCCAGGCGCGGGAGGAGCTGCTGCCCGCCTTCGTGGCGCTCATGCGCCTGAGCGAGACCGTACGCATCGACGGGCGCGCGCTGGACGGCTTCCTGGACGGCTTCGCCGGGCGCCGCTGTGGGGTGGAGTGCGAGTCCTGCCCGCACTGCGAGCAGTGGGCTGGGCGCGCCGTGACGGTGGACACTGCCCGCGCCGCCGAGATCGTGGCCGCCCTGGAGCGAGCCATCGACGGGGTGGTCAGCGGGCGCGTGCTGCCAGGGTGATCATCCCAACCACCTGAACAGCGCCCCGCTGCGGATGGCCTCCAGTGCCCGGTCGTGATCCGCCACGGCCTGCTCCTGCTCGCCGATGCGCACCGCGCGGGCGGCCACGTCGTGGCAGTAGCGGCACCCGTCGCAGTCGGCCGGGTCGCAGCGCCCCTCGAGGAAGGGGGCCAGGAAGTCCTCGCCCAGGGCCGCGGCGTCGATGGACAGGGCGCGCCGTGCGGTCAGCCCCCGCATACGGGCCAGGCGCACGAGGTTGACCTTGTGGGGGTGCAAGTAGTGCCGCAGCATGTGCCAGGGCCGTGGATTGGCGAACACCAGGCTCTTCTCGGGGCCGGGGAACAGCTCCATGAGGTCCGCCGGTGAGCGCCGTGCGGCGTAGGCCGACAGGATCGCCACCAGGGCCTCGGTGGTCATGCCCCGCGTGGTGAGCTTCAGCCGGTCGATGCCGATCTGCTCGTAGTGGTGCACGTCTTCGGGGCGGATCCAGCCGGCCCGGATGATCTCGTCCGGGTGGGCCAGGCGCTGGCGGGTGCACTCCAGGGTGCAGTAGTCCACCGCGAAGCGGGAGCCGCCGCGCTGGGAGGCGTGGGCGTTGATGGCGGCGTGGTGGCCGGAGGCGGGGCAGCCCTGCAGGCAGAGCAGGTTGGCGATGAGCTGCAGGCGCAGGCCCACCGCCGCCCGGATGCGGCGCAAGGCGGCGAAGTCGCGCTGCACGTCCAGCACGCTGAGCGTGATGCCGTCGGCCCCCAGGGCCTCCCAGCGGCGCGCCCGCTCGGGGCTGGCCACCAGGGTCTGGGTGCTGACCATGACCTCCAGCGCGCGGGTGCGGTGCTTGATGTACTCCAGCAGGTACGGCAGCGAGACCGTGACCCGATCCACCCCGCTGTCCACGAGGAAGTCGATCAGCGCGGCGAGCTGGCGCTGTCCGCGCAGGCTCCACTCCCGGTTGCCGAGCGTGGTGGCGTTGAGCGTGTAGTTGAAGTGCAGCCCGGCTTTCCGGGCCGCGGTCACGTGCCGCCGCACCTGGCGCCGGGAGACCTCGCCGATCAGGGCCGAGGCCCGGCCGCCGCCCACGAAGTCGCGCGGGAGCTGGCCGTACAGCTCGTCCACCGGCAGGCCCGCCAGGGCGGGGACGAGGTCGGGCTGCCAGTTGGTGGGCACGGTGTAGCGCATCGGATCCCTGTCAACGGCGCGGCTGCAGTTGATCCGCGCACGGCCGGTGGCGCCGGAGGCGCCCGCCGCCCGTCAGGCGGCGAAGAAAGGGGGGAGGGCCCGTGTCGGGCCCGATTGGGGGGGAAGAATCTGTCTTCCCCCCCCAAGAGAATGAGCGAGGTCGTCGGGGCGGCCTCTGGCCGCGGCGATGACCGAAGCCGCGCATCATCGCCCGGCCTCAAAGACGCGGGAGAGCAGCAGGCGTCCGCCCGTGAGCACCTCGCGCGGGGTGAACAGGCCGCGCTCGAGGGCCTGCAGCACGAAGGCCGGGCGGGCGTAGAAGCTCAGCATGGCGCGGCGCTGGGCGCGCGTGATCTGGGCGGCCGGCAGCCCGGAGGGGGAGGGCAGGGTTTCGGCCTCGTCGCCCCACCAGTCGGCCCATGAGGTGAAGGCGCCGCACTCGCCGGGCTCCAGCCAGTCGCGGCCGAGGGTGTGGAACAGGGGCGAGCCCGGGTAGGGCACGGTGACCGCGAACTTGGCGATGTCCACCCCGATGTCGCGGGCGTAGCGGGCCGTCCGCGCCATGCTCTCCCGGGAGTCGCCGGGCAGGCCCAGCATGAAGAAGCCGATGACCAGCACCCCGTGGCGGTGGGCGATGCGCACCGCCTCGCGCCCCTGCGCCAGCGTGGTGCCCTTGCCCAGCCGGGCGAGGACCTCCGGATCGCCAGATTCGAAGCCGTAGAAGATGGCGTGCAGGCCGACGCGGGCCAAGGCGCCCATCACCCGGTCGCTCACCTGGTCCACCCGCGTCTCCGTGACCCAGCGGGCGTGCGCGTGCCAGGGCAGGCATCGCAGGCGATCGGCGAACTCCAGCCCCACCTCGTCGGACCAGGGGAAGTAGGAGTCGTTGAAGCCGAAGCAGCGGAACCCGTGGCGCCGCACGTGGTGGTCCAGCTCCTCCACCACCCGCGCGATCGAGCGCTTGCGGAAGGCCCGCACCACCTTGTCCTGCGAGCAGAAGGTGCAGGCGTGGCTGCAGCCCCTGGACGCCATCAGGGGCACCGGGATGGAGCGCAGGTTGACCATGGGGATCTGCTGGTAGCGCCAGGCGGAGAGATCGAGCAGATCCCAGGCTGGCCAGGGCAGGGAATCCAGATCCGCGATGGGCGCGCGATCGGGGTTGTGATGGACCACATCACCCTCGCGCCAGCTCACGCCGGCCACCCCCTCCGGCCCGCGCCCGGCCGCCAGGGCCGCCACCAGCGAGGCCAGGCTGTGCTCGCCCTCGCCGCGGACCACGTACTCCGCCAGGCCGCGGGCCAGGATCCCCTCTGCGAAGGTGGTGGCGTGGGTGTTGCCCAGCACGATGGGCACCCCGGGCAGCGCCCGTCGCAGGGCCGTGATCAGCTCCACGATGGAGCTCCAGGCCCCGGTCAGGGCGCTGATCCCCACCAGCTCGGGTGCGAGGTGCCGCGCCTCCCCGACCACCTGGGCGTGGCTCCAGGTGACCGCCGCCTGGTCGCGCAGGGTGACGGCGTGCCCCACCTGGCGCAGCACCGCTCCGAGGTAGGCCAGGGCCATGGGCAGCAGCGCAGGCTCCAGCGCCGCGTAGCGCCGGGAGCGCAGCACGGCGTGGCTGGCGGGGGTGATCAGGTGGACGCGCACGGCGGACGGGGGCTCGGGGGGCGCCCTGGTATCACGATGCGTCCTTGACATCCTTGCGGCCCCCCACGGCGCGGGGAATTATGTGCCTTCCATGGCCATGGTCACCAGCGACAACGGCTCTCGGAGCCTGCGGGAGCCGCTGCTCGCGGCGGGGCTGGCCATCGCCGCGCTCCTGCTGCTCGCGGGGCCGCCTGCGCTCTCGCCCGACAGCCACGAGCTGCTCGCCACCACCCGCTGCTGGGCAGGGCTGGCGCCCTGCGAGGGGCCCACGCCCTGGCCGCCGCTCTGGCCGCTGCTCGTGCTGCCCTTCGCGTGGCTGGACCTGGAGCTGGGCGCGTGGCTGCTGAACCTCTTCCTGGCGGGGGCCGTGGCCGCCCCCCTGGTTTGCGCCACCCGCCGGCTCGGAGGTGTCCCCGCCGCGCGCGCCGCCGCGCTCTGCTGGATGCTGCTCCCCGCGGCGATCCACAACGCCTCCGTGCTCGACGCCCGCCCCTTGATGTGGCTTCTCACCGCCGCGAGCTTCGCCCTGCTGCTGCGCGCGCGGGCGCTCCGGCGCGGCTGGTGGTGGGCCTTCGCCGTCGCCAGCCTGGCTCCCCTGGCCCGGCCCGAGGGGCTGTTCCTGCTGCCCCTGGTGGCCGGCGGCGCGCTGCTGGGGGGTGGGGGGCCCCGCTCCCTGCTCCTGGCGGTGGCCAGCGTCGTGCCCCTGGCGCTGAGCACGCTCCTCGGTGGAGCCAGCCGCGTCGGGTACGAAGCCTTCGCCCTGCCCTGGGACAGCGTCTGGAGCCGGGACGACACCATGGCGCTGATGGGTCCGGCCAACGCCGCGACCCCCTTCCGCCGTTTCCTGCTGCAGGCGGCGGCCGCGGGCATCGAGTCCTCCGGCGTGAGCGCGAGCGCGCTGCTGCGCATCCTGCCGGAGGGGCTGGGCAAGCTGGCCCGCGCCCTCGCCGGGGGCCTGGGCTTCGCCGCCGGGCTCGGGGCCGTGGTGGGCGCGGTGGTGCTGGGGCGACGTGGCTGGCGTGCCGCGACGGCGATCCTGCTCGGCCTGGCGCCCCTCGGGGCCCTGGCGGCGCTGCCCATGTCCTGGGTGCGCGTCGCGCCCGCCGCCAACCTGGTCTTTCTTTTCCCCCGCCGTGCTCGCCGTCGCCCTGGTGGGCTGGGAGTGGACGCTGCCCCAGCGTTGGCGCGCCTTCTTGCCCGCGCTGGCGCTGCTGGTGCCCCTCGAGCTGTGCCTGTCCCCCTGGCACCTGCGGGCGCCCGTCTTCCTCGGAGGGGATGTCGCCGCGGGGCGCATGGCCCGGTTCCTGCAAGCCCACCCGCCCGCCAGCAGGCGCCTGCTCTGCACCTACGCCAGCCGCCACGTGGTGCGCGCGGCGGGCCTGCTACCGGAGCAGATCCCCTCCGCCTGGGACCGCCTCGATCCCCGGCGTCCCATCCTGCTCACCGGGAGCTTCCTGCTGGACGGGGGGCGTGGCCTGGCGCTGCTGGAGAGTGGGCAATTCCGCCCGCGGCACTGGACCGGGCCCGCCTGGGGCCCCGCCATGGGCGAACCCGACTGGTATCTCTACCTGGAGCCGATCGCGGCGCCCTGAAGCAGCCCGAGCCGCTCGGCGCGGTTCCGGGCGGGCCCCCGCGGCCAGGTGCTCGGTGGACGCAGCGCCGCCGCCGCGTACAGCGCCGCGAGCCGATCCATGGCCGCGGGACCGTGGACCGCGGCATGCAGGAGCGCCTCGAGCTGGTCCACGCGCCTGGCCCGCGCCAGCTCGAGGGCGGCCATGCCACAGAAACCAACCCGCTCCCAGGCGTCGGCCGGAGGCTCGCCGCCCCGCCGGATGATGCCGACCATGGCGCCGAGCTCCGAGGTGGATTCGCGCGTGGGCGCGCCCGAGCGGGCGAGGTGTTCACCCTCGACGCTGGCGGGGAGGCGCCCAGGATCGCTGGGCCCAGGCAGCGCCGCCGGCGTGGGCGCGCAGGCGCCGCAGCGCGCCTCCAGCGCGGCCCGCAACGCCTCCTGGCCGGCCAGGGCCCGGGTGGCGTTCTCGATGCGTCCCTCGTGGGTGCCTGTCACGTCGGCGCCCAACAGACGGGCGGTGGACTCGGCGAGCAGCAGCAGGGTCGGCTCGTCCAGCGTGGCCGGATCCTGGTCGGCGAACCACAGCACCACGAGGGGGGCGACCTGGGCGACCCCGAGCAGCCGATCCGGGCCCACGGCGGCCACCAGCAGCCGACCCCACTCGGGGTCGGCGGGCGGGTTCGTGATCAGATCCGCTTCGATCAGGGAACAGGCAGGCTCATGCAGCGCCGCGGCCAGGCCTTCGACTCCTGGCGCGATGGTGCAGCCCGAAGGCCAGCCGGGCGGCCGCGCGACGGGGGGCGCGCCCGCGCTGGCTCGCACCATGGCCCAGGCGGCGTCTGCCCGGACGGCGGAGCCGCCATCGTCGGCGATGCGCTCGGCGGCGGCCTGGTCCCGCTCGTGCTGGCGTCCCAGCGCGAGCCCCAGCGCTCCGAGCAGGACGAGCCCGGTGAGCACCTCCAGGGCTGGCCAGGCTCGACGCCGACGCCGCATGCTGCCTCCTGGGACGGATCCCGCGTCAAGCAAACACCATCCCAGCGCTCTGTATGTGAAGAAAAAGTCAAGAAAACCAGTGGGGGCCCATGAGGAGCAGCGGCCGGTCGCCATCAGGTCGCCGAGAACAGGCGTGGCAAGGGAAATTCGTGTTTCGTCAGGATTTTCGCCGGTCGTCGGTGGATGCGCGAGGACCTGTACGAGCAGCAGGCCGGCCCTTCGCGGTATGCTCCCGAGACAGCGCCAACACGTCCAGAAACGAGGTGTTCCATGCTCTCCAGGTCGCTCGCGCTCGCGCTTTTCCTCACAGGCTGTCCGGCCAAGGAACCCCAAGACTCGCACCAGGGCGACGACACCGGGCAGCCCGATGACACCGGGCAGCCGGACGACACCGGGCAGCCGGACGACACCGGGCTGCCAGACGACACCATCGCCCCCGTGACCCTGACCTTCGCCCTGAGCGGAGCCTGGGAGGGGGCCAGCGTCTCCCTGGCGCCGATGCTGGCCAGCAAGGAGGGTACGGGCCTGGGCGAGGGGCTGCCGGGCGCCGCGCTCGAGAGCGCCACGCCGTCGCTGGACACGCCGGCCCTGCTGCGCGCCGATGCCGGGCCGACCTTCTTCGGCGTCACGGGATTCCTCTTCCTGCCCGTGCTCCACCTGGATCAGGATGGCGATGCCACCCATGACGAAGGCGAGACGGTGGTCGGCGCCGGGCCGACCTGGCTCGCCTGGCTGGACCGGGAGCCCGAGGACCACACCCTGCCGCTGGTGGCGGGCTGGAACGCCTTCGACGCCGAGATGACCCGCGACGGCGTCGCGGTCGGCGCGGTCTACCCACTCGACGCCGTCCCTGTGGAGACCAACCTCTGGCCGCGGGAGAACGTCTCCATCGGGGGGAGCTACGCGGCCGATCCCCCCGCTGACGATCTCTCCCTCGTGGTCTTTCCCCCCGCCATGTGGGAAGGGGCCGAGCTGACGCCGGTCTACGACGCACCGCTGGGGCTCAGCGCCGGCACCTGGCAGGCCGAGATCGAGGGCGCCCCCCCGGACGATCACCTCGAGGACTGGGGGGGCTTGCTGCAAGCCCAGGAGATGGTGCTGGCCTACGCCGACGCCGGCACCAACGGGTTCGACACGCGCGATGCGCCCGTGGGACAGGCCTGCACCGGCGACCTGATGGCCTCCCTCCTCTACACACCGCCGGTGGTCGCGCTGTCCGACGCCTGGACCCCGGGGGCTCCGGCGGTGGTCAGCGGATGGTCCGTCGTGGCCATGAGCGAGTCCGGGCCGCCGACCCTCCTGAGCGACGCCGAGGCGATGGCGCTGGTGATCGGGGGTGACTGCGACCCCGGCGAACGCGGCTACCGGTGAGCTTCGCCTGGCTCGGGCGGGGCCTCGGCCGGCGAGGCCTCCCAGGCGCCGTCTGAGCGGCGCCAGCGGAAGCAGGGCACGTCCTGCAGCGGCGGCAGCGCTGGCACGACGAAGAGCGCACGGACGGTGCCCGGCAGGTTCTGGGCGAGGTCTTCGATGTTGCGGGCGTCGGGCGGATCCACCAGGGCGACGAGGGTCGGGGGCGCCACCGACCGCGCCATCAGGGCCCGCAGCGTGCGGGCGAGGTGACCTGGGGCGCCGCGGTAGTGGAAGGCCTGGCCCACCTCCACTTCGCCGAGTGGGGCTCCCTCGGGCGCGACCACCACCACGGGGCCGCTGGGCGCCAGCGCGCTCACGAGGTGGGCGATGAGGTCGACGGCCGGGGCCCCGTCGGGCAGGTGGAGGGAGTCCTCGGCGGGCAGGGTCGCGAGCCCGGGGACCCGCGGTGTGCGCGCAGGCCGCAGGGCCCTGAGCGCGCGGGCCTCCCGGAGCCGCAACAGCGGGCTCAGCAGCCAGCCCGCGGCGAGCAGCAGGGCGAGCGCGGCCGCGCCCAGCCAGGCAGGGGCCGAGGAGGCGGAGGACGCAGCGCTCCGCGAACGCTGGGGCGGTGGGCCTCCCTCCTCCGCGCCCAGCGCGGTGGGGATGGCCACCTGGGCGGCCGCGGTCAGCCTTCCGTCGTCGAGGCTCATGACCACGTCACGGTTGCTCGCGTCGCTCTCCCAGGACACCTCCCCGCCGGGCAGGGTCCCGTCGGCTGTGCGGAGGGCGACCTCGAAGGTGTCGCCGGCGCAGAAGGCGGAGCCGGTCCAGGCGCCGTCATCGGCCATGACGTCCGACTCCTGCCCGTCGTCGGTCAGGGGGACCTCCTCGGTCTCACCATCCGCGGCGGTGAGGATGGCGGTGTACGGCGGCCGCTGGGTTGCCTCCTGGGCCATCAGGCGGACCACGATCCCTTTCTCGCCGTCGGCGGCGGACAGGGAGACGGCCCAGAGCAACAAGGGCGGCATCAGCAGGGTCGAGGTCAGCATCTGGGGCCCCACAGGGTGGAATCGCCCTGTCCCTATCGCGAGCCGGGGGGGGGCGCTGGTGCCGCGCCCGCCGGCCCGTGTGGTGGAGGTGCAGGCTTGGCATGTTGGATGATTCCGGGGCCCTCCCGCAGCACCGCCGCGGCGGCCTGGGTGGAGTCTCTGAAGGGCGGGGGCAGCGGCATGGGCATCCCGGGGCCGCTCGGGAGGTAGGGGAGGAACAAGGGGGGGAGGGCGGCGAACACCACGCGGTCCAGCGTCCTGGTTTTTCCCGAGACCAGCTCGGCCTGCAGGCAGACCGGCAGGAGGGCGCGCGCCTGATCGTGGGCGATCCCGGGACCGGCGCCGAGCACGAGGGCGCCCAGGCCCCGGGTGGAGGTTCGCATATCGAGGTTCTGCCTGGGCTCTCCCGCGGGGACGCGTGCGCCCTCCCGGGCGGGGGCGCCATGCCGCGCCATCATGTCGGCCAGGGTCCGGTGCAGCTCCGGGTCCGTGAGCACCGAGCCCGAGGCGTCCCCCATGGTGGCGGCCAGATCGGGCAGGGCCGCGCGCTGTGCATCGTCCAGCACCGCGTCGGCGGTGAGGGCGCAGGCCTCGGCGGCCTGCCGGATGGACGAGGCCTCCTCCAGCGCCGTGGCGAGCACCGCCGTGGACGCGGGAGGCGGCCACTCGCCGCGGGAGGCGCGCGCGGCCAGCAGCACCGCGATGGCCACGTCGTTGGTGTTGGGACCCTGCATCCCCCGCCAGCGGCGGTCGCCGGCTCGGACGAGCAGCGGGCTCAGAAGCAGGAAGCCGACGAGCCACAGGAGCGCGACCAGCGCGGGCGCGGCGGGCACCAGGGCCCGCGTCAGCCGTTCCACCCGCGGCGCGCGCCGTCTCACGGCTGGGCCTCGGGAGCGATCGGCGTGCCCGGCTCCGACGCGGCCGGGAGGGTGTCCACCCAGGCCAGGGTCATGGCCACGGCCAGGGGTTCGTCCGCGCTGTTCACCAGCTCGGCGGCCACGGCGCCGGCGGGCGCGATGGCCCGGAGCCGGCGCCAGGCGCCCACCTCGGCGGTGGCGGGGACCAGGGGGCCGATCCGCGCGCCGTCCGGGCCGAGGAAGCGCAGGGCCAGCCCCGCGCCGCGCTCGACGCGCACCCACAGGGAGACCTCCGCGAGGGTGGCGCCCGTCGGGGCCGAGCCCAGGGGGAAGGCCTGGTCGTCCTCGGTGGTGAGGGGCAGCAGGGTGGGGACGTGGCCGGTGGCGAACAGGTCGAGGGCCCCCAGGCTGCCTTCCCGCCAGTGGTGCACGGGCAGGGGGCCGGCCTCGGCGCGCGCGATCCCGCGCCGCAGGTCGTACACCCGCACGTCGTCCTCCTCCAGCAGCGCGGGCCCGAACAGGTCGTCCACCAGCGCGAAGGCGGGGCCCGGCAGCAACCCGGCCTGATCCGCCGGCCCCGTGATGCTCGCGCCGTCCGCCGGGAAGGACTCGTGCACCGTGAGCAGGCGGAAGCCGGCGTCGCACAGCGCGCGCAGATCCTCCGCCTTCACCCGCGCGGCCTGGGTGGCGTCTGGCTCGGAGAGCCGGAGGAAGGTGTCCACCAGGTCGTTGCGCAGCGCGAGGTCCTTCAGCGCGAGGAGATCGTCGACGCGGATGAGCTGGTTGTTGTTGAGCATGGGCCGGCCGTGGGCCACCTGGTAGTACTGGAAGTGGGCCACGCCGAGGTGGACGGGCTGGAACAGCAGGGGGAGCTCGATCAGCGCGCCTTCGGGCAGGCGGTCGAGGTGGGAATAGACCGGCGGGATGGCGGTGGAGGCCAGCCCGCGCCGCGCGGGGTGGGTCGGGGCCCAGTGGGGCTGGGTGGCGAACAGGAACGCGCAGGCCACCACCACCGCGGCCGCGCCGCGGCGACCCAGCGTGCTCCGCAGCCAGGGGCCGGCGTACGCCGCCAGCACCGCCAGCGCCGTGAGGGTGACGATGCCGAGCCGATAGGGGCGGTAGGCCTTGGAGAAGTATGGGACGTAGTTGTAGAGCCAGTAGTAGGGCAGGTGCCAGGTCTGGCCGGCCTCGCCCGGCGAGGTGCCCGCGTCCCAGAGCAGGAAGGGCCCGAGCGAGAGCAGGGTGAAGAGGGCGGCCAGGGCGAGCCAGCGCCAAGCGCGGCGGGGCGCCGCCGCGAAGCCCGCCAGGGCCAGCATGATCGCCGGGACCCCGGGGGTGGAGTCGAGCGGGTTCACCTCGAAGGACTGGCGCAACAGGGTGCGGACCGTGGTGGAGTTGGTGACCACCTGGGCAGCGTCGAAGGCCTCGATGTCCGCGCGGTCCAGGTCCCTGAGCTCGATCTGTGCGTCGTGGAAATCCACCAGCCGCGCCATGACCTCGTGGGTCGCGACCGAGGCGCTCAGTGGGATGCGGGGCGGGGTCTCGCGGCGGATCCGGTCGAACAGCGGGAAGGTGAGCAGCAGCACGACGACGCCGGCCGCGCCCAGCAGGAGCAGGGAGCGACCGCTGGTGCGGCGGGGCTGCCCGACCATCAGCAGCAAGGCCAGGGGGGGGGTGAGCAGGATGCAGAAGATGCTGAAGTACCAGTTGAAGGGCCCCGTGATGGCCAGCACCGCCGCCAGGACGGCCGCCCGGGCGGGGGTGGGCTGCGCGCACAGCCGGACCAGGCTCAGCACGTAGAGAGGCAGGAAGAGGGCCGCGACCAGCTCGATGCTCCCGACCGAGAACTCGCCGTAGAGCAGCGGGTTGTAGGCGAGCACGCAGGCCGCCAGCGCCCCCCCGGCGTGGCTGCCGGTGAGCCTGTGGCCGAGGAGGTGGCCTGCGGTGGCCGTGCCGGCGAGCCCCCCGATCCCGAGGACGTTGTAGGCCGCCGTGACCGAGAGGCCCGCGCCGATCAGCGGGACACCCAGGGCCTGGAGGGCCATGTGCCCGAAGGACCACAGGTTGTACCCGGTCGGAAACGAGATGAGATCGGTGGTCACGGCCAGGGTGCCGGTCGCGACCGCGTGGTGGAGGAACCACAGCAGCCAGAGGGTGGTCCACGCGTCGAAGCGATCACCCCAGATGGCGCTGCCGAGGTGGCACGCCAACGGCCAGGTGAAGACCACCGCCGCCAGGACGTAGGCGGCGGTGATCCCGACCCAGGTGAGGACCGCGCGGGCCCGCTGGTTCATGGACCACCCTCGCCGGGGGGGAGGTCGGGGCCCGTCAGAAGGGCGAGCTGGGTGGCCACGGCCTCGGCCAGCGCGGGCTCATCCAGCGCCATGAAGACCAGCGCCTGGAGCTGCAGGCCCCTGAGGTGGAGCTGGTGTTTGCCGTCCGTGTCTTCCAGGCTCCACAGCAGCGCGAGATCGAGGGGGCGCTCGTCCGCGGGGCGGGCGGTCCGGGCCAGGGAGGCGAAGTCGCCGCCCTGCCAGAGGGGGCTGACCAGCTCGCCGTAGTCGCCCGGCGCGGTGAACGGGCCCAGGCGCCGGCGCAGCAGGAACAGGCAGGTGTGCAGGCGGTCCTGCTGGGCGCGGTCGAGGGTCTCCACCCAGGTGCGCACCTGGCCCAGGTGGCCGTGGATGCGGCGGAAGTGATCGCCGCGCTCGGCGTCCGTGGCCGCGACGCCCCGGGCCGCCGTGAGCTCGTGGGCGATGCGCGCCAGCGTGGCGTCGGGCGGATCCTCCGGCCGCTCGAGCAGCCCCAGCAACTCGTGATAGGCGGCTCCGTACGCCTTGAGCTCCCGGATGTCGGTCGCCTCGCGCGCCCGGCGTTCGTCCTCGAGCAGGGTCCAGTGGGCCGTGAGCAGGCCCTGGAGCCCCTGGAGTTGGGTGGTGTCGAGCTTCAGCACGCGCAGGAAGGCCAGGGCGCGGACGCGATCCCCGAGCGCACCGGATCGTTCCCCGATCTCACCGGCGTACAGTACCTGGTAGAGGGCTTCCTCCCCGGCAGCCGAGGCCGCGAGGGGCTGGACGGGCTGGGCCGTGGATGTGGGCTGCATGCCCGGTGGAGGCGGATGCCCCCGATCCTCGAGCCCGAGGCGGCAGGCCACCAGGGCGAGCGCGATGATGCAGGTCGGGATGTTTTTGGACATCGCGGCGGTATAATGGCCCGGCCCTCCCGACCGCAAGTTGGTCTTGATGTCGTTTTCGAGCCCCTTTCGACACGGCGCCGCCCTGCTCCTCCTGGCGGCGCTCGCGGCGCTGATCCTGGCCCCCGTGCTGGTGGATCCGGTGGCGTTGGCGCTCGGACATCCGCGCAACGACACCTGGAACCACATCTGGGGCTACGCCTGGGTGGGGCAGGCCGCGCTGCGCGGCGAGATCCCCCTGCACACCACCATGCTCGGGTGGCCCTCGGGCGGGGCCCTGTGGTTCATCGACACCTTCGGGGCGGTGCTCACCGCGCCGATCCAGGCGCTCGCGGGGCCGGTGGCGGCCTACAACGCCTATTGCTTCCTGTCTTTCCTGCTGGCCGGGGTCGCGGCGTACGCGCTGGCCTGGTACGAGACCAGGAGCCTCCCGGCGGCGCTGGCGGCCGGGTTGGCCTTCGAGTCCACGCCCCATCTGCTGGCGCAGGCCTACGACGGGATCTCGGAGAGCCTCGCCATCGGCTGGATGGTCCTGGCGGTGCTGGCCACGCGCTACGCCCTGGCCCGTCCTTCCCCCTGGCGCGGCGCCCTGGTGGGGGGCGCCCTCGCGGTGAGCACCGTCGCCAACTGGTACTACGGGCTCTTCGCGCTGCTGGCCTTCGCCGGCTTCTGGGGGGGCGCCGTCCTGTCCCGGCGCCGGCACTTCGTGAAGCTGCTCACCGCGGCGTTCGTGGCCGCCTGCAGCTTCGGGGTCCTGGCTGGGCCGGCCGTGGCTCTGTTCTCGGCCACCCTCGGTGCTGCAGACGCCCTGGTGGCCCGGGACCCGGACTTCGTCTGGATGACCCTCGTCCATCACAACATGACCGATCTGGTGACCTTCTTCCGGCCGGGGCGGCACTACTCTCCCGATCTGCGCGCCCTCTGGGACGAGGATCTCATCGTGGTGGTCTACCTGGGGTGGGCGCTGCTGCTGCCAGCCCTGGCGGTGCTGGCCACCCCCCGGGCCCGGCGGGCGTGGCCGTGGCTCGGCTTCGCCCTGGCGTTCTTCCTGCTGGCCCTCGGGCCCTTCCTCTACGTGGGCGGCCGGTACGTGGAGGTGGGCGGCGGCTGGATCCCGCTGCCGTTCCTGGCGCTGTACAAGGGCGTCCCGCTCCTCTCCCGGATCTCGCACGCCTACCGTTTCACCCTGGGAGTCTCCCTCGGGCTGGCCATGGGCCTGGCCTGGTGGATCAGCGCCGTCCAGGAGCGCCGCGGGGTCCGCTGGGCGCTGGCGCTCGCGCTGGGGCTGGGCGGCGCCCGCGTGGCCGAGAGCCTGTGGGGCTCCCCCGCCGTGTCCCCGCTGCCCGCCGCCGCCGCGGTGATCCCGGCGATCTACGAGGCCATCCCAGCCGACGAGCAGGGGGCGCTGCTGGATCTGCCAGCCAGCCTGCAGGTGCTCGATCGCAGCCGCTACTGTTTCTACCAGATCTCGCACGGCAAGCCGATCCCCTACGGGCTGAACGACCCCTCCCCGGACTTCCTCTACGGCAACACCTTCACCCGCTACCTGCTGGAGCTCGAGCGCAGCCGGGTGGCCACCCTGCCCCCGACCCCGCCCGTCTTCGAGCTGCTGCTCGGGCGTGAACTGGCGCGGGGTGAGGGGCTGCGCTGGATCGCGGTGCACGCGCCCGAATACCCCGCCGCCCAGCTCCCCAAGATGCAGGAATTCCTGGACCTGACGGCCACCCGGGTGGCCGAGCGCGACGGGATGTGGCTGTACCGGCTGGATCCCGAGCTGCCCTGACCTCGGGCCCAAGGACCAGGCGTTCAGGGCGCGGTGTCAGCTTCCAGCATCTTGAAAGGCGAGTTCTCGGTCATCCCATGCCGCAGGTGGTCCGGCGTGTCGTCCACCAGGGTGCGGGCGTCCAGGGGCACGGCGCTCCCGAGCAGGCGCTCCGCGGGCCAGCCGGCCGCCTTCAGGCCGGCCTCGACCGCCTCGGCGACGGCGGCCTGGCCCGCCGCGGAGGGGTGGAGATCGTCCACGAACAGGGCCTCGATCCCCTGGGACGGCGTCGCGTCCCGCAACGCGGCCCAGCCGCGCACGATGGGAATCCCGTGGTGTTCGGCGACGCGCTCCTGGACCCGGAAGTAGACCGTCCAGGCCGCGGGGGCGTCGGGGCCCTGCGCCACCACGTGGCGGTTGCCCGGCGCCAGCAGCGCGGCGCCGACGCCGCGGTCACGGGCCGCGCGGATCATGCGATCGAGGTTGGCGGCGTAGTCGGCCAGGGGGACCCGGCGGACGCCGGCGGCGGGCACCAGGGGCGAGGTGGGCCAGGACAGGACGCGGGCGCCGACCCCGCCCCCCAGCCGATCCAGGCGCCGGGCCAACAGGCGCGCGAGCGCGGAGCGCCCCAGCAAGGAGGTGTGCGCCGAGGCCGTGGCGGGGAGCAGATCGCGGTCGGAGGCGCGGTCGAAGGTGCTGTCGGACCACAGGCCGCCGAGCAGCAGCAGGGTCGGATCGTAGCCCCAGCCCTGCTCGTCGAGCTGGATGCGGGTCTGCTCGGTCGAGTAGCCGGGCACGCCCCCGTTGATGACCTCCGCATCGAGCCCGTGCTGCCGCAGGCGCTCCCCGAGCTGTGCCGCCATGGTCTGGTCGTCGGCCACCCCGAAGCCGAACCAGGAGCTGTCCCCGAGCAGCAGGATCCGCTCCCGCCCCGCTGGCCGTGGGAGCTGGGGCGGATCCCCGCGCAGGCCGTCCTCGCCGATGGTGCTCTGGACGCCGTCGACCTGGTAGGTGCCGGGCGCCATGGCCCACAGGCGGGTGGGGTGGCGCACGAGCGGTGAGGCCTGGTCCACCTTCACCTCGGGCGGCGGCTCGTCGGCGATGCCCGTCACCCGCGCCGTGATCTCGAGGCCAGCGAGGACGCACCCGGCGACCAGCCCCCCCATGCCAAGCCTGGCCAGGTGGGAGCGGAAGCGCAGGCGTCCTCGGAGGGTGCGGGTCATTCCTGGCTCTCCGGGTCTGCAGCACCAGCGCGACGGGGCTCGTCAGGTGGAGAAGCCCTGCCGCCGTTCTTCTCGGGACCCCACGGCAGGAGCCCCGGCCCGGCGCCCGCCGTGAACGCGGGACCAAGGTCGCGTGCGCGCCGCGTGAGCTGCTCCAGGCCCCCTTCGAGCCAGTCACGCTGCTGGCAGGCGCCGTTCCAGTCAACGCAGGAGAGCCCCTCGCGCTGACCCCCATCGGCCAGCCCCCCGGGGTCGCAGCGGTAGAGGGTGGCGAGCAGGGAGGGCGTCTCGAGGGTGTCCTCCACGGCGCAACCGGGGGCAGGCCCGGCCGGGTGCTGGGAGCCGCCCACCGTGAGCACGCACAGCTCCTGGCCCCGATGGAGCCGTCGGAGACCGCCCAGCTCGTCGCCCCAGCCCTCGCCGCGTTCGGAGATGACCGGGCGCCTGAAGCGCACGATGAAGATTTCTCCCAGGTTCTCGATGTACCTGGAGACCACCACCAGGGGGCGCGCGGTGGTGCGTGCCATGGCCCAGTCCACCACGGCGGCCACTTCGGACCCCCGGGCGGGCCAGGCCTCCTGGTGCATCCGCGGGTGGTAGCGCTCGGGGGTGCCGTCCAGCAGCGCCCAGGCGCGCGGGCCGCTCCAGGCGACGCCCAGGGCCATCACGGCCGCGGCCGCCCCCCAGCGCGGCCAGCGGCCGCGGAGGAGGTCGAGCCACCCGACGCAGCCCCCGAGGAGCACCACCTCCGGGAAAACGTAGTATTGAGGGGACTGCTGGCGGGAGAGGAGGAAGGCGGCGAAGGGGAGCAGGAGCCCCGCCTGCACCAGGGCCGCATCGCGCCGCGGGCCTGGCCCGCGCCAGATCGCCAGCGCCAGGCCGCCCGCGCCCAGGAGCCAGACCGGCAGCAGCGCGGGCAGGTAGAACAGGTCCCGGAGGCGGTAGGTCGGGGTCTGGCTCTGCCTGGCGTAGTCCAGGAGGGTGGTCAACCCGTTCCAGGGCAGAAAGCCCATGGCCAGTGGCAGAGCGGCGGTGGACAGGGCGCCCGCCAGCAGGGCCAGGAGGCGGCCCAGGGCGGACCGCCCGCGGGAGCCTGGGGCTCGCCGGTGCAGATCGAGCCCCCAGCCCACCAGCAGGGCCCCCGCGGCCGGGGCGAGCATGTACTCCCGCGCATGGTAGGTCAGCCCGAGCGCCAGCCCGGCCAGGAGCCACGCCTGCCAGGGGCCGCCGCGGGCCAGGCGCACGGCCAGCAGGGCGCAGGCCAGGACGAGCGAAAAAGCCAGCGTGTCGGGACGGATCATGAATCCCGTGGCGACCGCCGGAGGCCAGAGGAAGGCGACGGCCGCCAGGAGCCCAGCGACCGGATCGCGCCCGCGCGCCCAGAGCCGCCCGAAGAGCAGCGCCGCGAGCCCCAGGCTGCCAGCCGCCAGCAGGTGACCCACGAGGACCGGCGCGGCCCCCGTGGCCCGGCCGAGCTCGGCGGTCAGAAGAGGAAAGAGCAGATTTGAACGAGTGTTCGGGATTCTCCCCAGGGCGGAGACCAGAGGGAAGCTGCCCAGGTCCAGGACGCCCTGGACGTAGCCGGTGATCCAGGCCCCGGTGGAGCTGCCCACCGTCGGGGGCTGCGCGCGCAGGCCCACGAGCACCAGCGCGGAGGTGCCGCTGGCCAGGACAGCCGCCGCCGTCCCGACGCACACCTCGCGGAGCCCCCGGCGCAGGCGACGATACCGCAGGCCGCCCCTCACGCGGGGCCCCATGCTGCGGGTGGATGGCCGGCGCTCCAGCTCACCCCCAGGGGATAACCCGAGCCGTGAGGTGCGTGGACCGCGCCGTCAGGCGGGCGCCACAGGCTCTAGAAGAACCCGTACTCCATCACGATCCCGGACATGCTGGTCTCGCCGGTGGTGATGTGGGAGTCGCCGCTGTAGCCGGCGAAGCCCTCGTCGTGACCGTTGATGACGCCGTCGGCGTCGAGGTCGGCGGAAGCCCACAGGTACAGGGTGGTGTTGGAGGGCGCCAGCAGGGTGAAGGGCAGGGTGTCGGCGCTGGCGAGATCGCCGGCCTCCCAGACATCATAGTCGTAGGTCTGCATGAGCTCGCTGTCGTCCATGTCGCCCGCGGGGCGGTACTTGGCGGCGACGATGTAGACCTTCGCGTCGGGGTAGCCATCGACCAGATCGGCCCAGGTGCCCTCCCCCATGACCACCTCGCCGGAGAGGCGCACGAAGGGGACCACGTCGATGCCCGAGCCCTCGAGGGGGATCAGCATGGTGGTGCCGAGGTCGTCGCTCTCCCCGAAGGTCACGGTGCCCAGGGGCTCGCCGTCCGCGGTGACCGGCTGGCCCCAGAGGTCGGCGGGATCGTAGATGCCGTTGCGGTTGCGGTCCCAGCAGCCGAGCGCCTCGTAGGTGCCGGACCCGGTGCAGTAGGTGTGGCTCCAGGTGCCCTCGGCGCCGTCCGCCGTGGCCGCGACCGCGATGTCGTAGTGGACGGACCAGGGCTCGCCCCAGCCGTTGAGCAGGATGGTCGCCACGTCGTGGCCGGTGCCGTTGTAGGGGACGCTGATGGTCAGCGGGCCACCCACGGAGACGTAGGTGTCGCAGCCGCCCCCGCCGCAGCCCGGGATGTAGACCCACTGGGTGCCGTCCCAGTAGTAGCAGTTGCCCCAGCCCGAGGGGCAGTCCGGGCAGTCGCCGTAGCCGGCACCGGTGCCCTCGTAGCCGCACCAGTAGGAGGTGAGGATCTCGATGTCCACGTCGTTCACGATCTCGCCGTCCACCACCTGCACGGTGTCCGGGTAGAAGCCGACCGGGTCGGAGGGGCCGATGATGCGGTCGCCCCACTTGTCCATGGCGGCGTAGAGGTAGACCTCTTCTACGGTGTCGGTGTCCACCGCGATGCTGTAGACGTTCTCGCCGGGATCCACCTGCGGGTCGGTGATGAGGTTGTCGCCGAAGAAGGCCTCGGCGCCCGTCTCCTCGTCCACGGTGTAGGCCGTGACGAAGATCTGCCCGAAGGGGAAGGTGTCGCCGAAGCAGGACTCCTCCCAGGGGATCTCCTCGAGCTGGCCGGTCTCGTCCTCCCAGACCAGGGTGACGCTCACGTGCCCGTTGATGGCCCCGTGGACACCGTGGGGTGGGGGTGGCTCGGTGTCGCCGCTGTCGTCCACGACGATGGGCGGTTCGTGGGTGTCGAAGCCGGAGCCGCCGAGCCAGCAGGACTTGCCGCAGCCGGCGAGCAGGACGAGCGTGATGGTGGCGAGGCTTGTGCTGGGAGACACGTTTCGCATGATGGCACCCTCTCGTTTTTGGCCGTCTCCACTCTACACGAATCACGCATACCTGTCGCGACATTTCTCGACACTTATCTTTGACAAACGCCCCCCCCTCTCCGAGTCGGGTGTGCTGCCGCGCGCCGCGCGCGAGGAGGCAGGGTGTCCCACCCCGCCAGGCGCCCTGAACCTCGGCCATCATCGGCCACGGATGGGGAGAATACCGGGCGCGACCCCGCCGGCGAACTCCGCCCCCGGGTGGAACGCCCGCTCGCGCAGCCGGGCGCGTCCGCCCCGCAGCCAGTCCTCCTGTTGGCAGGCCCCGAGCCAGTCGATGCACGGATAATCGCGGTCGCGGGACCCGGCGGGCGCCTCGCCGGCGGGGCAGCGGTACAGATCCGCCTGCAGGCCGCTGGTGTCGAGCCGATCGAGGGGCTCGCAGCCTGGGGGCGCCGCGGCGGGGTGGTGCGGGCCGGCCACGGTGAGGACGAGGAGGCCCCGGCCGTTGAGAAAACGGCGAAGATCGGGGATCTCGTCCTCCCAACCGTCGCGGTACAGGGAGATGACGGGGCGCCCGTGGCGCACCACGAACAGCGCGCCGAGGTTCTCGATGTGCTGTGAGACCACCACCAGGGGCTGGGTCGCGGACCAGGTCATGGCCCAGTCCACCGCAGCCGCGACCTCTGCGCCGCGGGCGGGCCAGGCCTCGCTGTGCATGCGCGGGGTCATGGAGGGCAGGCCACCGCGCAGCAGCTGCCGGCTGTGGGGCAGGCTCCAGAAGCAGGCTCCCCCCAGCAAGGCCAGGACCAGCCCGCGCCGTGGCCAGCGCCAGGGGAGCAGCGCGGCCCAGCCCGTCACCCCGGCCAGCAGCAGCACCTCGGCCAGCACGTAGTACTGGGGCGACTGCTGCTTCGAGGCGAGGAAGAACCCGAAGGGCAGCAGCGCACCCAGCAGGACCAGGGCCACATCGCGCGCCAGGCCCCGGCCGCGCCAGGCGCCGATCCCGAGCCCCGAGGCCCCCAGCAGCCACGCCGGTGCCAGGCTCGGGAGGTAGAAAAGATCGGCCAGGCCGTAGCGCTGCTGGGGTACGACGCCCACGCCGAAGCCCCACAGGGTGACCAGGCCGTTCCAGGGCAGGAACCCCATGGCCAGGGGCAGGGTGGCCGTGGCCAGCGCCCCCACCAGCAGGGCGCCCGCGCGGGCGGCGGCGGGGGCGGCCCTGGCCCCGGGGTCGCGGCGGGCGAGATCCAGGAGCCAGCCGGCG
>JBDRKM010000185.1:0-2421 GCA_043814015.1 Pseudomonadota bacterium
GGTATGCGAACCGGGTTTCGGGGGCCTTCCGGAAGACTCCCGGCGCCCTCACCCCAGGCCGAAGAACTCCGCGGCGTTCTCGCCCAGGATCCGGCCCAACAGCCCCTCCGGCAGCCCCATCGCGGCCAGGCGCTTCAGTTCCCGGTCCCAGGCATAGGGGATGTGCGGGAAGTCCGTGCCGTACATGACCCGGTCGGCCCGCAGCGCCGTGAGCGCGGGCAGGTTCCGGATCGGCAGGTAGTCGGCCAGCATCATGGTCGTGTCCAGCCAGAGCGTGTCGTAACGTTCCAGCAGGTCGGCATAGGCCTGGAACTCGTCGGCCCCTAGGTGGGGCACGCAGACCCGCAGCCCGGGGTACTCCTTCAACACCCGCTCGAGCCGCTCGGCGCTGCAGAGTTCATAAGGGTCGCAGTCGTAAGCCGGGCTCTTGGGCTCGCGGCCCACGTGCATGACGAGCGGCTTTCCGGCCGACCGGCAGGCCGCGTAGACGGCGTGCATACCGGGGCTGTCCATGTCGAAACACTGGACATGGGCGTGGAGCTTGACGCCGGAAAGCCCTTCGGAGAACGCCTCCTGCAGGATCTCGGCCGCCCCCTCCTCTCCCGGTAAAACCGAGGCCAGGCCGGTCAGCTGCGGGTACTGCCGGCAGAGGTCGGCCATGAAGCGGTTGAGCCGCCGCGCCACGCCGGGCTTGTGGGCGTACTGCAGCCCCACCACGTGCCGGATGCCGCGGCCGAGCAGGAACTCCACCACCTGGGGCGCCGTCAGCCGGTAGCGGATCGGCCACCCGTGGCGGCGGAACCACTCCCAGATGGAGGCGTAGAGCTCGTCCGGGAAGAGGTGCACGTGGGCGTCCACCACGCCGTTCAACCCCTCCGGTATGCGTTCGCCCTCCGCATCGTTCAGCGGCGGCAGCGGTCTTTCAAGCGCTCCGGTCATGCGGTCTCGACCATCGCCACCACCTCCTCGTCCGCGGAACGCCCCAGCCGCTCGAGAGCCACCTCGGCCGCCCGAATGCCGTAGGCCAGCCCCGGGCAGGAATGCCCGTGAAAGGCGATGGCCGCCTGGATCCTCTCCGACCTCACTTTGCTCTGCTCCATCGCGCGTCCTCCCTGGCCGGGCGGGCGGTCATGCCCGACAGCAACCGGCCCCGGTGACCATAGCACGACAACCGAGCCGCGACAACACCACTTCGCCGCCGCGCTCAGAAGAGGTGTTGACTTCGAGGTCCGCCAGCCGGTATCTTTGGGCCGCACGAAAAGTGTAGAATCGTCCGGTGCGCCGCGGGGAGCCTCATGCAGAAAGCAGCCATATCCGTGCTGGGCAACGACCGGCCCGGGATCGTCGCGGCGGTCTCCCGGATCCTGTTCGAGAACGCCTGCAACGTCGAAGACGTCAGCCAGACCGCGCTGCAGGGGGAATTCGCCGCCATCTTCATCGTCTTCCCGACCCGGGACTGGCGGATCGAAGAGCTCCGCCGGGCCCTCGAAACCGGTCTCGAGCCCATGGGCCTGCGCGTCCTGGTCAAAATGATGGAGGCGGCCCCGGAGCAGCCGGCCGCGGTCCCGAGCGAGCCTTTCGTGGTCACGACCACCGGCCCCGACCGCTTAGGCCTGGTGGCCGGCATCACCGAAGTGATGGCCCGCTTCCAGGTCAACATCACCAATCTGAAAGCCGCCTTCCGGGGCGGCGACGACCCCCTGGCCAACACCATGATCTACGAGGTGGAGGTGCCGGTCGGAATCGATCAGCCGGCCTTCCGCAAGGCCCTGGCTGACCGCGCCCGGGAACTGGGCCTGGACCTCAGTCTGCAGCACCGGGATATTTTCGAGGCGGTGCATAGAATCTGAAGACAGGGCGCACGGTGCAGGGCGCACGGCCCAAGCAAGGCATCAGGCGTGGGGCGTCAGCAGGTATCAGGCGGGTACAAGGGGCAAGGCGCAAGGCGCAAGGCAAGACCGAACACGGAAGCGGTCCGAAGGGGGCGCTCGGGTTTTCCGCAGCGACTTGCGGGAGGGCGCCGTTCGGAAACCGCAGAATGTCGAATGACGAATGACGAACGTCGAAGTGGCTTACAGCTGTCGGCCGAGCGCGACTTCGATATTCGACATTCCGTATTCGGCGTTCGACATTCTCCTTATCTGGGCAGGTTTCCCCCGCAGCCCAAGCCGTAAGAAACACCAGCCCGGGAGCTTTTGGAGCGAAGGGAAAACCGAATGCGCCCGAAGGCAGAAACGGGGAGTCGTCAGGGTGGGTTCAAGGGGCAAGGCGCAAGGCGCACGGAAGGCATCAGGCGTGGGGTGAATTCGGAAGGCGGAATGGCTGGCTGGCCCTGAAGCCTGATGCCTGAAGCCTGACGCCTAAATTTTGGCCGTTTGGAGTTTTCATGCTGAGTGACCGCGAAGTCCTCTCGACGCTGGA
>JBDRKM010000186.1:0-2494 GCA_043814015.1 Pseudomonadota bacterium
ACCCGCGGCGGGCTGGGGGCGGCTTCCACCGGCGCCTCGGCGACGACGGGAGGCGGCACGGGGCTCTGCGCAGCCGCGGGCAGTGCGGCCAGGGGCGGCGGCGACTGGACCCGGACCACACCGCTGCTGCGCTGGTCCGCGCGCCTGAGATCGTCCGCGGCCGTGACCGCCCACCAGGTCAGACCGGCGAGCAGCGCCACGGAGGCCAGCACCAGCAGGCGCATGCGCACCGTGGGGGCTTCGGGGACCTCCGGGACGTAGGCGGTCACCTCGACGTCGTCTTCGTCGTCCTCGCTCAGGATGACGTCGAGCAGCGGATCGGCGTCGATGACGGGGCGCCGCGAGCGCGCGCGGGTGACCTCGCGCTCGGCCCAGTCTCGCAGCCAGGGCCCGGGTAGCTCGGGCACGAGGGCCTCGCAGCGCCGCGTGAACTCGCGGGCGCTGGGCCGCGCATCGGCGTCGAACGCCAGCGCCGCGGTGACCAGGGCCGACAGCTCGGCGTTGTTGGCCAGGGAGAGGCGAGCCACGGCGTCTCCGACCAGGGCGCCGTGCGCCTCCCGATCGGCGCTGGTGCGCCCCAGGTGCTCGCCCACCAGCAGCTCGTAGAGCACCACCCCGAGGGAGTAGACGTCCGCGGCCGGGGTGTCGAGGAACTGCCAGCGCTCGGGCGCCATGTACTCGGGCGCGCCGAAGAACAGCTCGTCGGTGTTGGCCTCGCGGGCGGCCGGGTTGGCCTGGGCCACGCCGAAGTCCAGCAGCTTCACGCTGCCATCCGTGGTCAGCAGGAGGTTGGAGGGCTTGATGTCCCGGTGCACGAGCTGCAGGGGGAGCCCTTCATCTTCGGCGTTGTGGGCGGCATCCAGGGCATCGCCCACCCGCGCTGCGAGCTGGACCGCGCAGAGGATGGGGACGGGGCCCAGGGTCACCAGCTCCGCCAGGCTGACCCCCGGGACATGCTCCATCACCACGGCCCAGTGGCCCCCGAGGCGCACGAGGCCATCCACCTGCACGATCCCCGGGTGGCTGATGCGCGCCAGCAGGCGGGCCTCATCGCGCAGGCGGCGCAGGATCTCCGGGGAGCCGGCCCGATCCGGGTTCAGCATCTTGATGGCCACGGACTTGCGGAACCCGCCCTGGCCCTGCAGCTCTGCGCGGTAGACCGAGCCGAAGCCGCCGCGGCCCAGCACCTCCAGCACCCAGTAGCGGCGCGCGCTCACCAGCGGACCCCCGCGGTGACCCCGAGCCCCACCGCCGCCGCCCCGGAGAGCCAGGCCCCGACCGTCAGGGCGTCGGCCTGCGCCCTGAGGGAGCGCAGCTCCTCGTAGGGGCTGGCGGGATCCAGGAGCCGGGCCTGCCGGTTCGCGGCGAGCGCCCAGGCCCCCCCGCCCGCCAGCGCCGCGCTCCCGCTGGCCGCCACCAGGCCCCAGGGACGTGGCGGATGGGGCGGCCGGGGGATCTTTTCGCGGGGCAGACGACCCCAGGCCGGGAGGGGATCGCTGGGCAGCAGGTAGGCGGTCCCCAGCACCTCGGGGGGGAGCAGCCACTGCAGGATGGAGGGGCGCTCCGCGGGGGCCAGCTCGGCCGGTGATCCATCGACCGTGACGTTCCCCATGGCGGGGATGGGCAGCGGGCGTCCGGTGCCGGGGGCCATCTGGCGGGCCTGCTCCAGCGCCCGTCGCAGCGGGTGACCGTCGGGGAAGAGGGCGAGCGGCAGATCGAAGGCAGGCTCCGCCCGCACCGCAGCCTGCAGGCTGACGACCACCTCCCCGTCATCGCGCCGCAGGAAGGCGTCGAGCGCCATCAGGCCGTGGACGCGGGCCGCCTCGGCGGGCCACAGCGGGTCGGCCAGGCAGGGCAGCGCCGCGATCACCTCTGCCCGCGCCTCCCCGAAGGCCCGGCGATCCAGGCTCCCGAAGGCCTCCTCGGCGGCCCTCAGGCCCCGGTCCAGATCGGCGTGGTGCGCCGAGATGGGGCATGCAGCGCGCGCGCCGCCGATGTTCAGCGACGACACGGCGAGGGCGAGCCACAGGCCGGAGCGGATCAGAGAGGACGACGCGCGCTTCATGACGCCCGCCCCTATCACGGCGCGGGGGCGAGAGGTGCCGTGATCGGCCAGGAAGGCGCGACTACCGCCGGCGCCGCGCCCCCGTCAGGCCCACCAGGCCCAGCAGGAAGGCCCAGGCCGGGCCGGCCGGTTGGCCGGTGGAGCAGCCGCAGGTGGCGTCGGTACCGACCTTGACGGAATCGATGTCCCCGGTGTCGTCGGCAGGGGTGCCGCTGTCGGGGCCGGCGGTGTCATCCGAGCCGGAGGTGTCGGCGCTGTCGTCCGGCGTTCCGGTGTCGGCGCTATCGTCCGGCGTTCCGGTGTCGTCGGGATCGGGATCGGTGCCGGTGTCGTCGGGATCGGGATCCGAGACGGTGTCGTCCGGATCGGGATCGGAGCCGGTGTCGTCGGGAGCGTGATAGGTGCCGGGGTCGTCGGGATCGGCGTCCG
>JBDRKM010000187.1:0-8541 GCA_043814015.1 Pseudomonadota bacterium
CCTTCCACTGGAACCAGGGCGAGCCGCGCCCCGCCCCCGCCGGCGCGCTGGCCGTGCCCGCCGAGGGCTCGCAGGCCAGCCGCCTGCCCCCGGCCCTGACCCACGCGGAGCGCTACCGCCGCGAGCTGCGCGAGGCTGGCCACGCGCGCTTCGGGAGCCACCGATGACCCAGGCCCAGATCCTGACCCCGCCGCCGCAGCCCCGCGTGGGCTGGCTCTCCGAACAGGAGAAGGACGAGCACGTCACCCAGCTCGCCTGCCTCTACGCCGTGGCCGACTGGATCGAGGCCTCGCCCAACGTCGACGCGTTCTTCCGCCACCTCCCGAGGGTCCTCGCGCCGGGCCTGCGCCACCCCGAGGACGTGGTCGTCTACGCCACCTACCAGGGCCGCACCTGGGGCGAGGCCCCCGCGGTCGCGGCCTGCCTGTCCACCCAGATCTCGGTCGCCTGCGAGGGTTGCGGCGAGATCCGGGTGGCCTACCGCGGGGGCCGCCACGCCCTGCACCCTTCCGAGCAGCGCATGCTGGCCGAGGTCGGCCGCACCCTCTGCCTGGCCCTGGAGCGCAAGGCGCTCCGCGAGCGCATGGCCCACCAGCAGCAGGCCCAGGCCGAGGTGGGCCGCCACGTCAGCGACCTGGAGCGCCAGATCGCGGATCGCACCCGGGAGCTGGAGGAGCAGCGGGCCCGGCTCGACAGCATCAACGCCCAGCTGCGCCACGTGAACCGCAGCTGGGAGGACGCCAAGACCTGCCTGGCCACCATCTTCTCCGGCCTCGCCGACGACGCGGCCCTGATCCACAAGGACCGCACCGTGGTCATGACCACCCACCGGCCCTTCGAGCCCGGCCTGCCCTGCCACAAGACCTTCTTCGGCCGCGACACGCCCTGCATCGACTGCCGCCTGTCTCGCATCCTCGTGGACAAGACCCCCATCACCATGACCTTCCAGCACGGCGGCCGGCACCTGCAGGTCCACGCCCTGCCCATCTTCACCCAGGATCGCGAGGTGGACGGCATCCTGGAGTACTACCGGGACGTCACCCGCGAGAAGACCGACGAGCTGCAGGTCCAGCAGGCCGACCGCCTGGCCTCGCTCGGCCAGCTCGTCTCGGGCATCGGCCACGAGATCAACAACCCCAACCAGTTCATCCGGGGCAACGTCAGGATCGTGCGGCAGGCCCTCGAGGACATGCTCCCCATCGTGGACGCCTGGCATGCCGAGCACCCCGACCTCACCATCGCGCGCCTCCCCTACCCCTTCTTCCGCCATCACATCATGACCCTGGTGGCCGACATGGCCCACGGCTCCGACCGCATCAAGTCCATCGTCGAGGGCCTGCGGCGCTTCGCCCGCCGGGACGAGGGCCTGCTCACCGACGCCGTGGACCTCGACGTCATCGTGGAGGCCAGCGCGCGCCTGGTGCACAACGAGGTCCACAAGCATGCCGACATCACCCTGGAGCTGAACCACGATCTGCCCACCTTCACCGGCAATTCCCAGAAGATCGAGCAGGTCGTGGTCAACCTGCTGGTCAACGCCGCCCAGGCCATGCCCGACGAGGGCCGCGGCCGCATCACCGTGCGGACGCGCCAGGAGGAGGGCCAGGTGGTGCTCGAGGTGGAGGACGACGGCAAGGGCATGAACCCGGCCACTCTCAAGCAGATCTTCGAGCCCTTCTTCACCACCAAGCGCGGGCGCGGGGGCACGGGCCTGGGCCTGTCCATCGCGCACCGCATCGTGGACGAGCACCGCGGCGTCATCCTGGTCCGCAGCACCCCTGGCTGCGGCACCTGCTTCACCCTCCGCTTCCCCCTCACGCCCGCCGAGAGCCCCAGGAGCCGCCCATGAGCCGCCTCCTCATCGTGGACGACGACGTCCGCGTCACCAACCCCCTGCTCGTCCTGTTCATCCAGACCGGCCGCTACGAGGTGGAGATCCTCAACGACTCCACCTTGGTCCTGCCCCTGCTGGCGCGCGCACGCTTCGACGCCCTGCTGCTGGACATGGACATGCCCAGCCTCTCGGGCGTGGACATCCTGCGCCACCTGCGCGAGGCCGGTGACTACACCCCCGTGGTGGTGCTGACCGGCGTGGGCGACGCCGAGCCGGCGGTCCAGGCCATGAAGCTGGGCGCCTTCGACTACCTGATCAAGCCCGCGGACGAGGACGCCCTGGTGGCGGTGATCGACGCCGCGGTGGCGAGCCGGACGCGCCGGAACGGGGCGGCCTGACCCTCACCCCTCGCCGAACCCTGGGTCAGGGTCCCACCAGCTCCTCGAAGCCCCCACCCGCCCGCCAAAGGAACAGCGCCACGGCGCCCACGCCGCCCTCCACGTTGGCCAGGGCGCGCAGGGGGATGCCGCCCGGGAGCGTGGCGCGCAGGGGCGCGTGCACGTGGCCGCAGAGCACCAGGCGCGGCTCCAGCAGGAGCGCCAGCTCCAGGGCCTGGGCTGAGCCCACCACCGCGCCGACCCGCCTGAGATCGGGCAGCTCGTCGTCGTCCCCGTTCGACTCATCGCCGACGAACATGCGCAGCTGGGCGACCTCAGCGGGCCCGAGGGCCAGCCGGGGCCACTCGTGCAGCAGCAGCAGATCTGGCCGCCCCTCCTCGGCCAGGTCCAGCAGCCGGTCGACGTCCGCCTGCGTGAAGCCGACGTAGCGCTTCTTCTTCTCGCGGTGCATCGCGCCGAACGGCGGGCGGCCCACCACCCAGCAGTCTTCGCGGAAGATGCCCGAGAGCCCGGCCACCTTCAGGCCGCAGTGCTCCACCAGGCCGGCGCGCCCCAGCCAGCGGCAGCCGGGTGCCACCTCCGCGCCGGGCGCGAGCCCATCCAGGAAGCCGTAGGGCTCGTGGTTGCCGCCCACGAAGAGCACCGGCCAGGGGAAGCGGGCGCGGCCCTCGCGGAAATCGGGGAAGTCCCCCACCTTGCGGAAGCGGGCCGGCGCCGCCATGGTCTGGACGTCGTCCTCGTGACGATGCGGCTCGAAGTCACCCACCTGCACCACGAGATCCGGCCGCACCCCGGCCGCGGCCGCGGCCTGCTCCACCAGCGCCACCATCTGGTGGTGGTGGCCGTGGACATCGCCGACCGCGGCGATCACGAGGGGCGTCCCGGCGGCGGGCATGCGTCGCCAGGGGCGCTACAGCCCCTTCTTCGCCTTGAGATACTCGCCCATCGCCCGCGCCGCGCGGCGGCCGGCGCCGAGCCCGAGGATCACGGTGGCCCCGCCGGTCACGATGTCGCCACCGGCGTACACCCCCGGAATCGAGGTGGCCTGGGTCTCGGGATCGGCCTCGATGTAGCCCCAGCGGTTGACCTTCAGATCGGGCGCGGACTGGGAGATGATCGGGTTGGACTTGGTGCCCAGCGCGTAGATCACCGTGTCGCACTCGAAGGTCTTGAAGTCGCCCTCGATGGGCACGGGCCGCGCGCGGCCGCCCCCCTCGACCTCCTTGAGCTCCATGTGCTGGGCGCGCAGGCCCGTCACGTTGCCCTCGGCGTCGGTGAGGATCTCGGTGGGGCCGTACAGGAAGTTGAAGTGGATGCCCTCCTCCTTGGCGTGGCGCAGCTCCTCGATGCGCGCCGGGGCCTCGGCCTCGCTGCGGCGGTAGACGCAGTGGACCTCGGTGGCGCCGATGCGCCGGGAGACCCGCAGGCAGTCCATGGCGGTGTTGCCGGCCCCGAGCACCACGATCTTGTCGCCGGTGGCCAGCGGCGTGTCCTCGTAGGGGAAGTGGTGGCCGCCCATGAGGTTGGCGCGCGTGAGGTACTCGTTGGCGGAGTAGACCTGGCCGGCGCCCTCGCCCGGGATGCCCAGGAAGGTGGGGTAGCCAGCGCCCGTGCCGATGAAGACCGCGTCGTAGCCCATGGGCCCGAGCAGATCGTCGATGGAGAAGATCTTGCCGATGACCTTGTTGGTCTCGAAGCGCACGCCCATGTCCTGCAGGGCGCGCACCTCGCGCTGGATGATGTCACGTGGCAGGCGGAAGGAGGGGATGCCGTAGCGCAGCACCCCGCCCACCACGTGCAGGGCCTCGTAGACCACCACCTCGCAGCCGAGCTTGGCGATGTCGCCGGCGCAGGCCAGGCCGGCCGGGCCGGAGCCCACGACGGCGACCTTGCCGAGCCCCGAGGTGCCCGCGGTGCGGTCGGGGGTGCGGGTGGGGGCGTGATCGCCCACGAAGCGCTCCAGGCGCCCGATGGCCACCGCCTCCATCCTGCCCTTGTGCAGGATGCACTGGGCCTCGCACTGGCTCTCCTGCGGACAGACGCGGCCGCAGATGGAGGGGAAGAGGTTGCTCTCGTGGATGGCGGCGAGCGCGCCGGAGAGGTCGCGCACCAGCAGGTGGCGGATGAAGCGCGGGATGTCCACGCCCACCGGGCAGCCGCTCACACAGCTCGGGCGGCTGCACTGGATGCAGCGCTCCGCCTCCCTGAGCGCGTCGGCCAGGCCATAGCCGAGGTTGACCTCGAGGAAGTTGCGGGAGCGCTCCACGGCGTCGCGCTCGGGCATGGGAACCGCGGTGCGCTCGACCTCCTTGAGCTTCTTGTAGTTGCGCTTCTTGTCCTCGAAGAGGGACTTCTCCACGCGGCAGACGTGGTCGTGGTGCTCCTGGGCCTTGGCCTCGTGCTTTCGGAAGCGGTTCTGGCGGGCCATCAGCTCCGGGAAGTCCACCTCGTGGGCGTCGAAGTCGGGGCCGTCCACACAGGCGAACTTGATCTTGCCGCCCACCGTGACGCGGCAGGAGCCGCACATGCCGGTGCCATCGACCATGATGGCGTTGAGCGAGACGATGGTGTTGACCCCGAAGGGGCGGGTGACCTCGGTGCAGGCGCGCATCATGGGCAACGGCCCGATGGCCACCACGAGATCGGGGCGATCCTGCTCGCAGATGTCCTTGAGAGCGCCCGTGACGAAGCCCGGACGGCCATAGGAGCCGTCGTCGGTGCAGACCACGAGCTCATCCGAGTACGGGCCGAAGCGATCCTGCCAGAAGATGAGATCCTTGTTGCGGAAGCCGATGATGGAGGTGGTGCGGTTGCCCGCCTCCTTGAAGGCCCGCAGCTGCGGGAAGATGGGCGCCACGCCCAGCCCACCGCCCACCATGACCACATGCCCGAACTTCTTCAGGTGCGAGGCGAGGCCCAGTGGGCCGACGAAATCCTCGAACCAGTCGCCCTCCTTGTACTGATCCATCATCTGGCGGGTGGTCTTGCCCAGCGCCTGGATGACCAGGGTGACGGTGCCAGCCTCGCGGTCGAAATCGGCCACGGTCAGGGGGATGCGCTCGCCCTTCTGGTCGAGGCGGAGCATCACGAACTGGCCCGGCTGCGCCGCGCGGGCCACATCCGGGGCGAAGACGTCCCAGAGGAAGGTGACATCCGAGAACTGCTCACGGCGAAGGATCTGGTACATGGGGTGCTCCTGCAAGCCTGGAAAAGGCCGGTGGACTAACCCGTCGCGACACACTGCACGAAAACCTGTCAGGCGAAGCGAGGTGATCTCTGTCAGTCGAAGCGGGGTGGCCTCACTCGGCCTCGGGACACTCGGGGCACTCGGGGCAACCCGGCGGCCGGCGACGATCCTCGCGCCAGCGCCTGCCCACATCGCGGAAGCGGGCGATCGCCGGCAGGAACCCGTAGAGTAGCATGGACACCAGCATGATGGTCACCGGCACGTGGACACCCCACAGCACGTAGCCCAGCACCAGCGAGAGCAGGAAGGCCGGCATGCCGTAGACCGCCCGACGGTTGGAGCCGAGCGCGCGCCCCACGTGGCGGTAGTTGGTGTCGAAGGAGAACATGAGCACGCAGGCCACCCCCACCACCAGCCCGAGCAGCAGCGGCTCCTCCTGGAAGAGCACCACCCCGCACATGGTCAGCAGCGCGCCCGCGGGGCTCGGCACCCCCGAGAAGTGGCCCGGATCGGCGTAGGCCTTGTTCAAAGTGAAGAACACCAGCCGGCCCCAGGTGAAGAACAGGTAGAAGGCGCCCACCGCCAGCGACGCCCAGGTGTGGTAGACGAGCCAGACCGCCACGGCCGGCGCCAGGCCGAAGTTGACCGCGTCGGCGAGATCGTCGGAGTAGACCCCGAACCGGGTGCCGCCCCAGCGGCGGGCCGCGGCGCCGTCGAAGCCGTCGAAGGTGCCGCCGATCATCAGGAACAGCAGGGCCAGATCGAAACGATCGGCGAAGGCGAAGCGGATGGAGGCGACCCCGGCCAGCAGGTTGGCGGCCGAGAGCGCGTCGGCGATGAAGCGCTTCTGCAGCACCCTCAGCACGTTGAGCACCACCACCGACGTGAAGGCCACGTCGATGGTCAGCAGCCAGGTCACCACCCGCTCCGAGAGCAGGCGCGGCGCCCAGCCCTGGCTGAAGAGCAGCATGGCCAGCAGGGTGGTGTACTCCAGGCCCGTGCGCAGCCGCCCGCTGCGGCGCCGGCCGCGGCCCACCAGGAACAGGACGATGAGCACCACCTCCAGGCCCACGCGCGCACTCATCAGGCCCGTGGGCAGTCGGTCCCAGCAGAAGGTGCACAGCGCCAGCAGCAGGGGCAGCGCCGCGATGCGGTCGAGCAGCCGGCTGTCCTCCTCTTCGAGGCGCCGCTTCCGCGCCGCCAGGCCGTCGAGGTAGTCCAGGCAGGCGTACAGCACGAACAGCCCGGCCACCAGGTAGCGGTCGGTGGGCAACGCCCGCACCTGCCGCAGGGCCAGCAGCAGCATGGGCGCCACCACCAGCAGCCGCGCGGCGGACAGCCAGGTGGGGTGGAACGGGACCGCCTGCACCATCCAGGCGTCGAGCCGCGCCACCCAGCGCGGCGGGCGCAGGATGCGGCGACCGGGCCACTTCAGGCGACGGCGCAGGGGGGGGCGAGGCCCGGCCGGGGTCGTGTCGGGTTCCATGGAGGGGGCCTCCAGAGGCGGAGGGGTACCTAACCGCAGGTTACACTCCCCGCGCACGCCATCCCGGCGCGCACGGAGCGACCATGCTCGAACTCATCCTGATCACGCACCGGAAGACCTGAGGGCTGCGGATCGGGGCGAGTTCGCCCCCCCGCTCCCCGACGGTCCAGGCCTCGTCCGCCTCGCGCTGAGCTCCTCGGCGCCGGGCGGCCGCAGCTGCCCGGTGCTCCCCCACGAGGAGAACCCTGACGTGACCACCGACTACCGCCCCATGTGGACGAACCTCGGGCTCGATCTCGACGCCCACGACGCCCTGCTGAACGTGCTGGGCGCCCTGTACACCGACACCTTCCTCTCCCAGCGGCGCCGCCCGGCCGGCATGGGCTACTTCGACTTCGTCATGAGCGAGGTCCACGGCCTGCGCATCCAGGAGCTCATGGACGCCAAGGCCGAGGGCCGGCCCGTGGTGGGCAGCTTCTGCGTCTTCGTGCCCGAAGAGGTCGTGCTGGCCGCCAACGGCGTGCTGGTGGGCCTCTGCGCCGGCGCCGAGTTCGCCGTCGAGGAGGCGGAGAAGTACGTCCCCCGCAACACCTGCTCCCTCATCAAGGGCGCCTTCGGCTTCGCCCTGGCCCGGGTCTGCCCCTACCTGGCCGCCGCCGACATGATCGTCGGGGAGAACACCTGCGACGGCAAGAAGAAGTCCTACGAGCTGTTCGCCCAGCTCGTGAACGACCTGTACGTCATGGACATGCCGCAGGTGAAGTCGGCCCAGGGCCGCGCCCTGCTGCGCGCCGAGTACGCCCGCTTCCTGGCGCGCATGGAGGAGCTGGCCGGACGCGCCATCAGCGCCGACGACCTGCAGCGGGGCATCCGCCGGGTCAACGCCAAGCGCGCCGCCCTGCACCGCCTGGACGCCCTGCGCCGCGCCCGCCCCGCGCCCATCTCGGGCCTGGACGCCCTGCTCTGCCACCAGGTCTCCTTCTACGACGACCCGGAGCGCTTCACCGCCTCGGTCCACGCCATCTGCGACGAGCTGGAGGCCCGCATCGCCGTCGGCGAGGGCGTGGCCCCGGCCGACGCACCCCGGGTGATCATGTCCGGCTGCCCCATGGCCGTGCCCAACTGGAAGGTCCCCACCCTCGTGGAGCGCGCCGGCGCCGTCATCGTGGGCGAAGAGAGCTGTGTGGGCGCCCGCGGCTCCCAGACCCTGACCGACGGCAGCGCCGCCACCGTGGACGGCCTGCTGGACGCCATCGTGGAGCGCTACCTGACCATCGACTGCGCCGTCTTCACCCCGAACCCCAGCCGCCTGGAGCACATCCGCGCCATGGCGGCCGACGCCGAGGCCGACGGCGTGATGCACTACGGCCTGCAGTTCTGCCACCCCTACCAGATCGAGGCCGGCCCCGTGGAGCGCGCCCTGGAGGACGGCGGCGTGCCCACCCTGCGGGTGGACACCGACTACAGCCCGGAAGACGCCGAGCAGCTCCGCACCCGTATCGAGGCCTTCCTGGAGCGCCTGCAGGGCTGACATGCGCAGCCTCGGCATCGACATCGGCTCGCGGAGCACCAAGCTGGTGCGCCCCGACGCCCCGGGGCCAGCCCAGCGGCGGGGCGTGGTCACCACCGAAGAACC
>JBDRKM010000188.1:0-4463 GCA_043814015.1 Pseudomonadota bacterium
GGCGGCGGGGGCGGCCCTGGCCCCGGGGTCGCGGCGGGCGAGATCCAGGAGCCAGCCGGCGGCCAACGCCCCCGCGGCGGGGGCGAGCATGTACTCCCGCGTCTGGTGGGTCAGGCCGAGCAGCAGGCCCGCCCCGCACCAGGCGAGCAGCCCGCGGCCCTGGGCGAGGGCGACGGCCACGAGCGCGCAGGCCAGCACCCCGGCCAGGGCCATGCTCTCGGGGCGGACCAACCCGCCGGTGGCCACGGCCGGGGGCCAGAGCAGGGCGCCCGCGGCGAGGAGGCCGAGCCAGGGATCCCGCCCGAGGGCCGCGATCCGGCCGAGCAGCAGCGCGGAGAATCCAAGGAACGCGGCCGCGATGATCTGCCCCACCAGGATGGGCGAGGCGCCTGGGAGCCAGCCGCCGGCGGTCATCAGCAGGGGGTAGACCAGGTTGAGGCGGGTGTTGGGGACCCGCTCGAGGTTGGACACGGCCGCGAAGCTGCCCGTCTCGATCACATCGTGGACGTAGGCCGTGATCCAGGCGCCGGTGGAGGAGTTGACGAGCCCCGCCTCGGGCCGCAGCGCCACCAGCAGCAGCGCGGCCACGGCCCCGGCGGCGAGGGCGGCCCCGGTCCAGGCGAGGACGCGCAGAGGGCCGGCGCGGGAGGCCGGTGCTTCGGCGGGCGTGGGCAGACCGGGGTGCCGGGTGCCGTGCTCCGTCATGGCGCCGTCGCCTCCGGGGGCTCCCCGTTCAGCTCGGCCGCGACGCGTTCGGCGCTCTCCCGGTAGGCCTCCAGCAGGGCCTGGGCCTCGGGAGAACCGAGATCCCGGGCCTGCCGCGCTCGCCGGCGCAGGCCCTCGTCGGGGATCAGCGCCTCGGGCGCCATCCCGGCGGCCCTGGCGGTGGACCTCATCCCCGCCGCGAGGCTGGCGTCCAGCTCTTCGACGCTGGGGGGCGTGCTCTCCGTGGTCTGGACCGGTGCGGGCTCGCGGGGTGGGGGGACCACCCGCCGGCCCGGCTCCGGGGGAGGTGTGGGGGATTCTTCGGGAGCCTTCGCGGTCACGACGGTGGGTCGGTGTGCCACGAAGCCGATCGCGGCGAGGCTGGTGGACACGACCACCGCGGCGAGCGCTGCGACCCGGCGCCAGCCGCGCAGCAGGCGGGGGCGGCGGAGGGGCGAGGGGCGGTGCGCGCGGGGCATGGGGATGGGTAACCCCGCCGCCGGGGGGGTGGCGGTGCCGGAATCGTCGGACACAGAGCCATCAGCTTCCCGGTATCAGGTTTCAGCAAGCACCTTCGTCGCGAGTCACCCGGCTCGGGCTTGTTCACCCCGCGGGTGAGGTGCGCGAACGCCGACTGCTGCTCGAAAGAGCTGATAGCTGACCGCTGATACCTGACGGCTTCGTCGGCGGAGCCGACGATTCGGGCGGTGCCGCGAGGGCCCGACACGGCTAGTATCGAAGCATGTTCAACACCCTCTCCCTGCTGCTCGCGCTCCTGCTCCTGGCTCCCGGCGGCGCCGAGCAGCCCGGCGCCGACGAGCCGGTCGCGGCGCCCGTCGGCGCCACCGAGCTGCCCGTCGCCCCCGCGCGCCAGGGGGACGAGAGCTTCCAGATCGCCTTCGAGATGCTGGTGGGCAACGATGTGGCCCTGGAGCGGGTCGAGGTGGAGCTGGATCTGCCGTCGGGCGTGGTGGTGGTCCCCCTGGTGGACGACGGCAGCCTGCCCGAGGACATGGCCTGGGACGGTGTCTTCGTGGGGATCTGGCGCGGGCCCTGGCTGCGCTGGGCCCACGTCCGGTTGCTGGGCGGCACCCAGGACGCGCCCGAGGTGCTCGCCGAAGGGCTGGAGCGCTTCTCCGACGTACGCCGCGCCCACGTCGCCTGGCGCCTCGTCCCGGTGCAGCGCCGCTTCCATGGCTTCCGGACCGCGGCCACTCCGCTGGCCGGCACCGATGACGTGCGGGGTCGGGTGGAGCTGCTGGGCTCCTTCGGCTGGGCCGCGGTGCTGGCCATCTTCATGGTCACCCTGGCGGTCCGGGCGCGGGAGGGCCGGCCGTGAGCGTGGCCTGGCGCCGGAACCTCGCCACGCTGGCCCTGTTCTCCTGCGTCTCCGTGGCCTTCTCATGGCCCCTGGTCCTTGCGCCCGCCACCAGCCTGGTGTCCCGCCAGGTGGACGCCTTCGGCATGGTCTGGCTGGCCAGCCAGGCCCCGACGCTGGCCCTGCCGTTCCGCAGCGAGCTGGTGGCCTGGCCCTTCGGGCAGGATCTCGGCTGGTGCGACAGCTACCTCTTCCTGCTCGTCGTGCGGGCGCTGGGCCTGGCGCGCTCGCCGGTGCTGGCCCTGTCGCTGTTCACCCTGGTGGGGCCGCCCCTGTCGGCCTGGGCCGCCGAGCGGGCCTGCGCGCGCCTGCTCGGGGTGCGCTGGCCGTGGTCGCTGCTGGCGGGGCTCGGGTACGGCTTCTCCGGGGTGATGGTCACGGGGCTGCTGGAAGGGCACCTCTATGCGCTCCTGAACCCCTGGTTGCCGCTGCTCTGCTGGGCCTGGGCGCTGACGCTGGGGCCCGGGGGGCGCGCGTGGCACGGGCTGCTGGCCGGCCTCGCGTGGGTGGCCTGCCTGCTCACCACGGCCTACGCGGGCCTGGCCGGCACCCTCCTGGTCCTGGGCCTGGCGGCCTTCCTCGCCCGGCCCGGGCGCACGCGCTGGGCGCCGCTCGCCGCGGCCGCCGCCGTCGCCCTGCCCGTGGGGCTGGCCTACGTGCTGGCCATGGCGTGGGTGGTCCCGGTGGCGGAGACGGCCGCGCTCCCGCGGGGCATCGCCCAGGTGCCGCTGCGGGCCGCCGCGGCCTCTCTGGCCTCTCTGGCCGGCTGGTACCCCGGGATCGACACCTTCCAGCACTCCATGGGCCCCGCGCTGGGTTGGACCGTGGCGCTGCTGGCCGCGACCGCCCCGCTCGTGCTGCGGCGCGAGCGGCTGTGGATCGGCCTGCTCGTCAGCTCGCTGGGGGCCCTCGGGTTGGCCCTGGGCCCGCAGATCGGGCCCCTGTTCCACCGCGATCTGTACTGGACCTGGACCCCGTGGTCCCTGCTCGATCCTGCCAGCCTGGCGGGCTTTCGCTTTCCCTGCCGCCTGATGCTGCTCACCAGTTTTGGGCTGGCGGCCGTGGGCGCGCTCGCGGCCGACGCCCTGGCCCGCGAGTGGCCCCGCGCCGCCTGGCTGTTGTTCCCGGCCATGGCGGTGGACCTGTTCGTCGTCGCGCGCGTTGGAGATCGCACCGGCGTCGTGCCCCTGACCCCCCCGGCCGCGTACGCGGCCCTGCCCCCCGTGGGCGCCGTGATCGAGCTGCTGCCCCCCTCGATCGCGGGCTTCACCGACTTCGAGATGTTCGTGCGCAGCCTGACCGAGGGCTACCAGACCCAGCACGGCCACCCCCTCGTGCATGCCTGGGGCAGCGACGGCCAGGGTGTGATCAGCGGCTACACCCGGGCGCCCGGGTTCGAGCTCGACAGGGCCTTCGACGCCCTGTTCTTCCACGAGACCTGCCCCACGGGGGCGGCGGCCTCCGGCGCCGGGCCGGGCTGCGACCTGCACCCCTGGCTGGCCGCGCTCGGGATCGGCGCCGTCATCGTGCGCCCCACCCTCTGGATGCCGGCGGAGCGGGCGCGCGTGCTGGGTGCGTTGGTCCAGGGCCTCGGCCCACCGGTGGCCAACACCTTCGACGTCGGCGAGTGGGTGCTGGTGTTCGAGGTGCAGGGTGCTTTGGCCGACCAGGGGGCCGCGGCCACGGCCTGGCGCCGCTGGAACGGCCAGTGACCGCGGCGTGCCTGGCGCTCCTGGTGGGTGGCGCGCTGGCGCAGGGCGCCTCCACCACCTGCCCCGGGAGCGTGCTCCAGATGACCTTCGGGGGAGGCGGGGCCCTCGAGGCCCGGGTGACGGTGGGCGACGGCAGCGGAGAGGTCTTCGAGGTCCACCTCACGGACGACGGGCAGGGCGTGGACCAGGTGGCTGACGATGGCACCTGGTGCGCGCCCCTGCCTCCCCTGTGCACCAGCCCGCTCACGGTGGCCGTCGCGCTGCGGGGGCAGCACCGCAAGCTGGTGATTCCCCTGCCCGAGGACACCGGGGACCAGCCGCGGGTCCTGGTCCGCGTCGGCGAGGGGGGGCTGCGCGGCGAGGTGGTGCGCGGTGGCGCGTCGTCGTCCGGCGCGGCCCAACCCGGGGAGCCCTCGCCAGGGACGGCCCGTGCCGTCGAGGTGCCGCCGGCAGCGCCCCGCCTGCCTCAGCCGCTCGAAGAGGCGGCCCCGGGTGTCGCGGCGGAGCCCGTGGTGGTGGATCGCTGGCTGCCGCTCGCCGCGGAGGGCCACGAGCCCACCCCTGGCGCCGGGCCTGCGCCGCAGGGGGAGCGGCGAGAGGGCCAGGTGCCGTCGGCGGCGGCGCTGCGGGGCTGGTCCTGGGGCTGGACCCTGGCCCTCGGGCTGGCC
>JBDRKM010000189.1:0-40464 GCA_043814015.1 Pseudomonadota bacterium
GGGTGTAGGCGTGGGTGGCGTTGCTGGTGTCGCAGACCTGGCCCCGCTATCGAGGGGATTGAAACGGCGTGATCTGGCACGCCAGCCTTGGCCGGGGAGGTGGTCGCAGACCAGGCCCCGCTATCGAGGGGATTGAAACCAGAGCGGCACGATGCTTCTCGGGGATGCGAACGCGGAGGTCGCAGACCTGGCCCCGCTATCGAGGGGATTGAAACAGGTGAGGCGTGCCTTAATTGACTCGTGCGCGATGTGGTCGCAGACCTGGCCCCGCTATCGAGGGGATTGAAACAAGACGGTGTACTCCACGAGCGCCCGGGCCGTGGCCGCGTCGCAGACCTGGCCCCGCTATCGAGGGGATTGAAACTTGGCGCCGTTCGCCGCGAGCAGGTGCCCGTTGGCGGCGAGTCGCAGACCTGGCCCCGCTATCGAGGGGATTGAAACGCCTCGCAGGCGTCGGCGGGGAGGATCACGAAGGTGCCGTCGCAGACCTGGCCCCGCTATCGAGGGGAATGAAACATCGAGCGCCGAACGCATGGCGACCGTGATGAACTTGGTGTCGCAGACCTGGCCTCGCGATCGAGGGGGTTGATCCAGGGACCCCGGAGTCCGAGTGGTCAGATCCGCTGATCCCGTAGCCCCGTGAACCCCTCGGGGTGGTGGTGCTCATCCATGACGATCGGGGCGCGTTGGAGCATACCAACCTGGCAGGCTTCGATGGAAACGCCGGGGAGCTGGGCGGGCAGCAGGAGGTCCCGGTGGGCGATGAGGTCCACCTGGCGCCGCGCTGGATGGCGCACCCGGAGCGGTGCTGGCAGCCGGCGGTGGCGGTGACGGCGCGTTCCCCGGGGCGCCGGTGGGACAGGGGCGTCGATGAGGACCTTGGTATCCGCCTGCTCCCTCACTGCGCTGGAGGCGGGGCACTGTCTGCCCACAAAGAGATGGTGCAGTGTCCTGCGATGCGTACGGGGGCGACACAAGGGAAGAAGGGAGAACCTACCATGCTCCACGGCCAACGCTTCCGCGAGCGACGCCCCCCACACTCCTGTGTCTGCCGCACCTGCGGCGACCGGCCCGCTCTGGCGAGGCGCAGGGGAAAGGCCGTCGCCCTCCGGGATACCGACCTCTGCCCTCGCTGTTGGCGCGCGTTGCTCGACCGGACCAGGAGCGATCTCATGTCGTCCGCGCCCCGGCCAACGCCGCTCGAACACCAGGCGGCGTGAAGGCGTAGCGGGTTCGGGAACGGGTCGGGGTCGGGGCGGACCGGGTCCCGGTTGGGCTCCTCAGCGGTTGTTGATCCCAACCAGCCCCAGCACGTCTCCGGCGCGGCCAGGACCACCCGCCCACGAGATGCGTATCGCTGAGAGACTGCCTGGAAGGCCACGAGCCAGGAGGGGCGCGCCCAACCCCGGGGGCTCGACCCAGCTCCTCGACTTCGGCGCGCATACCGCGCCCAACCCCGGGGGCTCGACCCAGCCCCTCGACTTCGGCGCGCATACCGCGCCCAACCCCGGGGGCTCGACCCAGCCCCTCGACTTCGGCGCGCATGCCGCGCCCAACCCCGGGGGCTCGCCCCAGCCCCTCGACTTCGGCGCGCATACCGCGCCCAACCCCGGGGGCTCGCCCCAGCCCCTCGACTTCGGCGCGCTGGGCACGCCACATCCACCGCGGCGAGCGGGGCGCCTGTCGCGACTGCGGCAGCCTCGGAGACGGCCTCGCCACCTCCGGTGGGCTGATGGTGAAGCTCACCTGCTTCACCGTGGACAGGGCCGAGGCGTCCGCGATCCGCGGCAACTCGCCAAGGTCCAGGATCTACGACGAGAGTACGTAATCGACGGGAGGAGGCCAGCCACAGCGGCCACGGACGCGGGTGCCACCGAGCAGGCGCCCCTCGTGCAGCCGTTGCCGAGGCCGACCACGGAGACAGTCATCGAGTGTCTGTCTTCGATCTTCCTTCCCTCGTCGCGCCCCGCCTTCGATGGCCTGGTGCCCGACTCGGCCACCAACGTTATCGTCGTCCTGCCGACGAATCCGCTCCCGATCCCGGCTCTCCTCGCTCGCTCGGCAGCCGACCGCCAGCACCGCCGGCTCATCTGGACTCGGCACCGCGAACACCACGCCCCGCCTGAAGGTGCCGAGGTCGACATCGCCTTGGCCGGCGGCGGGCGCCAGGCGGGGTTGCTACGCGGCGGCGGGTCGCCGGCTAGCCGAGCGGCTGACGTCTGATGTGCCCCGGTGGAGCTGCTTCCTCGTGGATGCGGATCCCGTGGGACCCGGGGCACCCGCCCCGGTCAGTTCGCCCAGCCTACCTGCACCACGCCGAGCCCTGCGGTGGTGTCCCGGCCGATCTGGGCGATCTCGGAGAAGGCCAGCAGGTCCACGAAGGGTGCGATCTCGGGCCCGAACTCGGCGCAGCCGAGCCAGCCGTCGAGCCACACCTCCTGGCGCTGGCGGCCCGACCAGCGCTGGGCGGCGGCCCGGCGCTGGTAGAGCCAGCGGCCTTCGGCCTCACGCGGGTCGGGCCAGCGCACGGGGAGGGACACCCCCTGGTGCTGGGCCAGGTGGCGCACGCGGGCGAGCGCGAGGCGCACGATGTCGGAGGGTTCGGGCTCGCGGCCTCCCAGGCGCTTGCCGAAGGAGAGGCGGGTGACGAGGTCCACGCGGGCACCGCGCACGTCGGCGGGCAGGCTCACCACCTGGGCCAGGGGCGCGGGCTCGGGCCAGATGGGGCTGGGAGTGGTCTGCACCAGGGCCACGGACGCCCCCAGCCCCTCGGCGGCGGCGTGGACCACCCGGTGGGGCACGCGCAGGGGCCCGAGGCCGGCGCGCGCCATGCGGTGCAGCGCCTCCACCACCAGGCTGGGCCGCGGGACCGGGCCGAAGAAGGTCCAGGTCGCGCGGATCGGGCGCTCGCGGCCGACAAGCTCTCCCACCGGCCAGGCCACCCGCAGGGAGAAGGGCCGCAGATCGTGCCCTCGCCCCTCGAACCAGCCCGGCACAAGGCAGGTGGGCGCTTCGCGGCACGCCGCGCAGTCGCCGCCCGGCTGCACGCAGGCCACCTCGCGCACCGCGAGCCCGAAGGCGCCCCGCACGGTCACAGCCAGCTCGGGCCCCGGGCGCCAGGGGATCTCGGGCTCCAGTACGGCCACCAACCGCGTGGCGTGGAGCATGGAGAGCCAGCTCTGGAGGTGGTCGGCGTGGGGTTCGGGCATGGTTCGCTCCGGAGGAGGGGGACGCCCGGGTCACGGTCCCCGGAGCGTTCCTATCACCTCATGGGCTCGCCTGGCCGGAAACGACGGCGGCGCCCGCAATTTGCTTGCTTTGACCAGTTCCCCCCAGCACCGCTCCGCCCCCTCACGTGCCTCCTGCTCCAGCGCGGCCAACCGCTCCTCGTCACAGGCCGCCGGCCCGAGGAGCAGGTCGTGGGCGAGGAGGCGCTCCTCCCCGCGCAGAGCCAGGAACAATGCCAGCGTGAGCATGCGCCGGGTGACCTCCGCGGGCGCCGTCTCGGCCAGATCCAGCCGGCTGCGCACGAGGCGCGCGTAGGCCTGCAGGTCGCGCATGACCCACAGGGGGACGACATCGAGGATCTCCACGGCGCCGCGTGGATCCCCGGCGGCCAGGCAGGCGTCCGCCTCACGCAGGGCGCGCAGGTGCGGCACCATGAGGTGGGCGCGTTGGACGCGGTCCTCGTCGGGGACCTGGCACAGCTCCTCGAGGTAGTCCAGGTGCCCCCGCGACTGGTCCCGCTCGTGGATGCCGGCCCACGCGGCGCGGGACCGCTCCGGGTCGCCCAGGTGCAGCCAGGCGAAGGAGCCCATGGCGGCCCGCAGGGGGTGGAAGCGCGGCTCGGGCAGCACCTCGGGGGTGGTCTGGAGCGCGGCGACGCATCCGGCCCAGTCGCGCTCCTCGAAGGCGATGGCGGCCCGCACCAGGCCGAGCTCAGGGGTCGTGGCCTGCGCCAGCTCCCCGAGCAGGGCCCTGGCGGCGGCGGGGCCGTCGTCTCGCAGGCGCCCGAGGGCGAAGAGGCCGAGCAGCCAGGGCTGGCCCATGAGGGAGACCCGACGGGCGTCGTCGTCGATGACCGGACCATCCGGCGCTTCGAGCAGGGCATGCGTCAGGGCCTGGGCCGCCCCGCCGTAGTCCAGCTCCTGGCGCACGTCGTCGAAGTTGGGGAATCCGCCCCGGAACCAGGCGCCCGGGAGCCTGGCCTGCGGGTTGTCCCCGTCGAGCGGGACGAGGGTGACGCCTTCGGGACCGAGGCAGAGCAGGGCGCATTCCTCCCCGTCGGCCCGGGTCAACGGGAAGCTGGCCCGCGGCACACCGGTGCTCCAGAGGGGTCCGTGCGCGCGCTCGGACAGGCGCATGGCGGTGAGCACCGGCGCGTCCGCCCTGGTCGGCCTGGCGAGGACATAGGCGAGGGCGTGCTTTTCAGAGGCGAAGACCCTGGCATCCGGGCGCGGTGGAGAGCCCTTCATGGGGATGCCTGGTGTGTCGTTGGAGCCGCGGGTCCAGTGGAAGAGGACCAGGGGATGCGCGGTCCCGCGCTCCGCTTCGATGGGGGCCGAGCCGAGGATGACCGCCCCGTCCCCGGTGGGCGCGGCGGTCGCATCGAGGGCCTTCTCCAAGGCCAACCGCATGAGCGTGCGGCCGCCGTCGGGCGAGAAGGTGGTGACCAGGTCCGCGGGACCGAGGCGCACGACGGAGCGGTGCTCGGAGCTCGTGCAGCACCTCAGGCTGCCGGCGCCGGGCAGGGTGCGCTGGACGCGCCAGCCTTCGGTGTCCACGACGAGCGTCCGGCCGCTGCGGGCCGCCTGGACAGCGATCCAGAGCAGGCGCCCGTCGGGTGAGGGGCAGACGCTCTCGATGTGCCCCGTAGATCCGGCGTACTCATCGAGCGGGTGCCAGTCGAGCAGCCGCCACGGGTGGCGGCCGAGCGCCAGGAACAGCCGCTCGTTGAAGATCAGGACGCGATCTTTCAGGACGCGGCCCGCGCCCTCGCCCGGCGCCCGCGGGAGCCGCGGCAGGACCCGAATCGTCCGACGATTCGGGCGGCAGCCCGCCATGCCCGACGTGCCTCCCGCGATGCTACCCTCCCAACCCCACCAGCCGCTCGTCCGCGGCCAACACGCGGCGCCCCGAGAACCCGGCCCGCGACACCAGCCCGTAGGTCAGATCCATACCGTTGAACGCTGGCTCCCGGGCTACACGAGCGCGCAGATCGTCCAGCAGGGAGGTCGGCACCGGGCGCTGGCCCCACTTCAGCTCGCCGACGAAGGCCCGCTTCCCCTCGGCGTCGAGCAGCACGAGGTCGAGCTCGGCGCTGGGGCTCCAGTGCCGGCCCGCGCGCGCCACGGAGAAGGGGGCCAGATCGCCGAGCGCACCTTCGCGCGCCAGATCGCGCACCACTGGCTCGACGGCCTGGGAGAGGAACAGGTGCAGGGCGGGCGCCACATGGGACTGGAACACGGCATCGCCCTGACCGCGCTCGATCTGGTCGCGGTGGGGGTGGACGAAGGTGAACCAGGTCGCCAGGAAGGGGTCGGCCACGCGGTAGAGCCCCTTGCGGCTCTTCTCCGGTTGGCGCTCCGTCACCGAGACCTCGCGCTCCAGCAGGCCCAGCTCCGCCAGGATCGACAGGTACCGGGTGAGGTTCGCGCGATCGAGGCCGACCTTGGAGGCCAGCTCGCCGAACTTGCGCGCCCCGCCCGCGACGGCGGCCAGAATGGCCAGGTAGACGTGCGGCTGGCGCAGCTCCTCGCGCAGCAGGAAGGGGACCTCTTCGTAGAGGGGTTCGCCCGCGCGCAGCAGGCGGGTGCGGAGGTTGTCGCCGAGGTCGAGGGTGGGGTCGAGCCGCTGGAGGTAGCCGGGCACACCGCCGAATGCGCCGATCAGCTCGATGCGCTGGGCCAGGGAGCCCGGGAAGGCGGGGCCGATCTCCGCCGGGCTCAGGGGCCCGAGGCGGAGCTGCCCCGTCCGCCGTCCGAACAGGGGGGAGCGTTGGGAGAGGAAGACCTCCTCCATCATGCCGACCGAGGAGCCCAGCGCCACGATCTTGAGCTCGGAGCGCGAGATGGAACGATCCCAGGCGGCCTGCAGGAGCCCGGGCAGCGCGGGGCAGCTCTCCACCAGGTAGGGGAACTCGTCGAGCACCAGCAGGGCGGGGCCCCGGACCTCGGCGAGGCAGGCGGTGAGCGCCTCGGGGCTGGCGAGGGGCTGGGCGGCCAGCAGGGGGGCGTCCCAGGCGGTGGCCAGGGTGCGCGAGAGACGCCCCAGCTCCTCGGTCGGCGTGGACCGGGCTGCGACGTGGTAGGCAGCCTTCGGGCGCCCTGACAGCAGCCGCTCGACCAGCGCGGTCTTGCCGATGCGCCGGCGACCCCAGAGGACGAAGAGCCCACCCCCGGGCCGGCCGAGGTGGTCGTCGAGGATGGCGAGCTCGCGGTCGCGGCCGACGAAGTCCATGGTCACCTCCGGGTTCCGGATAAGGTGTACCATGATTCTGATGAACAAGGTACAGGTAGATGCGGTCAGCGCGACCCGAGGACCTCGCGCACGGTGCTCTCCCTCCCCGAGCGCAGGCTCCGCTGGGAGAGGGGCTGCCTACCGGACCTCTCCGAGCACGGGGAAGCGCACACGATCGATCATGGCATCCAGCCCTGCCGCCTCCGGCGCTCGCCCGACGACGGCGCGGGCCAGGGCGAGGAACCGCGCGACGGCCTCCCGCTCCGGCGGCTTCGGGCGCAGGCCGTGCTCGAACTCGCAGCGGTTGCGGGCGGTGGAGAGTCCCCGCAGGGGTCCGAAGTCGGCCTCGGCCAGGCGCTCGGGCGCGAGGGCGGCCAGAAGCTGCGCGCCGTTGCCGAACATCAGCGGTCCCTCGACCTCACGCGCGCGGTAGTCGTGGCCGAAGAAGCGCTTGCCCATGGCGTGGTAGCGGGTGAGGTCGAGGCGACCCGCGACGAGGGTGTAGTCCGGGCGCTCGTCATCGAGGCCGAAGAGGGTCCAGAGGGAGAGGTCCACGTACCGCTCGACGACGGCGTAGGTGAGCAGCACGGCGAGGCTGGTCCGCCCGACGCCAAGCTGGCGCTCGGCGGCGGCCAGGTACCAGGCCAGGATCGGCAACCCGTCGCGGAAGGAGGCGGGGTGCTCGGCTTCGGCCCCGGCCGCCAGGGGGGCGAGGCCCTCGAGGTTGGCCGCCAGGGTGGGACGCAGGGCCTCCGCCCAGGCCCAGCCGCCCGCGCGGGCGTGGCGGGCGATGGCCCCCTGCGCATCGTCCAACGCCGCGCGCGCCGTGCTGAACTCGAAGCGGTCCCAGGCGCCGTAGCCGCGCGCGAGCAGGGCGAGGCACTGGGCCTCCCGGGGCTGGTAGAGGCGGTCGGCCAGGCGGGCCGCCAGCACCTCCGCCTCGTGGAAGTCGCCCCGGTCGAAGGCGGCGAAGATGTCGCGCCGCTCCAGATCGCCGTACTCGGTGAGCGGGTTGACGAGCAGGCGGGGGTACTCGCTGCCAGCCAGCGGGATGCGGTGGTGGTAGGCGCCATAATCGACGTACACCAGGGGCGCGCAGGCGTAGAAGCCCGCCAGGGCGGCCGCGGCGGACATGGACTTCTTGCCGCCGGTGGGGTCCACGAAGACCCGGCGGGGAGGCAGGCCACAGGCGCCGAGGAAGTCGCGCACCTCGCGGTAGATGTCCGCCTCGCCCGGGTCGCCGATCACCCGGTGGTCGATGGAATCCCGCGGCACGCCCGAGATGCGGGCGATGAGCGAGAGCACGCCTTCGTCGCCCGGCCCGGGCGCGAAGGACTCCTTCGTGCCGAGCACGAGCATGCGGGCGGGCCGCGCCCAGGCGGCCATCAAGGCGACGGGTTGCCAGGACAGGCCGAGGACGCTGATGAGCGCCTCGGGGCGCTCCAGGTCCGGGGGCGCACCGTGCAGGGGGAGGCCCGCGAAGAGAGGCGCGAAACGCGGCGCGAACTCGGCGGCGTACATGGCGTCCTGCTCACCCCGCGGCAGGCCGAGCCAGCGCGTCCGCAGCGCGAGCAGGTCGGGGTCGAGATCGGCGAGGCGGGGGGGGGCGTCCACGGTTCCTCCAGCGCAGCGGGTGGCGGCCAGGGCGTATCTGGTGCGGACCCATTGCGCCCGCTGGAGTGCGTCCCGATGCTGACCGCATTGAAATCGAGCTGGCCCCCGGATACCAGGGGTCCACCTGCTGAGGAGCTTCGCCATGGCCAAGTACTTCCAGAAGGACGCCGCGGGCGCGGTGCTGCTGACCGATGAGGCCCGGGCGCTCTCGGTGGACACCCTGCACGCGGCCATGAAGGCGGCCGGGTACGAGGTCTCGCGCACCACGGCCTGGCGCGCGAAGCGCACGGGGCGCTTCGTGCCGGGCTACCGCGCGGGCTCCCGCACGCTGGCGGGGGACCATGTGGGCTGGGTGAAGCTCACGAAGGCCGAGCGTCAGGCGGGGCCGAGCGAACTCTCCCGGCGCCTGGGGGTGGACGTCACCACAGCGCGCAAAGCCATCGTTCGTGGCTGGTTCACAGTGACCGCGCGCAACCGCGGGCGCCTGGGTGTGCCGGCCGACCGCATCCGGACCGGGCCACCGCCCGCCAAGGCGCCCCCTCCCCTGGCGCGCGTCGTGCCCGAGGTGATCCGCGCTGCGCCAGACGGTCGCGCCATCACGGACCTGCGGCCGTGCGAGATCGCCGCCATCTTCGGCCTGTCCTACGCCAAGGCGGCCCGCGCGAGGCGCCGCGGCGAGATCCGCACCCGCAGTTGGCCCCTAACGCGCTTGAAAGCTCTGGCGGAGCGGCTCGCGCTGGCGCCGGCGCCCGCGCCGGAGTGCGCGCCGGTGCCCTCGGAAGGGCCCGCGTCGGAAGCCGATCCAACGCCCACCCCAGAGGCCGCGCAGGGCTGACCGGCGCCCACACCTGATCGCGCCCGGTGCCTCGGGGGTGTCAGCGCGCGCTGCAATGACTCCTCCTGTCCCAGAGCGTGGCGCGACCCTCGGGGTGCGGGGTCCAGGCGGCTGCGGTCTCCTTCCGGCCTGCAACGGCTCGAGTGGAGGTGGGAGTCGGGCTGGCCACCACGGGTCGACCCGACCTCACTGCGGCGAGAGTCCCCCTGGACTGACCGTGTTGCGGGCAGAGCCCCTCCCAACTGACCACCCGTCCGTCCAGCCACGCGGTGACCCCTCGAAACTCGACGTTCGTTCGCTGGCGGTTACTGCCCAGCGGCTGCCACCAAGGTGAAGTGGTCAGCTCGCCCCGACTCTGATCGCAATCTGGTCAGTCCGGCATGGCTCTCCCCGCAGCGAGCCCCTCCGGCATCATCCCGCAGACCCAGAGGGGGTCCGCGCCGCGACCGCCGTGGGAAGCTCGCAGGTTCCGTGCCCCTGCACCCAGCCTCGCAGGGGCGGCTCGGGCCGGACGCGGAGGATCGAGAAGACGCCTGGCCTCGCGCAGGTGGTCCAGGTCCGCACCATCGACCAGGTCCAGGGCCGCGAAAACGACATCGTGATCCTCGACCTCGTGCGCACCGATGGGCGCGTCGGGTTCCTCGCCTCTCTCCACCGCCTCAACGTCGCCTCGAGCCGCGCCCAGCACCAGGTGGTGGTGGTCGTCGGCAATGAGGTCGCCCTCACCTCGAGGCGCATCCAGCGAAGCGCGCCACACCTCTACCAGGTCGTCAAGCTCCTGGAGGCGCATCGGAGGGAGGCGTGCTGGACCCGATCGCACAGACCCATGAGCGCGAGAATCGGGAGCACGCGGGCAGGATCACGTGGGTCCCCGTCCCGGCGTGGTGGATCCCGACCTGGGTGACCCTCGTTGGCGAAGGCGACCCGCTCGACCTCCTGCAGGTCGCCATCCTGGCGCTCGTACGGATTGGCCGGACGAACGCCGCATCCCTGGCCGACGACCTGGCCGTCCCGCCCGGGTTGGCTCAGGTCGTCCTCGAGGAACTCGCGGCGCGCGCCCTGGTGGCCACGGCCATGTTCCAGAAGCGCGCCGATCAGCAGATCCTGCGCGTCCTGCAGCGCATCCGGCCGGCGTACGCCGCCGTGCTGGGGTCCATTGAGTCCCTGCTGGCGCTCGCCGACGCCAGCCCGTGCCCCCACCTCCGCTCGATCGAGCGCCTGCGGCTGGGCTGCGACCTGACGAAGGACCCAGAGGGCCATGGGATCTGCGGGCAGCGCCCCGACCACCCCTGCCACCTCAAGGGGCACTCGGAGCAGCTCAAGCGGTACGGGCACTTCGGCAAGGTGCCGACCTCTCTGGCGTTGGCGGTGCGGGAGGCGGGGGTCACCGATCTGGCGGCGCTGCGTGGAGAGGTGTTGCAGACGCACCGTGATCCCGTGGCCGCTGCGTGGGCGCTCCACGCCGCCCTGTGCAGGGCCTGGCGCGTGGACCAGAAGATCGCCGCGATGTTCCTCTCGCTGGTGAGCAACCCCGACCTCTGCCCGGGTGTTCGCGCGCCCTGGTCCGAGGGCGTGGACTGGACCCAGTACGTCGTGGTGGACAGCAACGTGGACGGGTTCCTGCACGCGACGGGATACCCGGGGCCCTGGACCTACGAGGCGCGGCGGTTGTTCCTGCGGGCGCTGGCGGAGCGGGTGGATCTCGCGGGGATGAAAGCGGGGTTGCACAGGTTCAACCCCAGGCTCGTGCAGCAGGCGCTGTACCTGTTCATGTCGAGGTTGAACCGGCGGGCGAGCGGGGTGGACTGCTCGAAGGCGGGACTGTGCGCGAGGTGTAGGGTGGAGCTGCGGGGGGTGTGCTTGCTCGCCCGGTAGCGCCCATGGCTCCTGGCGTGCCCCACTACCCCAGCACCCCGCTCACCCTCCGCAGATCCACCTCCTCGAAGGACCCCACTCCGCGCCACAGCCGCGTCTCGGGTGGCAGGCGCAGGTACAGCGCCCGGGCCGCGCCCAGGGTCTGCTCCCGCCGGCGGTCCCAGCCCAGGCTGTCCGCGACTTGATCCAGGACCTCCCCACGGCTGCGCTCCCGCCAGCGCCCCACATGCTCGGCAGCGGCCAGGAAGTCGCTCTTGTCCCGGTTGCAGCGCCTGTGGGCGATCACCAGGTTGTCCAGCCCGTCGTCCGGGTGGCGGGACCACGGCAGGAAGTGGTCCACCTCGGCCTCCACCTCACGGACACCGCCGCCGCAGTAGAAGCAGCCCCCCCGCTGCAGGTCGAGCAGCACGGGCCGCACGGCGCCGAGATCCTGGCGGTCCCGCCCGAACAGGAAGCCGTGGAGGCTGTCCTCCTCGAGCGCGTTCATGGCGGCCACTTGGCGCACCCACTGCTGCTCCACGAAGGGGCGCAGCAGCCCATGCAGGCGAACGAAGGCCAGGGCGACATCGGGCAGCAGCCGGATGCAGTTGTCGAAGGACGTGGCGAGGCCCTGCTGGTAGCGCCGCACCTCGCCCCGGGTCGGGAGGTGGTCGTCGTCCCACTCGATGCGGTAAAGCCACGCGATCCGGTCGCCGCCGACACGCTGCAGCTTGGGCAGCGGCATCTCGATCAGCTTCCACTCGACCTCGTCCACGGCCGCCTCGTACTCCGCTCGGCGCAGGCTGCGGACCCCGTGGAGGCTGGCGCCAGGGCCGGGGAGCGCCTGGGCGGTGTCATGCAGGACGCGGACCGTCGCCAGGATCGCACCCTCTTGGCCCCTGTTCTGCGCCAACGGCCGCCCGTTGTGCTGCCCGACCTGCGGCCAGTACAGCTCGATCACCTTCTCGGCCAACTCCCGGGTGGTGACCGAGGTCGGCGGCCACCCCAATTCGCTCGTGCGCTCCTGGCACAGGTCGAGCAGCCCGACGAGGACGGCCAGCTTGTAGGTGGAAGAGCGCCGCCCCTCCGCGAGGATCTGCAGGACGCGTTCGACGACGTCGAGTTGATCGGCCATCTCATCGGTCTCCCGGGAGGGGATCTCCTACCCCGGCGGCCTCAAGGGATGCTCGCTCGGGCTTGCGCGAGGAGGCACCGCGCCTCCTCTCGTCCGATCATTCTCCCTGGATCTCGCCATCCATCGGCCAAAGCGACTTTCCTGACTCCCAGGCCGAGATGCCCTCGTTCCCCAGGATGAAGAAGAACAAGGGACGGTGCTCCTCCTGCTGGATCGAGGCCAGCCGACGCCAGGTCTGCACGTCCCGACCGCTCGGACTCGGGACACGCTGGGGGTGGGTGTGCCAGTCACCGAGGTAGTTGATGACGCCCATGGAGTCTCGCCAGGCCCGGTCGACCGACCGCTGGTGGGCCTCGCCCCGGATGAAGGAGAGGAACCCCCGGTCATCCTCCTGGAGTGCCGGAAGAGCCTGATCGATCACGACGTCCGCGCTGTCCTTCAGGCGCCTTCCGAGCAGAATTCCCCCCGTCTCTGCCCCTGCCATCGCGTCACGCATCGCGGCAGACCAGACCTCCCAGACCTCGGAGGTCGCGGCGACACGACCGCCACCGGGGCGGCTCCAGATCAAGGACCGCATACCGGGCACCCTCCGCTGACGAAGGACTCGGCTCGCGCGATGTCGACGACCTTCCCCTCCTCCCACCGCAGCCCACGGTCCGAGAGCCGATAGCCTGCCTCGAGGAACGGCCTGGAGTCGCCACACCACGTGACGAGCGCCGGCACCCTCTCACCGCCGAGCCCCTTCAGCGTCTCCTCCACGGCCAGCACGGCGGTCCGGCTCGCGTGCACGGCCCCGAAAGGCACGTACCGCCCCCCACAACCAGCCTGGTCCTTGAGGAAGTCCTGACCAGGGGCGGCCAGGCTCGCCCGGTTCTCGACGAGCTTGCCCGTCTCCGTGTCGCGCACAAGACACTCGAAGCACCCCGGGACACCTGGATGGGTCCGCAGGACGTGGGAGGCGAGTCCATAGGCTTCGAGCCAGGCGTGGAGCACGGTGGGCGGTCCGCCCGACTTCCACGCCGCGACGTTCACGGCCTGGGCCCCAGCGGGGCGATCCACAGCGACCACCACGGCGTCGAATGTGGCCAGATCGAGGTCTCCGGTGGCAAGCGCAGCTTCCACCGTGGTGGGCACGGGCTGGGGTACGACTCCAGGAAACGATGCCGTGATGTGCAGGGCGAGTTGCAACGCCTTGTTCAAGTAGGGCACTCCCATCCCGAGCGCATGACGGAAGGTGTTCTCGGGTGCGAGGTGGTCGGGATCGACCAGGGTGAGGTGGCCCACCCCGGACCTCGCCAGGTCCAGCGCGACATGGCCGCCGACCGCACCACACCCAACCACAAGGACCCTCGCGCTCTTGAATGACACCTCTGCGCCTCCTCTCTCCCTGAAGAAGTCCACGTCCCAGAGGGACGTGGAGAACGGCATGACCGGCCTGGTCCCCGGGCCGTTGAGCAGGGGATGCCCCATCCCCCGGCCGCACCTGACCTGGACACCGAGGTGGATGGGGAGCCCATTGCTTCTGGGTATCTGGAACACCACCTGCCGGAACTTTCGACCCCTGGTGGAGAGCATCTGCGTGAGCAGATCTCTGGAAGCCGGCGACAGCAGGGTGAGAAGGTGCTCACGCACCCAGGCGACCGTGATCCTGCCTTCGGGGGGCATCGGCAGGATCCCTGCCGCCAGCGGCACGAGCACGGCGTCGATGGCGCCCGGCTTCGGGTGAAGCATGGGGAACCTGCCCGGAGTATGCGCGAGCGCCGTGGGTTCGGGACATGTCGGTCCACCGGCGACGAACAGGTGCTCGCTGCTGCGCTGCCCCCAGTAGACCTCGTACTCCGCCATGATGTCGACCCAGGGCAGCTCGTGCAGCGCGTGATCGAGGAGCCGCCGCACCTGGACCAGGCAGTGCGCGAGGACCGCGAGAGGTCTCGCGTGGTCAACCAGCATGTCGGCCGTGTCCTGCCAACAGAGCACGCGGTCCCGCATGAGCGGAGGACAGCGAGGAATCCCCTCCTCAAGGATCTCCACCCGAGGAGGTGTGAATGGGAACCCAGGCACCAGGATCACCCGGATACGTACATCGCCCGCGTCCGTGTCGAGGTTTCCCTCCGCCGCCGCTCCGAGATTTGAGGGGACCTCGAAGACATCGTCGATCAGGCCGCTGAGTTGCCCGAGCAGCTCAGCCAGCATCAAGCGTAGTGGCCGGTGGACACCAGGGCGGGGCCCACCGTGGCCGCGGCGGTCGCGTTCCTGTCGGGGATCTCGAAGTCATCACCGAGGAAAGGCTTCAAGTCACGACAAGCCTCTACCGGGTCTACCCGGCCGGCGGCCGCCACGAGCGCCGCGTGGAGATCCTCCAGCTTCTTCTTGAAGGCCAGCATCTGCTTGTCGGACATCCGTTCGAAGGGATCATCCCAGGGCTCCGTGGGCAGCGGCGTGCACAGCCGCACGTTCTCGCCAGACCCCACGAAGTTGGCGAGCATCACGCTCACGAGGTCCTTCATCGCCGTCAGGTCGTCATCTCTCCGCTTGAGGCTGAGGGGATCCCGGGTGTAGGTCGGCCGGAACCATCGATAGGCGGCGCAGGTGAGCCCGACGCCCTTCGGCGCGGCCTCACCGCTGGCCGAGAACCGAGTGTCCTTCCACCTCTTCATGTACCGGACGATCCGGCGGAACTGCAGCCGGTCATCTGCGTCGGAGAATCGGCCCTCCAGTGCATCGATCAACCCCTGGAAGTCCGAGGGCTGCCAGACCTTGTTCTCTGGTTCCGAGCCGACGAAGCCCTTCGCGAGGAGCGGGATGGCCCGGCCCATCGTCGCGGCTGTGTAGATCGCGAAGTCCACGTGGTAGGCGTCCTCCCCGGCCTTGGTGTACTGCACAGTGACGCACGGCCGCTTGATGACCGCCGTGTGGGGGTGGGTGTCCAGGATCTCGTGCACCCACCGCTTGATCTCGACGGGTCCGATCTCCTCGGGATCGATGTTGAACAGCAGGGCGACATCGATGTCGTAGTCGCGCCCGTTGGTGGGCCTGATCCCGGTCCCGATGCGGTAGCTACCCTGATTCCGGTGCTCGAACGTTGGCACCTGCTGGCCAGCGAACTTCTTCGCCAACCCCTCCCGGAGCTTTCGGAGGAGAAGGTCGCGCTTCTCCCTGAGGGTGGTGTTCTCGTCGAGGTTGTCGAGCTGGATCTTGCGGTGGAAGCTCTCGAGCTGGGTCTGCACGCTGGCCATCGGTCCCTCCCTGTGACGCTGGTTACAGGATGCCGCGAAGCTAGGCGCCGCCGGAGCGAAGTCAAGCAGCCGAGCAGGGAGGCCCGATGTCGAAGACGAGTATTCCCGAGAAGGTCAAGGTCATGTTGGCAGGGCGCGCCGCAGGTCGGTGCGAGTTCAGGGGGTGCAACGAAGAGCTGACCGAGGACCAGTTGACTAGGAGCACCGCCAATTATGGCGCGTTCGCGCACATCGTCGCTGACAGCCCGGGCGGGCCTCGCGGGGACGAAATCCGCTCTCCGTTGCTTGCGCAGAGCATCGACAACCTCATGCTCATGTGCTTCACACACCACAAGCTCATCGATGGCGACCACTGGCGAGACTACCCGGAGGCGGAATTGCTGGAGATGAAGGCAGAGCACGAGGCGCGCATCAGGGATTTCACATCCCACAAGGGGGAGCACAAGACGCATCTGCTCCTCATGGATGCCGGTATCGGTCGACGGACGGGGCTCGTGACCAGGGAGGTCGCAGCGAAGGCGGTCTTGCCTCGATACGCGCAGGGTGAGACATGGATACCCTTGTCACGCTCCAGGCTCGAGGACGGGGAGGATCTGTTCTGGCAGACGGGCATCGTCGAAGTCGATCGGGCGGCCGGGGAGGTCGGCGAGTTGTTCAGGCGGAGGGAGGTAGGCCACCTCTCCATCTTCGCTCTGGGCCCCATCCCGCTGCTCATGTGGCTCGGCTATCGGCTCGGTGACATCTTCCCCGGCGAAGCCTTCCAGCGACGGAGAGACATACAGGGATGGGAGTGGTCCGAGAGCGCCGACGATCCTGCCTACGAACTCCTACGTGATCGTCTCGCTGGTTCTGGGGGCCCAGCCGTGCTCCTCATCAGCATCACCGACGAGGTGCTGATCCCCGAAGATCTGCGGAACCTCCCGGTGCTGACCCTTCGAGCCGCGGCTCCTCGCCTGGACATCATCAAGACCAGGCCGCAAGTGGAGTCCTTCAAGCACTACCTCCGCCAGGCGATGTCCCTGCTCAAGGGATTCTCCGTAGTCCACGTCGTGGCTGCCCTACCGAACTCTCTCGCGGTTGAGTTCGGCATGGCTCAACTACCCAAGGTGCACTGCCCCCTCGCGCTCTGGGACAAGAACGAGGCGAGGGGTGGTTTCATACCCACCATCGTCCTGCATGGCGGATCAGCGCGGCTGGCGGAGGGCCCGCGGCCCGGTGCTTGAGGTGCTGTCCTCTCTCATGGATGTAGGGCGCGCTCCCGTGCGCCGTCAGCACCTGCGAGCCCCCCGAGATACCCCAGACCCAGGCTGGTGGCGGGCATTCCGCCCCAGGCCCGCGCGAGGACACCGCGATGCTGGTCAAGCTCTCCATCCAGAATGACGCCTTCGAGGCCGAGGAGGTCGAGGCGCTGGAGTTCTCTTCGCTGCCGTTGAGGAAGGGCAACGCCGCGCGGGAGGCCGATCTCGAGGACCTCATCGCCCACAACCCCTCCCTGATCGAGGCGAGCGGTGACGAGGACGAGACGCTCCTCATCATCGGGCGACAGGTCTCCACGGCCACCGGCAAGCGGATGGACCTGGTGGCGCTGGACAACACCGGCGCCCTGATCCTCATCGAGGTGAAGCGCGACACGAGAGACGTCGCCGCGCGGAAGGACAACGCCGAGATCCAGGCGGTCCGCTATACCGCCAGCCTGGCGACGCTGCGTTCCATCGACGAGATCGTGGTGATGCTGTACGGGCCCTACATCGAGGGCAACGAGACGGACGAGTGGAAGGCGCAGGGCGGTGGGCGATCGGCCACCGAGTGGGCACGCAAGAAGCTGCTCGACTTCATCGAGGCCAACCACATCGCCCCCGAGCGCGTGAACCACGCCCAGAAGATCGTGCTGATCGGGGGCGGGTTCGACAAGGACACCCTGTCGGCGGCGGCGTGGATGGCGTGCAACGGGCTTCCCCTACGGGTCATCGTCGTGTCACCCCACCGCCTCGGCCGCGACTTCGTGCTGGACATCCGGCAGATCATTCCACCCCCCCGCCAGCGACAGCTTCTACGTCGATCTCACCTCCCGCCGTGCGTCGTCGCGCCAGGAGACCCAGGTTGACGGCGGGGGCCGCACTTCCCGTCTGAGGCTGCGGGACCTCCTCGGCGCGGGCCTCATCGCGCCAGACGACGAGGTGTGGTTCAAGAACACGCCGGACGCCAGGGTCGTGATGACCTCCGCGGGCAAGTGCAGGCTCGGGTCCGAAGAGATGAGCTTGCTCGCGTACGGGAAGCGGGTCTCCGGCTGGGGTGCGGTGAACATCTACGAATGGATGATGCACGGCCGCTCCGGCAAGCTCCTCGGGAGGCTCCGCGAGGAGCTCGAGGCCAGCCAGGCGGCCGCGGATGAGGCTGCGGCGGTCGAAGACGCCGCTGGGGCTCCGCTCGCACACTCCGATCCATAGGCAGGACCGACTCGCCGACCTTTCCTCGAACGCCGCTGCCTTTCGGGCCCAGGTTCGGCCAGCCCTCGCGCTCGCGGCGGTCCATGAACGCGTCGAGCTGTGGCGCGATCTGGACGGGCGCGAGGCCCTGGTGGTACCCCACCCGGCGAGCCCAGGGGGGGCCGCCTGGTCCATCGCCCAGGACGTGAGGAGCGTGGTGCAGAAGGGCTCGCACGGCGCGGGCTGACCGCGGGCCAGGGGGGGGCTCAGCCGGGCACAGGGGCGAGTGCCCCACACATGCCAGAAACCACGGCGAGGGGCTCAGCCCGGTCGAACAGGATCGGCCGATCCGCGCCGGTGTCCGTATGCATCGAGCGCCGGTGTCTGTCCGGGGTTGAACGCCGGTGTCTGCATGCGTGCCCGCTATTCACAGCCGCGTGATCGATCTCGCCAAGATGGTGGGGCCAGGGCGTGGAGAGCGATCGCGGCCGAGATCGCGACAGGGCGATGCTGCCCGCGTGCAGTGCAAGGTGGACCTCCTCGTGGAGTTCACCCCCAGCACCTGGTTCTTCGACGCCCTGATGGCGCTCGGGGATCGGCTCGAGCGCCAGCTCGGGCGGAGGGTGGACCTCGTCACCCTGGAGTCGTTGAGCCCCTACCTCGGACCGCACATCCTGGCCGAGGCCCGCGATGTCCTCGCCACTCGAGGTGCTCCACCACATCCGCGATGAGACCGCGTACCTGGCTAGCCACAGCCGCGTGACCCTCGGGGGCGAGACCCTTCAGCGCGCCTTCATCCGCAGCCTCGAGATCATCGGCCGAGCCGCGACTACGTCGGCGGGTCCTCTCCGCCCTCCCCGTCAGGCTCTCCCTTCTCCCGCGGCAGGTTGAGCCCGAGGAGAGTCCCGATCGTGAACCCCCCGAGGGTGCCGGCCTCGATCGCGTCGAGGATCTCAGCCTTCGTGGCGGGGGCTGGCACGCTGACCACCTCCTGTGGCGCCGGCATCGGCGCGGCCGGCGGCTCGTGTCCCGGCACACCCGCTTCCGCCAGCGTGGGAGTGGGCGCCATGGTCGCAGGTGTCTTCCTGGCCTCCGACCTCGCGATGTGGGTCGGCACGTCATCGCAGCCGGGGGGCAGATCCTGTGCCACCTTCCGCGCGGCCACCCAGCGCTGAGTCCGGAGGTTCGGATACTCGGGCTGGTCGACCCGTACGCCCGCGGGTGCGCGCTTCGGGACGTGGCGGGCGCCCTGCGCGGGGTAGTTGGGCGGTCGCAGCAGGTACACCCACTTGCGCGCCACCCGGTCGCTGGCCGCGATCCAGTACCTGATCGCGAGGGCCTGGTGCTCGGGAGGCACCGTCGGGACGGTGCCGCGGACCAGCCCGCGAGGCACGCCGTTGAGGCGCGCAACCAGCTGGTAGAGCCTGCGCAGCCCCGTGGGTGTCCAGCGGTCGTCATCGTCCTTGGGCAGGCAGAGGCCGGCGGCGATGGCCGCCGCGCGGATCCCTCGGGTGAGCCCGGTCCAGGGCTTCTCAGGCTCGCGCCGGCCCGGGAAGAGCAGCGCATCGGGGCGCATCCTGGCGAGCCGTGGCCACGCACGCTGGACCAACTGGAGCGCCCAGGGCGGCAGGCGGCGGAAGTGCTCCGTGCTGACGCCGGGCTTGCCCCGCAGGTGCTCGTGCCGCACGAGGACGAGCCCGTCGGCGAGGAGCACGTCACCGGCGCGCAGGGCGAGCACCTCACCGGTCAGCAGCCCGCAACCGACGATGAAGGCGACGGCTCCCAGCACCAGCCGGGGGGCCACCCTGAGGAGGCTCCGCACCTCGGCGGGGGTGGGGGTCCGCTGACGGCGGCCGCCCCTCCCAGGCGCCGGCCGCCGCCTGGTCCAGGTGCGAGCCACTGGCGCGATCCCGAGGGCCTTCCGGCCCAGGTAGACCGCCTGCCGGAAGACGCGCAGATCGGCGGATCGCAGGGCGGGTGAGCGGCCGCCCAGGGGGGCAGCGAGGTACCTGCGGCGGGCATCGCGCAGGTCGCGCTCGGTGAGGTGCTCGATGACGAGGTCGCCGAGCTCCTCCGCGATGTGCCGCGCGCCCGCCCGCTTCTTCTTGATTGAGCCGTCCGAGGCGCGCTTGGGCTGGAGCAGCCCTCCCGCGCCGTCCTCGAGGTAGCCTCGAACGGTGGCACCGGGCGCGATCTCCTCCGGGAAACAGGCCCGCAGGATCTTGTGCCAGGATCTGGGGAACTGCCGCTGCAGGGTGCTCAGGCCCGCCACCGAGGTGGCGTGCTGGCAGCACGGGAGGAGGTCCATCGCGTGCTCGGCGGACCGGATGTCGGGGTAGGCGCCCCGGCTCGGACGATCCGGGTCTCCGCCCGCGCGAGGTCGGCCCTCGTCACCACTATCCCCAGCGGCGGTCCCCTCTGGGGTGGTCACCGGGCCGGAGGTCGACGGTGGAGGATTGGGGGTGGCGGGCAGCTCGCCCGTCGGCTCGTCGGTGTGCTCGTCGCGGCTCATTGTCGCTCCATGGCATCGCCGGCCCGCCCCGGGACCGGCTCGGGGTGGGACATCTGGGCTCGCCGGCACGACGCCGAGAGCCCGCTGGGGGCGCGGGCACAGTGCCCACTTTGGGCGGGCACAGGCCCCCGGGGGCCGGGCACAGGCTCAACCCCCCTCAGTGCGAATGTGGTTGAAACTGCCTTTTCAGGCGCCCGAGATGGCGACCTCAGAACCGGAAGTAGATGAAATCACGGCCAGCTTCCCGGGCGAAGAGGAACAGGCAGGCAGCCAGCGCGGCCCACAGCAGCGGGCTCCAGAAGGGCTCCCAGCCCGAGGCCAGCAGGCGCGGGAGCAGGCGGCGCCGCAGCGCGTGGGCGGAGAGCAGGGGCAGGGCGGCGGATGCGGAGAGCCCCAGCAGGGCCACGGCGATGACCGCCTGGGAGGCCGGCGAGCTGCCGGCGGGGTGGGTGAGGGCGTGGGCGAGGGCGCCGAGATCCTGCTGCCTGAAGAGGACCCAGCCGGCGCAGGTCAGGCAGTACATGACGGGGATCGCCACGAGGCCGAGGGCCGGGTGACGTACCAGGGCGCGCTCCGCGGTAGGGCGGAAGGGGCGGAAGGTCACCAGCAGCAGCCCATGGAAGGCGCCCCAGGCCACGAAGTTCCAGGAGGCACCGTGCCACAGGCCCGCCAGCAGCATGGTGAGCAGGGTGACGAGGGCGACGCGCCACGCCGGCCCTCGTGAGCCGCCCAGGGGGATGTAGAGGTAGTCCCGGATCCAGGTGGAGAAGGAGATGTGCCAGCGGTGCCAGAGCTCCGCGGGGGTGCGGGCTGCGTACGGCGCGTCGAAGTTCCGCCGTAGCTCGAAGCCCATCATGCGGGCCGTGCCGCGGGCGATGTCGGTGTAGCCGGCGAAGTCCGCCAGGATCTGGAGGGAGAAGGCCACCCCGCCGGCTGCGAGCAGGGCGATGGAGGGCTCCCGCACGGAGAAGGCGCGGTCCACGTAGGGCGCCAGGCTGTCGGCGATGACCACCTTCTGGAACGCGCCCCACAGCGCGAGCGTGAGACCGGCGCGCAGGCCGGCGGCGTCGAAGCGTCGTGGGGCCTCGAGCTGGGGCAGCAGGTGCGCGGCGCGCTCCACCGGCCCGGCCACCAGCTGGGGGAACATGGCCACGAAGGTGGCGTAGTCGAGCAGGTCGCGCTTTGGCTGGATTCGGCCGCGGGCGACGTCGATGGTGTAGGAGAGGGTCTGGAACGTGTAGAACGAGATGCCCACCGGCAGGAGCACCTGGAGCACGGGCAGGCCCGGGTGCAGGCCCAGGGCGCCCAGGGCAGCGCCGACGTTCTCGAGGAAGAAGTTCCAGTACTTGAAGGCCGCGAGCATCCCCAGGTTGCCCGCGAGGCTGAGCGCCAGCAGCGCCCGTCGCCGCGCGGGCCAGCGGGCCATGCCCAGGCCCACGCCGAAGTCGAGCAGGGTGGAGAAGGCGAGCAGGCCGAGGAACCAGGGGTGGACCCAGCCGTAGAAGACCGCCGAAGTGCACAGCAGCCACGCGTTCTGCCAGCGCCGACGGCCGAGGCCCCAGTAGACCACCAGCACGAGTGGCAGAAACAGCAGGAAGGCGGGCTGGACGAAGCTCATGCCGTCGGGGAGCGTCCGGGGATCGCCCCCTTTCTAGCGCAGGGTCACCTGGGCGTCCTCCTGCATGTAGAGGAGCAGGTTGTCGGTGAACTTGGAGCGCGAGACCAGGAACTTGGACTGGGCGTGGGAGCCGTCGTCCTCGGCGGAGAGGCGGTTGCCGCGGAAGCGCAGCACCCAGGCACCGTCGGGCTCCTTCCAGAAGGAGCCGGCGAAGCCGGTGCTGAAGCGGAAGGTGAAGCCCTGGTCCGGGCCGCGTTCGAACAGGGCCTCGACCCCGTCGGTGTAGCGCACCTCGTACTGGCTCACGGGCTCCAGGCCCAGCTCGATGGCCTGGCCCCTGGCGTAGGAGCGCACGATGCCGGTGGGCGGGCGCTTGAAGACCAGCTCGGGGGCGGCGTGCTCGTCCTCCCACTCGATCGAGAAGCAGCCGCGCCAGTCCACGACGCCGGTCACGGCCTCCTCCAGCACCACGGAGCCCAGCAGCTGGACCTTGTAGGCCACGCGCTGGTCCTTGAGCGTGAGGATGGCGAAGTTGTCGGCGTCGCGGCTGATGTGCAGGCGGCTGCCGCAGAGCTGCACCTCGAAGCGCGCGGCGCCGAAGGTGAGCGTGGTGACCCGGCAGAGGGCCACCTGGAGGCTGGGCACCGACGCGACGCCGGCGGAGGGCTGGTTGGGGGGCATGAACACCTCGGGAGGGAGGGTCCTATCGCGAGGGGCGCGTCAGGAAAGCGGGGGGCCTCGATCGGCGGCCGCCTACCCGATGGGCACCCACGTCCAGGTCCTGGCCGGGTTCCACCGATTCTGGATTCCTCCCGGGAGAGGTCCCTGATCCAGATCGACCCACCCGGTGCCCGTGGCCGCGGTGCCCGGCGGCGAGGGCGGCGCTCCCCTCGGCGCGCGGTGATAGCGGGGAACCATGGTGCACCTGTCCGCCATCGCCTGCATCGCCGGTACCCTGTGCGCGGGACCGGCCGAGGCCGGGGTGCTCACCGCGGCCGAGGTCTGCCCCGCCTGGGTGGCGGGACATCCCGGCGTGGACCTGCGCCTGCTCTTCCAGGGCCCCGGCGGCGAGGTGGTGTTCTTCGGGCGTGACGCCGTGGGTGCCGAGGTGCTGGTGCAGACCGTGCCCACCGCCATCGCTGGATCGCCACCGGCGTGCGAGTCCTGGGCCGTGGGGGTCTCCGTGGCCCGCGTCACGGCCGCCCTCGTACCCGGCGCTGGTCCCGGGCAGGCCGTCACGCTGCACCTGTCGGATCCACGCGGCGCCCTCGCTGTGGTGGTGGCGCGTGACCGCGGCGGAGAGGTGCTCGCCGCGGGTCCCTTCTACCTCTTCGGCCCTGTCTCGGCGATGGAGGTCCTCGACATGGGGGAGGCGGGCACCTTCGTGCTGATGGGTGCCGAGCGGCCCGAGGCCCGTACCCTGGACGAGTATGGGGTGGCCTGGCACGACATCGGGGTTCACCTGCTCGCGGCCCGTGACGGCCTGGTGCGCGAGGTGGGCAAGAGCGTGGTCCTCGCGCCCCACTGGCGCGACGCCGCCGGGCGCGCCTGCCGCGCCGATCCGCCTGTGGCGCCGCTGGTGCTGGATGGTGGGGAGCCCCGGATCCGGATGCTGGATGCCCCCGACGTGCCTGGCTGGGGTGGCCGCCTGCTGGAGGGCGCGCCGTTCGAGGTCGAGCTGCTGGCCTACCCCTGGCGCTGGCGCGAAGAGCTGGGCGCGTTCCTGGTGGCGCCGCCCATGCGCCACGAGCGGGTGCCCTGGCGGGTGGAGCCGGTGTGCGCCGGGGGCGGCTGAGGGGCCCGCGCGCCCGGGTCAGTGCAGGACCCAGGCGACCCCCATGAACAGGTAGCCGGCGAGCTGTACGACGAAGGGCAGCCGGGCGCGCTCCCAGTGGGTGAGGACGAAGACGAGCCTCGCGAGCGGGACGAACAGGCAGGCCAGCCCCCAGCCCAGGTGGGTGGCGAAGGCCAGGACCAGAATCCAGATCCCTCCAATGAGGATGGAGAAGCCGCCGACGGCGAACAGGATCGAGGCGATGGTGTGCATGGGGCCTCCCGGGGAGGGCTCACCTTTGCCCACAGAGGTCCACGGTGTCGAGTGTGTCCGAGGCCGAGCGGGGCAGGGAGAGCGGGTCCAGCGTAGGCTACGGTCCACGTTTCGGCCACGGCCTTGACGAGGACCTCTTTTTAATGCTTGCTGTCCCGAATCGTGGCGCCGCCGGGAACGGGCCTCACCCAGCCGCATGGCATGGGTGAGGTTCGCCCCGCCCAGGGGAGGCGGCCCGTACTCGCCGCTCGGGGCGCGGAGAGCCAGGTACCGACCGCGTGGCGGCCCGTACTCGCCGCTCGGGGCGCGGAGAGCCAGGTACCGACCGCGTGGCGGCCCGTACTCGCCGCTCGGGCGGCGGAGAGCCGAGTACCGACCGCGTGGCGGCCTGTACTCGCCGCTCGGGGCGCGGAGAACCGAGTACCGACCGCGTGGCGGGTCGCCCGGGGTGGGGGGTGAGCCTCTCGGGGCGGTGCGCGGAGCGCCCCGGTGCCACGATCTGGGACAGGATGAAAAAAAGTCCAACGCATGGCCCACCTGTGAGGGCGTGGCTGGAACCGGTTGTGGGAGGACGGAACCCCATGATCGAGGCGACCATGCTCAACCTCCTGACCGTCTTCGCGCTCCTCACGGCCTGTTCCATCCGCCTGGGTGGGAAGGACGACTCCGACTTCAGTCCCGGCGAAACCGCCGGCGACACCGCGGAGGAGGCTGACGCCGACACCGACGCGGACGCGGATGCCGATGCCGATGCCGATGCCGACGCCGACGCGGATGCGGACGCTGACGCGGATGCGGACGCCGATGCCGACACCGATGCCGACACTGACGCGGACGCTGACGCTGACGCTGACGCCGACGCGGACGCCGATGCCGATGCCGACGCGGACATGGATGCGGACGCGGACTCCGATGCTGACACCGACTGGGATGGCGACGGCTTCTGTTCCCCCGAGGACTGCGACGACGGCGACGCGTCGGTCTACCCAGGGGCCGACGAGTGGTGCGACCGGCGGGACAACGACTGCGACGGGACAGTGGACGAGGGCAGCGCTCTCGACGCCATCGACTGCTACGTCGATCGCGACGGCGATGGCTACGGCGATCCCTCGGCCTCCACCCCGGCCTGCCGGTGCGGCAGCGGCTACTCCGCCGACGGTACGGACTGCGACGACGGCGACGCGTCGGTCCATCCGGGCGCCCCCGACCCCTCCGGCGACGGGGTGGACACGAACTGCGATGGGGTGCCGTAGTCGGTATCCCTCGAGAGTCCATCCAATTGAAAGGAAACCAACATGCCATACCTCCATCTCCCCGCTCTCGTCCTCGTCTTTTCTGCCAGCCTCGCGCACGCGAGGGATGGTGGAGAGGAGGGTTCCTGCATCGCGGCCAGCCCTGGTCAGAGCTGGGTCGATGTCAAGGCTCTGGACGCCCGCACCTGCATGCCCCAGACCGTGGAGATGCAACTCTGGAACGGCACCATCAAGGTCGACGGCGTGCTGCTGCGGGGTCGTGCCCGAGAGCGGGTGGCCTACCTCGGGGAGGTGTTCGAGCGTGAACCGGCGACCGCGCCGCTGTGGGATTCCGCGAACAACCGGTTGCGGATGGTCCGATTTATGGGCCCCACGGCAGGTACCGTCGCGATCACGGGGGGCATCGTGGGCGTCGCCGTGAACCCGCTCGCTGGTCTGGGGCTGCTGGCCGTGGGTGGTGCCATGATGGGCGCCACGGCGGGCGTGATGAACGGCACACCAAACCTCTCGAGCCTGGCTGCCACCTACACGGCCGCACGCAAGCCGAGCCCTGGCGCGGCGACTACGGGGAGCGCGCCTTCGAGGTCCACAGAGGCATCCACCCCAGATACGGTCGTCTCGCGGCCCCCACCCGCCGCCGCGGACGACCTCGTCACCCGGATGTACGCCCAGGCCACGACGCCACCCCCCATCCCCGTCGTGCTCGCGGCCTCCCAGGCCGTGCAGACCAGGCTCGCCGCTGGCATTCCCGCCGAGCGCATCCTGGCCGCCTGGGCCCAGGCCACCGCCCACGTGAAGGGCTGGGAGGCCATGGACCCGGGTCCGCTGCTGGAGTTCGGGCTGACCACCCTCGCCCCAGCGCCATCGGCGCCAGCTCCCGTGTCCCGCGCGCCGGTCACGTCCCCCGCGGCGGCCGCGCCGCCGCCGCTGCCCGTGCCCGCGGCGACCGTGCCCCCGCCCCCGGACGATGGAACCTGGGTGGCGGTGGACCTCGTGCTGCGCAGCGGCGCGGACCGGGCGAGGGTCTACCTGAAGACCCCGAAGGATCCGAACCTGCCCGGCGGCGGGGGCGCGCTCATCCCCGTGCCCGAAGGCCGCTCCTACGTGCACCCCGGGCTGTACGCCATGGGCTACAAGTTCGACGGCGTCCTGCAGACCGCGTGGACGCGAGCCCTGGTCGAGGGCGAACCCGTCGAGATCGCCTGCAACGGTCTGCTCGGGTACTGCAGGTAGCCCCTGTGAGCGTCCCGGCGGTGGCGGTTCTCCTGGATGCCCCAGGAGGCCGCCATGTCCATGCTCCCACCCTCCCACCTCCGCCGCACCCACACGCCGCTGGCCCGCATCATGGGTTGGGCCCGGCTGGCCAGCCTGCTGGCCCGCGTTAGCTGCCGGCGGCTTGTGGGTGTCGAAGACCTCCAGGCATCCTTCGCCCTGCGCGGACGCGTCTTCGGTGAGCACCTCGGCTGGGTGAGCTGCGACGCCGACGGGCTCGATCGGGACGAATACGACCAGGGGGCCGTGCACCTCGGTGTCTGGGCCGGGGGGCGGCTGCTGGGGAGTGTGCGCCTGATCCAGGGCCCTGGGCCCTACATGCTCGACCGGGAGTTCGCCCCCCTCATCGAGGGGACGCGGGTCGGCCACGGCCCGGACAGCCTCGAGCTCACCCGGCTGGCGGTGGACCCCTCCCTCTGGGGCACCCCCAGCGGCGCGCTCGTGCGGGCCCTGCTGTACCGCGCGCTCATCCGCTGGGCCCTGGCCCATGGGGTTCGCCAGCTCTACGCGGTGGTGACGGGCGCCTACGCCGCCAGCCTCTACCGGCGCTACGGCTTCGAGCCAATCGGCATTCCCTGGCAGTTCGGCGACGGGCCGCTGTGCACGGCGGTGGTGTGCGATCTCCGTGGAGCGCTGCGCCGTCTACCTGTGGATGCTCCCCTGGAGGCGGCGTGGCTGTTCGGCGTCAAGGCGATCTGGTCAGCGCGAGCTGCGCTCGGCCGTGTTCCCCGAGGCGCGCAGACCCGCCCGGCCTGAAGCTACAGGGCGCCGCCCAAATACAGGTAGACCTTGCCGGCCGCTGTGCTCTCCCCGTAGGCGCCGATCAGCAGATCATACCAGCCGTCGCCGTCCACATCGCCCCCGCCGGCGAGTGAGAAGCCGGCGTTGCCGCCGCTCACGGTCCCCGCGAAGCTCGCGTCGGCGGCGGTGAGGGACATGGAGCCGCTCACCGGACCGTAGAAGAGGTAGCTGACGCCCGCACCGGCGTACCCACCCGCCGTGGCCGCGTAGGCCGCGACCATCAGGTCATCGAGGCCGTCACCGTCCAGATCGCCCACGCCGGCCAGGTCGGCGCCCGCGTGGTCGCCGGTGGTGCTGCCGCTGAAGATGGCGTCGGCGCCGCCGAGGTCCAGGCTCGGCAGGCCGGCGCTGTCGCCGTAGACCAGGTAGGCTGCGCCGCCCGTCCCGGCCCCGGTGGCTCCGATCAGCACGTCGCCGTGGCCGTCGCCGTCCACGTCCCCTGCCATGGCGAGACGGCCTCCGGTGGAATCGCCAGCACCTGTACCCCACAGGGTCGCGTCCGCGGTGCTCGTGCTCGCCGTGATCGCGCCGCTGGCTGGTGGGCCGCGGAAGAAGAAGGCGGCGCCGGAGTCGGTGCCGGCGTCCCAGCCGGTCGCCCCGATCAGGAGATCGTCGAGGCCGTCGCCATCGACATCGCCTCCGCCGGCCACGGCGCGGCCCAGGTAGTCCCCGGAGTCTTCGCCGATGAAGGTGACGTCCGCGTCGAGGAGGCTCCCCGCGCCGACCACCGCGCTGGCGCCGAGCAGCAGCGCGGCATGTCCCCGGGAGTCGCTGCCCGTACCGCCGTACGCGAACCACCCGGCGAGCAGATCCCCGCGCCCGTCGCCATCGACATCGCCGGCGGCCGCCAGCGAGGCTTCACCGTAGGCGCCGAGGGAGGCCGCCGAGAGGCGGACATCCGCGGCGGAGAGGGCGCTGGTGCCGGTCCCGAAGGGGCCGAAGGTCACATAGAGGTAGGCGCTGCCGGAGCTCGTTCCCTCGCGCTGACCCACCATGGCGAGATCATCGAAGCCGTCGCCGTCCACATCACCGGGCGCCGCCACGGCGAAGCCCGCCCGCCCGCTGCTCACGTCTCCCTGGAAGGTGAGATCCGCGCCGCCCAGGGCGCCGCCGAGGCTGCTCGACCCGTAGACCAGGTAGGCGCCCCCCGTCCGGCTCCCGCTGGAGTAGTCCCGCGCGCCGATGAGGATCTCGTCGGTGCCGTCGCCGTCCAGATCGGGCACGAAGGTCACGTCGCTGCCGGCCCGCGAGCTGGTGCCTCCGGAGAAGTAGCCGTCCACGTCGCTGTTCTGGAGCGTGTAGGCTCCGCCGAAGCGGCAGGTGGCGTCGAGGCCATCGCAGTCGGCGTCGATGCCGTCGGCGCAGTCGTCGGTGGCGCCGGGGTGGATGGATGCGTCGTGGTCGTCGCAGTCCGTGGCGTCGGCCACCGCGCCGCTGGGCTGGGCGCAGGCGGCGTGCAGGCTGCCCACGTCGCCGTAGCCGTCGCTGTCGGCGTCGGCGAACCAGGTGGGGGCGTCCAGGGCGTCGTCCTCGTCCACGGTGCCGTCGCAGTCGTCGTCGTGCCCGTTGCACCACTCGTCGGCGCCGGGGAAGGTGTCAGGGTCCGCGTCGTCGCAGTCGGAGCCATCGGGCACGGAGCCGCTGGGCGGTGCGCATGCCGTGCCGGTCACCGCCGGATCACCGAAGCCGTCGGCGTCGGCATCGGCGAACCAGGCGGGGGCGTCCAGGGCGTCGTCCTCGTCCACGGTGCGGTCGCAGTCGTCGTCGACCCCGTTGCACCACTCGTCGGCGCCGGGGAAGACGGCCGGGGCGGTGTCGTCGCAGTCGGTGCCGTCGGAGACAGAGCCGCTGGGCGGTGTGCAGGCAGCGCCGGTCGCCGCTGGATCCCCGAATCCGTCGGCGTCGGCGTCGGCGAACCAGGTGGAGGCGTCCCGGGCGTCGTCCTCGTCGATGGTGCCGTCGCAGTCGTCGTCGACCCCGTTGCACCACTCGTCGGCGCCCGGGAAGATGTCGGGGTCCGCGTCGTCGCAGTCATCGCCGCCGTCCTCGAGCCGCGCGAACCCGTCGCCGTCTTCGTCGCGGGGCACGATCTCGATGGTGACGGCGCCTGTGCCGCACAGGCCCCAGCGGTCGGTGGCCTCCACCTCGAGGGCTTGCTCGCCAGGCTCGTCCAGCGCGATGGTGAACTCCACCCGCCCGGCGGCGTCGGGGTGGGCGGGCAGCTCGGCCATCCCCGCGAGGGCGCCGCCCCAGGCGAGGTCGAGGTCGGCGAGGTCGTCCTCGTCGGGGTCCTGGAACCAGACCTCCACATCGATCCGGGCGCCCACCGGCCAGATCGATCCGCCCTCCGGATCGACGAAGGCCGCCACGGGTGCGGTGTCACGCACCACCTCGACCTCCACGCCGTCTTCGCCGTGGGCCCCGCCCGCGTCCACGGCCTTGAGGGTGAGGGTCTGGGTGCCCTCCGCCAGCCCGCCCGCGATCAGGAGGGTGACCTGGTCATGCTCCTCGTCCAGGGTGGAATCGAAGGCGAGCGTTCCACCCTGGGATGTGGTCAGGTGGAGATCGAGGTCCGCGAGGGGGGTGCGGTCGTCCCGGACGGTCGCGACCACCGTGAGCGGCGCGCCCTCCATCAGCTCCTGGGCCCAGCCCGGGGAGGTGATGGCCACGCCGGGGCCCGAGTTGTGGACGGTGACGCCCGGATCGCTGCAGGCGGCCGAGAGCAGGGCGGCGCTGAGCAGGCTGATGTGCCAGCGCGACATGGTGCGGCGCAACACGGACGGAGGGCCTGGGTGAGGGCCAGGCCAGGGCGAGGCCGGGTGGCCGCGGGACGCCTCACGAGAGGATATTTCTCCCGCGCGCCAGCTCGAGCCAGCTCGGGTACTCCTGCAGCATCAACTCGTAGAGCTGCTCATCGGAGACCGCCTTCGGATCCCGCACGGAGAAGAAGTTGGCGTTGTCGATGAAGCGGCCCTTCATCTGGTCGAGGTGCTCCAGGAACGCGAAGCTGCCGGCGCCGACACCCACGAACTGGAAGAACACCGGGAAGCGCGCGGCGCGGGTGAGGGCGGCCTGGGCCTCCGCTTTGTCCTGGTTGTCGCCGTCCGTGACGAACAGCACGTAGGCCGGGTAGCTGGCGGGCAGCTTGCCGCGTGGAGCGGGGTCTGCCGGCGCGCTCGGCGCAGGCTTCTCTCCGAGCATTCGGCGCCACCACGGCACCGCGGTGGGGGCCGGTGCGGCGGGCGGAGGGGCCGCAGTGCTCGAGTACCCGTAGTGCTCCAGCACGAGATCGATCACGGGAGCATAGTGGGTGTGCCCTTCGAACCTTGTCTTCTGGATGATCCACTGGGAGGCCCCCGCGAAGTCCTCGGGCAGGAGCTCGCCGAGGTCGTGCGCCACCTGCCCGAAGGCGAAGATGTCGATGGCGCCGTTGTCGTCGAAGTTCAGCCCGAGGCCCATCACGCGCTCGATGACGGCCTGCACGGTCCCATCCGAGAACATGTTGCGCATCGAGCCAGAGATGTCCATCACGAGGGCGACCGCCGCGACGTGTTCGCCCAGACCCGCCTTCTTCACGCTCTTTTCGGCGGAGAGGGCCTTGTCTTTGAGTTTCATCCCTTCGCCCTGTAGATTGGCGAGTTTCTGTTTCAGTTCCATGGTGTCGCTCCTCTGCAGAGAGTCTGACCGGGGGCGCGACCGCGCAGCCCCGTGGGGTTGTCCGACGAGGAACACGGCCGCGTACGTGGAAGAGAACCCGAGGCGGCCTGACGCTCACAGGCGGGGACGGGCCTCCGCCCACCGCACCTGTGCGAAAGCCATGAACTCGCCCCAGGTGAGCCGGCGCGCAGGGATGAAGCGGGTTCGGCTGGCCGCCCGGCCGAGGTCCGTGGCGAAGATGCTCCGACCCTCGCGCGGGCTGGCTCTGCAGGGGCTACGCGCCGGCGTCAGGGAGCGGCGGGCGCGGGCAGCGCTTTGAAGCTGTCCAGCATGCCCTGGAGGGCTGGGGCGTCACAGACCGGCAGGTAGCCGGTGCGCGCGCTGCGGTAGGGCGGGCCGCCGGCGAGGGTGCGGATGTCCTTCGGGCCCACATGCTTCACGATGGAACCGTCGGGACGACGCTCGCCGCCGCTGATGAGGCCGTCGAGAGTGCTCTGGAGAATCTGCCCCCCCTGGGTCGAGGTGTCGGGCTGGGGGATGACCGAGATCGCAGCCAGGCAGAGGGGCGTGCGGGGATCGAACGCGATCACGCGTACGGTCCGGAGGGGTTCCTGGCCGGTGCGGCTGGGCTGCTTGAACTCGCAGCGGTAGCCGGCGGGGAACTCGACGGAGAAGCCGTACTCCGCGTCGGTGTAGACGCCCGCGGGGCAGGGAGGCAGGCCCTGGGCCTGGGCGTTGGAGACGAGCCCGCAGCCCGGCAGGAGGGCCAGGAGCGCACAGAGGGCGAGGGGGTGGAGCGTCGAGGTCATGCTGGTTTCCTTTGGGTTGGGATGCCATCGGTACGAACCGGGCGCGGAGCGGAGGTCACGGCGGCGGCCATCTCCCGGAGCAGATCGCCGGGCCGCGCGGCGACTACTCGCAGTATGAGCCGTGCAGGGAGACGCAGAGGGCGTCCCGTGCGGAGATGAACCGCGCCGCGTCCTCCGAGGAGACGGGCACCGGGGCGCTCCACTCGTGCGCGCTGTCGTAGACGGGAGCGGTCGGGATCACGGTGAGGAAGCGGACCAGGGCGGGCAGGCCTGGGCACTCGGGCCAACTCACCGCCAACTCCTCCCGCGTGGCCGTGAGCTCGCTCATGGCGTCCGCGGGGTACTCCCGGCGCTCGGTCGCCATCATGACGCCCACGTGCGTGAAGAAACCGAGGGTGAACATGGCCTGCGCCAGGTCCTGGCTGTCGTGGCCGATGGTGGGGGGTTGCGCCACCGCGTCCATGATCATCGTGGTGATGGGCGCCGCGGGCACGTCTCCGGACAGCACCCTGCCAGTGGCAAAGGGCAGCTCGATGCCGAAGAACCCGATCAGCCCGCGCGGGAGCGGCGCGCTGCCCAGGGGGCGTGGGTGTGGCCCCGCGAGGCCCCAGTCAAGGGAGAACAGCGGCGCCATCTCCTCATCCAGCGTCATCCGCAGGCCCAGCAGGTTGGCGAACGTGAGCTGCGGGACGTCGGTGTGGGCGGCCGCGAGGAGGGACTCGTTGAGCCGCTGCGCGTGGAGGAGCAGCGCGGCCTCGTGTCCCGCCCGCTGATCGAGAGCGGCGCCGTTGATCCGGGTCGCGTCCATCACCAGCGCGGCCTCCAGGGCGCCGATGTCGTAGAAGTGCTCGAGCCCCGCGTGTGCGTCGTCGAGGACGGCCGCCACGGGTGGGGAAGCCTGCGGGGGAGAGACAGCGGCGGCAGCCAGGGGAGGAACCTGGTGGGAGAGGGCTGCACAGGATGCGAGGATGAGGGCGGGCAGCATGGGAGGGCTCCAGGTTTGGGTGGACGGTACCTGGAACCCTGTGCGGTGGCCCGCTCACAGGCCGGGCGTCAGAACACCGCCCCGCCGCAACCGCCGGAGACGTCTGGCGCGAGCGACACCTCGAGGCGCAGCAGCGCGTCGCTGGGGCCGCCATCGCGCTGCCCTCCGGCCACCCAGAGGTCGCCGTCGGAGGCCACGAGCCGTGCGCCCGTGTACTCCCCGTCGAGGTCGGCCTGGGCCCAGGCCCCGTCCACGGTGTCGTAGGCCACGAGCCGGGCGGGCTTGTCTTCGGTCTCCCAGGAGAGGAAGAAGGCGGTGCCGCCCAGCACCGCGCCGCTGGTGCGGTGGATGGGCACAGGCGGGGTGTCGAGGATCTCGAAGCCCCAGCCTTCAACAGAGACGTCTCCCCTGTCCGCCAGCAGGTCCGCGGGATGGTGGACCCCGAAGCGACGCACCCGCTCGAGGCAGCCGGGGCCGCATGCGGCGTTGGCGCCGGCCCCGGCGGCGAAGCCCCCCAGGGCGAGCAGCTGGTCGGGGAACACCAGGGCCGCGAAGTCCGCACGGGTGGCCTTGAGCAGGTAGGCGTCGTCGCGCCTCCAGGTCGCGCCCGGGGCCTCCAGTGATTCGGCGTAGCGCAGGGTGCAGGGGCCGATACTGGTGGATCTGTCTTCGGCCACCGTCAAATCACACTCCTGCTCGGCCAAGGTCAGATCGCAGTCCGTGGGATCGTAGACGCCGCCCAGCGCGATGAGCCGCGGGCCGTCTGCCACGAGGACGTGCCCGGCCCGGGGCATGGTCATGGACGGCTGCTCCTCCCAGGTGGTGGGTTGCTCGAGCCGCAGCCGGTGCACATGGTTGACGACCCCGCCGCCGAAGCTCTCGCAGTCCGGGAGGTCCCACCACGCCGTGACGTCGGAGGCGCTCTCGACGCCGATCTCCTCCAGGAGATCCGCGTCGTCCGGGAGGCGCCCACCCGCGACGTACAGGTAGCCGTCGTGGATGACGGCCGCCGCTTCCGCCACCGGGAAGGGCAGGGACAGGAGATCGCCCTGCTCCTCCGTGCGGACATCGTACCAGTGGGCGCGCGCGGTCACGCCCTCGATGGCGTCGGCCTCGTCCGAGTAGCCGCCGAGCACATAGATGACGCCATCCTGCTCGGCGACCGCGGCGTGGGAGACGGCGAAGCGCAGCGTGGCCTCCGGGAGGACCTCCACCTCCAGCGTCGCGGGGTGCCCCATGCCCAACAGGAGCGCGAGGGCGATCGTGCCGAGGGCGCGCGGGCTCATGGCGCGCCGCTCCAGCCACGCTCGGCGTCCAGGTGGCCGCCGCAGCCGCCGCCCACCGCGGGCTGCAGCTCGGCCTGCAGCGACCAGAGCCGGGTGACCTGCTGATCGGTGGCCTGGTCGAGCCCCCCCACGATCCAGAGCCGGTCGCCGACGCCGACGAAGCTGGTGGTGTGGATGGTGATGTCGAGGTCCGCCGCAGCCCAGCGGTCCTCAGCCGGGACGTAGCCCAGCAGCCGCGCTGGCAGCTCGCCGCCGGGGAAGGAGTAGAACCAGGCCACGCCGCCCAGGGAGGTGGCCTGGCCGCTGGACATGGGCAGGGGGGCCTCCGAAGTGAACGCCATGCCTGAGGCTCCGGGGGACAGCACCTCGCCCAGCTCGGCGGGCCCCAGCTCCGCGTCGGCATCGCGGCCCAGGGCCGTGCCGCCCAGCGCCACGAGGTACCCATCCGCGACGGCCACCCCCAGGGTGTTGCGCGGGATGAGCAGCTCGGCCTCCGGGAACTCGGCCCATTCATCGGCCACGGGATCGTAGGACTCGCTGTAGGCGGGGGTGCACATGTCGAGGAAGGTCTCGTTGTCCCCTTTGTCGGGCTCGTGCAGGTCACAGACCTGGGGGATGGGCAGGGGGCGCCTACCTGGGTAGTAGTTGCCACCGATGGCGACGAGGGCGCCGTCGAGGACCACGAGTTGGTGCCCGCGGCGCGGGACGTACATGTGCTCGATCGATTCCCAAGTGGGGTCCTCGGCGGTGAGGTCGAGGCGCGCGGCGTTCGCGATGATCGCGCCCCGTGTGCCCCCACCCGCGACGTACAGGAACCCGTCCAGGCAGGCCAACCCTGCCGCGTCGACGCCATAGGGAAGATCTGGAAGCTCCTGGACCTCCCCCGACTCGGGGTGGATGCGGAAGGCGCTCTCGAGGTCGGCCTCGTAGTCGTCATTATCCTGCCCGCCCACCACGTAGATCCACTCGCCGTCCGTCGCCGCGGCGGCGTTGTAGAACCCATAGGGCAGCGCGGGCCCCTCCTGCACACGCACCACGAGCTCCGCGGGCGAGCCGCCGAGGGCCAGCAGGGGGGCCAGGGCCAGGAGCAGGTATCCGCGCCTCACAGCCGCACCCCCGCGCTGACCCAGGGCACCAGCACGCCGCGGGGCCGCACGTCGCCGTCGAGCTCGAGGCTATAGACCCAGGCGTCCACGCCGGCGCCCCAGGCCCAGCGCAGGCCCGGGGTCAGCTCCAGCAGGGCGCGGCCGCCGGCGTAGGGCGCGAGCAGGGAGTAGGAGCGCACGCCCACGAGGTCGTGTCGCTTCGGCTGCTCGTACGCCCGGTAGTACCAGCCGTAGCCCACCAGGGGGCCGAGCGAGAGATCGCCCATGCGGAAGCGCCACAGGCTGCGCACCGCCAGGTTGACGGACAGGCCGGTGGTGGTGGCGCGGTAGTCGGCGTCGAAGATGGGCTCGGTGCCGCTGGACAGGGTGGCGTCCAGCCCCAGGTCGAGCACCCAGGAGGTGCGCTCCCGGCCGCGCAGCGGGCGGGCGGCCACGACCGAGAGGGACGGGCCGACCCCCATGACGCGCTCGGTCAGGGCCTCGCCGCCCCAGGTGGTGGCTCCCACCCCGAGGCGCAGGGCCAGGGGCTCGGACCTGGTGGTCAGGCGCTCCACCACCAGGTGCTGGCCCGCCTCGACCCGCACCGGCCCGCGGTAGGCGATGCGGCCCGACTCCTTGTCGGTCACAATCACCCGGTAGCGGCCGGGCTCCTGGACCCACAGCCCCTGCCCCACCACGTCGTCGGGCTCGATGGCCTCCCCGGCTGGCTCACCGGGAGGCCCGCCTCCACCCTTGGCCACGCCTTTGCCCACCTGGGTGGCTGGCGCCGCCCCGACGCGCTGAAACACCACGTCGAGCAGCAGGCCCTCGGCGCTGGAGAGGGCCGAGACCACGGCCCGGATGGCGCTGCGCTCGGGGGGGGTGAGCAGCAGCACGTTGCGGGTGACCTGGGTGTGGCTGATGCTCGGGCGCTGGGCGGCCAGCACCGGGTCCTGCGCGAAGCGGTCGAGGACGTAGTTGTGGGCCTCGATGTCGGAGACCGCGCCGTCGCCGTCGAGGTCGAAGGCGGCGCTCCAGGCCCCCTGTTTCAGGATGGCCTGCGTGAAGAACCAGGTGTAGCGGTCGTTCAGCTCGGGGTCCTCGTAGACCGTCGGGCCCGCGGAGATCTCGCTGTCCACGCCCGCGACGTACCAGGGATCGTAGGTGCTCTGGTCGCCCTTGCGGCCGTGGGACTCGTACAGCTCGCTGTTGCAGAAGGCCTTCACGATCAGGCGGTGGGGCGCCTGGACCCGCCGGAAGAGCTGCTGCAGATCGTCCAGGGGGATGCCGAAGCGGCCGTCGTCCGCCCGGGAGACGGGCGCATCGGACTCGTACTTGGGCGTGTCCGCGGCCACGAGGAACTTGCGCGGGCCGATCCGCCCACCGTGGGCCGAGATGTAGACCACCGCGGTCCCATCGCGGCCGAAGGGCTCGCCGGCGAGCAGCCCGAAGGCCTCGCGGATGCCGGCGGCGGTGGCCTCCACGGGGCAGCGGGAGGCCAGGATGCGCACCCACTCGGCGCCCCCCTCCTCGACGCCCAGCGTCCGCATGGCGTCCTCGACCGCGGCCTGCTCGGCCACGATGAGGACCTCGTCGAAGGCCCCACCGGCGGGGCTCAGGAGCGCCCGGGCCATCCGGACCACGTCATGGGCGGTGTAGCCGAGGGGGGGCCAGCCCGGCTGGAAGGAGGTCACGGCCACCAGCAGCGCCACATCGCGGCCCTCGGCCAGCGCTCGCTCCTCCTGCTGCCGGGCCTGGTCGTATTGGGCGTTCGTGGCCGCCTCGACCGGTGGGGAGAGCGGCGCAGCGAGCACGAGGGCGGCAAAGAGCGCCGCGCCCCACCGGGCCCCCGACCGCAGCAGCGCGCCGCTCATGGCTGCACCTCGAACACGACCCGGTGGGCCTGGACCGGCTGCTCCGGCTCGTCGCCCGCGAGCGCGCGCCAGGCCGCGGGATCGTCCGCCAGGACCCGGCCCCAGAAGCCCTGATCGTGGGCCAGCTCGAGGGACAGGGGGGCGGGCAGCACCACCAGCTGCAGCGTGTGGGGCCCGGCGTCGCGGGTGAACCGGTGCTCGTAGTAGTCGCCCCCGGGGGAGCCGGGATCCACCAGGAAGCCCTCGGCGCCGCGCCAGGGGAAGGAGCCCTGGCCGCCCGCCGGGAGGAGGAGCTCGGCGGCCGCTCCGGGCGCCCGGTACACCAGGTAGAGGGATCCGGGGCGCCCTGCGGCGAGGCTGATGGCGAAGGTGCTCCCCGAAAGGACCGTGCTCCCGTTGTGGAGCGCGGCGGGCGCCGGGCCGCCGGGGGCGGCGCCGAAGACCGTCGCGTCGAGGTCGCTGTGCAGCTGGGGACCGGCCTTGGGGGTGCCGGGGCCGACCGCGGGCGGCGGCTGGACGGTGAGGAGCAGGACGGTGGCCACCACGGCCAGCACCGGCACGGCCAGGGCGAGGCGGCGCCACCAGCGCGCCAGCCCGGACGCCCGGACCTCCGTGGGCGCGGCAACCGCGGCTTCTTCGGCCTCGGCCTCCGGTGGGGCCAGGGCTTCGAGCGCTGCCCCCGCGCTGTACTCGCGCCACCAGGCCCGGCAGGCCTCGCAGCCCAGCAGGGTCGCCTCGGCTTCGAACACCTCGGGCGAGGGCAGGCCCCCGGTCGCGTAGGCGCGCATCATCCGCCGCTGGGCGTCGTGACCGCAGGGCAGCCCCCCGCGGCCGTCGCCGCCGCCGTGGCTCGGGGGTGCGCCGGCCGGGCCGCCCGGCCCGGTGGGGTCGCTGTGGTCGCCGCCTGGGGGCTGCAAGGTTCTGCTCACGGCACCTCCGACCTGCTCGCAGAGCTCGAAGAAGCGCGCGCGTTGCTCGGCGGGGCTCGCCCCCGGGAGCTTGCCGCGCTGCCCGGCGAGGTGGGACCCATCGACCAGCACGGCGCGCAGCGCCGCGCGCTCGTGGTCGGAGGCGGCGGTGTGCGTGATGGCGGCGGGCAGGGCTTCTTTCAGCGACGCGATGAGCGCGCGCACGGGACCGGCCGGGTCCTGGTAGGTGATCTGGTTGGCGGAAGGGAGGGAGAGTCCCGACCGCTCACGCGCTCCGAGCAGCGCCTCCAGGCCCAGCGTGGTGTAGAGCCGGGCGCTCAGTCCGTCCAACAGATGCCCCTTGTCGTTGCCCGGCAGCGCGGGCGGGGTGACGCCTTCCGGCAGGCGCAGGGCGGGGCAGGGCGAGCCGGCACCCATGCCGGCGAGGAAGGTGACGAGCTTGTCCTTCCAGACGCCGCCCTCCCGATCGCAGAGGTACCAGAGCAGCGCGAAGCGCAGGGCCCGCGCCCGCATCGAGGCCTCAAAGACCTCCTCGGGGGTCGGTGGCACCGCCGGCACGGCGTCGTCCGAGCGCGCCGCGCCGCGCTGCAGCCCCGCCTCGATGGCTTCCTGGATGGTGGGGGCGTCCGGGCCCTCGGGGAGCGCGCCCTCGTGCCGCAGGCCATGGGGGCCGCGCCGGGCGTGGTTGATCTCCCAGGGGACGCCCCGGAGGTGGTAGATGGTGACGTAGTCGGTGTCCAGCCCCTCGCCCGCGCGCTCACCCCGCCGGAACTCCGGCGCCCTCCTCCCCACCTGCAGCAGCGCCGCGCTCCCGGCCACCTCGTTCATGACCCGCAGGCGCAGGCGATGGGAGACATCCTCCGCCAGGCGCTGGTCGTCGATCCTCGCGTAGATCATGCCCTGGAGGGCGAGCGGACCCCGGCGGGCGCCCCGCACCTCGTGGTGCCAGAACAGGTAGCTCGCCGTGTTGAGCGCGCAGGGGACCTGCCAAGGCCCCTCCTCCAGCGCCCCCTGGCCGTTTCGCCGGCACCATTCGATGGTCTGCTGCGCGCACAGCCGCGCCATGACCGCCCGGACCACCGGAGGCCCCTCGGCCTCGCGCAGCAGGTGCTTCCGGATCAGCTCGTGCACATCCACCATGATGACCTCTTCTCCAGCAACTCCCGCCGGCCACGCACGCCATTCGTCGAGCGCGCATCCTATCACGGCGAGGTGCCCCAGCGGCGGGAACGGGGAGGTCGCGCGCTCATGGGTGGCACTGAGGAAGGGCGAGGAGGGCGCGGTCTTCATGGCGGCTCCCGTGCGAGGTCGTCATGGCGAACCCAGGGCGCAGCAGCGCTCACAGGGAGAATTGCATCGAAGGGTGTCAATCGACGGGTGTCAGACACTAGGAAATAAGATATTCTGCCGCCGCGGCACCAATCCCGGTGTCAGACACTAGGAATCAAGAAAAACCCATGACCCGCCCCCTCCGCTACGACGCTCCCGGCTGCTGGCACCACGTCTTCCTGCGCGGCGCGCGAAAGGCGCCCATCTTCGCCGACGACGAGGACTGCCTCGCCTTCCTCTCGCTGCTGGAGGACGCCTCCGGTCGCTACGGGATCGAGGTCCACGCCTACTCGCTGATGCCCAACCACTACCACCTGCTGCTGCGCTCGCGGCATGGCCTGCTCTCCCGCGGGATGGCGTTCCTCAACGGCATGTTCACCAAGCACATGAACGCCCGCCACGACGGCTGGGACGGCCCGGTGTTCCGGGGGCGCTTCAGCAGCAAGCTGGTGGAGCACGAGCCCTACCTGGTGGAGCTGCTCGCCTACATTCACCTCAACCCCGTGTCCGCGCGGCTCGTGAAGCGCCCGGACGACGAGTGCTGGACCAGCCACCGCGCCTACATGGGGCTGATGAGCTGCCCCCCCTGGCTGCAGGTGGACGCGCTGCTCGCGCTGTACGGTGGTCGCGCGGTGCTCGATCAGCGGCTCCAGCAGATCATGCTGGGCGCCGAGGCTTGGCCCGCCGACCGCGCGCTCGACCTGGCGGCGTTCTGGGCCGGCAAGGAGCCCGCCTCCCCGCCGGAGTCGCCGTGGCAGGCGGAGGACGGCCAGGCGAGCGCGGAGCATGTCCTGGCCAGGGTCTCGGCCCTCACGGGTGTCGAGGCGGAGGCCATCGCCGAGGGGGTCCGCGGGCGCCGGGGCAACCCCGCGCGACGCTTCGCCATCTGGGCCCTGGCGCGGGGCACCACCCTGACCCACAAGCAGATCGGCGCGCTGCTCGGGATGACGCCGGCCCACGTCTCCCAGACCCTCACGGGCACGCGCACGTCCGAGCCCGGGCCGGCGCTGGCGGGGTGGATGGCGGCGTGGGACGCTGGGGAAAAGCTTGAGTCCTAGTGCCTGACACCCAGGGATACCTGGGAGTCGTCCAACCCCTCCTCCGCGTCCAGGGCGTCGCGCTGGGCGAAGGCGGCCTCCATCAGGGCCTCGAAGCGCGCGTCGCCCAGGCCCTGGGGGCCCATCCGGGCGGCCATCTGGTCCTGGAGCTCGGCTTGCATGCGGGCTCGTTGCTGGCGCGCCCAGGTTGGGATCTCCTCCGCGGTCAGGGGGCCGGGCTCCAGGGTGGGCGCGTCGGAGGTGCGCTCCTCGGGTTCTTCGGTCGTGGGCGCGGGCTCGTCCTGACGGTGCGCGTGCCAGGTGCGCCAGGGCAGGCGGGCTGGCGCCGTCACGGCGCCTTCGCCGGTGGCGCCGGGGTCGGGCGCGGCGCCGGGGCGGTGGGCCGGGGCC
>JBDRKM010000190.1:0-45588 GCA_043814015.1 Pseudomonadota bacterium
CGTAGTTGAGCCCCAGGCTGACCATGGCGTCCTGGAGCCCCGGCGCGCCGCAGATGATCTCGGCGACCTTCGGGCCCAGGCCGGCAGGGATGTGGTCGATGACCACACCTTCCTCGATCTTCGGGATGTAGAGGTGCTTGGCGGTGGCGCTCACAGGGACACCCCCAGGTGGTCCAGCAGGATGGCCTGCCGCATGAACATGCCGTTCTCCACCTGCTGGAAGTAGCCGGCGTGCGGCGTTGGATCCACGTCCAGCGCGATCTCACGCACCCGCGGCAGGGGGTGCATGACCTTCAGGTGCGGCCGGGCGTGCCGCAGCATGGCGGCGTCGAGCACGAAGATGTCCTTGACCCGCTCGTACTCCAGCACGTCGCCGAAGCGCTCCCGCTGGATACGGGTCATGTAGAGCAGGTCGCAGTGGGCCACGGCGGCAGCCAGATCGTCGGTCTCCACGAAGGAGAGGCGGCGCCCCTCGGCGTCGTACTTGAGGTAGTCGGGCACGCGCAGGGCCTCGGGTGAGCAGAGCACGAGCTCGTTGCCCGGAAACATCATCAGGGTCTTGAGCAGGGAGAAGACCGTGCGGGAGTACTTGAGGTCGCCCGCCAGGCAGATGCGGAGATCCTGCAGCCGGCCGAAGAACTTCTGGATGGTGTACAGATCCAGCAGGGTCTGGCTGGGGTGCTGGTTGGTGCCGTCGCCGGCGTTGAGCACGGGCAGGCGGCTGGCCTCGGCCGCCATGCGGGCCGCGCCCTCCTGGGAATGGCGGATCACGAGGATGTCGGCGTAGTTCTCCACGGTCTTGACGGTGTCCAGGAAGGTCTCGCCCTTCTTGACCGAGGTGGAGGAGACGTCGGCGAAGCCCATCACGTCGCCGCCAAGGCGCCGCATGGCGGCCTCGAAGGAGAGCTTGGTGCGGGTGGAGGGCTCGAAGAACATCTCCATCATCAGGTAGCCGCGCAGCAGGCGGTGCTTGTGCTCCCGCGGCAGGGGCTCCACCGCGGCGGCCAGCGCCAGGTAGCGCTCGATGTCGGCGCGCTGCAGATCGTTGATCGAGATGAGGTCGCGCTTCATGGGCATGCCTCCAGGGTGGTCCGGGCCGCCTCGACCCAGGCGACCGGATCCTCGGCCGCGAGCAGGGCGCGGCCCACGATGAGGTGATGGTGGCGGACGAAGCCGAAGCGGGCCGGGTCGCCCCCCTGGCTGCCGTAGCCGGGGGAGTAGTACTCGCAGCCCGCGGGCAGGCCGGCCGCCCGGATGGAGGCCTCGGCCACCTCGGGCTTGGTGAGCGGCAGCACGAAGGCGCGCACCCCTGCTTCCGCGGCCGCGGCGAACATGCGGCGCGGGGCATCGTCCAGCAGAAAGCCGCCTTCGGAAGCCAGATAGCCCGGATGGGTCATGGCGCTGCCCACGATGACCTTGCGCCCGCGGGCCTGCAGGGCCTCCACCCAGGCCGACAGCGTGACCGGGCCGGCCTGGGGGAAGAGGATGACCTCCTCCACCCCGGCGTCCTCCATCACGCGGGCGAAGAGGGCGCCAGTGCTGGGGATGTCGGTGGCGGCCTTCTGGTGGTCGTAGATGACCGGTTTGTCGGAGTGGCGCCGGATGGCGGCCACCGCGGCGGGCAGCCCGGCCGACAGCCCGAGCGAGAAGCCCAGCTTGAAGCCGTGGACGAAGGGGTGCCGCCCGAGGGCCTCGATGACGGGCAGGGCCTGCTCCAGGCGGGGCACATCCAGGGCGGGGATGACGCTCCAGACCTTCTGGCTCATACGCCCTCCTCGAAGAAACGCAGCACGCGGCTGAAGTGGGCCGGGTCGTGCTCCGCCAGCCAGCCCACGAGGTCGGGCAGGTCGGCGATGGCCGCGACGCTCGGGAGCGCCGGGTCGAGCGCGACGCTGCGCGGGCGGCGGTCCAGGGCCACCAGCACGCCGGCGGGTTTGACGCCGTAGACCTCCTCCAGCATCTTCGCGGCCTCCACCTTGGTGCCGCCGGAGGAGTACACGTCGTCGATGATGATGACCGCGTCGCCCGGCTCAGGCCTACGCCCGATGAGATCGCCTCCCTCGCCGTGGGCCTTGCGCTCCTTGCGGTCGTAGCAGAAGGGCAGCTCCCAGCCCAGCTCGCGATGGGCCGCCTGGGAGGCGGCCGAGGCCAGCACGATGCCCTTGTAGGCCGGGCCGAAGAGCAGGTTGGCGTGGGGGAAGGCGCGCTCGAGCCCCCGGGCCAGCAGGCCCCCGAGGGCGGCGATGTCGGCCCCGCCGGCGACGTCGCCCAGGTTGACGAAGAAGGGCGAGGCGGCGCCGGACTTGAGCGTGAACTCCCCGAAGCGCAGCGCGCCCGCGCCCACGAGGAGGGAGATGAGGGTGGCGGACTCGGTCATGGGGTGGGAACCTCCGGCTTGTCGGCGTGTGGCCCTGGTTCGGCCACGTCGCCGTCGATGAAGGTCCACCGCACCCTCCACGCGAGGTGCAGGTGGGAGTAGGGGCGCAGCCCGGCGTGGCTGATCGTGCGGGGCTCGCGCGTCTCGGGAGCGCGCTCCGCGATCACGAAGTCCGCGAGGTTGCCAGCTCGCAGGCCATCACGGGATGGGAGCCCGTAGCAGGCGGCGGCGGCCGCGCAGCCCACGCGGGTGAGGGCGGCCCAGGGCAGCCAGCCCTCCTCGGCCATGTGGAGCAAGAGCGGCCAGGACCACTCCACGGCGGCGATGCCCGAGGGAGGGGCGATCCGATCGTGCTTCTCCCAGGAGTGGTGGGGGGCGTGGTCCGACGCGACGAAGTCGATGATCCCCTCTCGCAAACCAGCGCGCAGCGCCTCCTGGTGCGCCTTCCCGCGAATCGGTGGGTTCACCTTGAGCTCACCGCCGATCCGTCGGGCCCGTGCTTCGGTCATGAGCAGGTAGTGGGGGCAGGTCTCGCCCCAGACGTCGAAGCCCTCGTCCTTCATTCGCGCCAACCAGGCCACCTCCTGGAGCGTGGATGCGTGCGCGAGGACCAGGCGGGGCCGATCATGCGTGGGCAGGGAGCGCAGGGCGTACTCGATCTTCGCCAGGGCCAGCTCGATCGCCGCGATAGGGCGCTGCTTGGCGTGAGAGCGGCGTCGCAGGTCCACCGGTCCGGGTAGGAAGGCGGTCTCGTCCTCGGCGTGGACCGTGACCCGGGGCCAGGCCTTGAACAGGGCGCACAGCAACGCCGGGTCGTGGATGGCGGGGTGCTGGGAGGAGCGGGCCATGTAGATCTTGAGCGCCACCACCCGGGGGGCCAGGCGCGCGGCGAGCGCCGGGTCGGCGGCGCGTGGAGTCGCCTGGAGGAACAGCCCCCAGCGCGTGGTGCACGAGCGGGCGTAGGCGCGCTGCTTGGCGCGCAGGTACCCCTCGGAGGTGGTCGCCGGTCGGTCGTTGGGCATGGCCAGGAGCGTGGTGACCCCGCCCGCGGCGGCGGCCTCGCTGCCGTTGCGGACGCCCTCCTTGCTGCGCGCTCCCGGCTGCCGCAGGTGGACGTGAGGATCCACCAGGCCTGGGAGGATCAGCTGGCCCTGGCAGTCCCAACCCCGGCCGCCCACATCCCCCGGCCGCAGGACCAGCCGCCCATCGCGCGCCTCCACGGCGCCTTCACCGAAGGTGCCGTCGGGGTTCAGCCAGCGGGCGTGGCAGAGGCGCATCTCACTCCCACTCGATGGTGCCGGGGGGCTTTGTGGTGAGATCATACAGCAGCATCCCCGCGCCGGGGATGGCCGCGACCTCCGCCTGCAGCGCGGCGAGCAGGTCCGCGGGCATGCGGAAGACGTCGGCGGTCATGGCGTCGCGGGAGGTCACGGGGCGCAGCACGAAGGCGCGCTGGCCGCTCGCCTCCACCAGCGGCAGGGAGACCACGGGCATCTGCCAGATCTCGCCGAGGTGCGCGGTGCGGGTGTGGGTGAGGTGGTCCACCTGGCGCAGCAGGTCCATGCCGGGGCGGTCGAGGAAGGTGGGCACGAGGCGCAGGGTGGAGGGATCGGCGCCGCCCGGGGCGAACACGGCCCGGTTCAGGCTGGGGAGCCGGTTGACCACCTCGGCGGCGCAGGCGAGCAGGACCTCCCAGTCGGGGGCGCGGTCGTCGGGGTACCAGAGGGCGGCCGGGTGACGGTAGGTGCGGGAGTCGCCCTGCACGCCGACGCTGCGCACCGGCAGCACGCAGGCGGCGAGGCCGTAGCGCGCGGCGATGTCCTGCAGCGCGTCCAGGTCGGCATCGTAGCCCCCGGGGGGCGCGGCGTCGGCCGAGCACAGGGCGCGGATCGCCAGGGCGGGGCCGGGGAAGGGGTGGCGGTCCACCAGGTCGCGCGGCAGGCCCAGTTGCATGCCGAGCTCGCGCACCTCGTGCTTGTAGAGGTCGAGCAGGGGCTCCACCACGCGCCCGGCGGCGATGAGGCGCTGGATCTCGTCCACCCGGTTGTGGTGGGTCTTGATGAGATCGGCCTTGGCCGTGGCGCCCGACTCGATGCTGTCCGGGTAGATGGTGCCCTGGGCCAGCAGCCAGCCCTCGCCGAGCCGCAGCGCCCGCACGGCGTCGTCCACCACCTCCACGAACAGCCGCCCGATGATGCGGCGCTTGTGCTCGGGCTCCACCACCCCCTCCAGCGCGGCCAGGTAGCGCCCCTCTGCCCGCTCCAGGTGCAGGTTCGCGAAGCCCAGCTCGCGCAGGTAGCGCATGATGTCCGCGGACTCACCGAGGCGCATGAAGCCGGTGTCCACGTGTAAGGAGTGGACCCGCTCGGGGCCCAGGGCGCGGATGAGCAGCACCAGGGTGACCAGGGAGTCCACCCCGCCGGAGACCAGCAGGAAGACCTCGCGTTCGCCCACCTGCTGCCTCACCTGGGCGCTGAGCAGCGCGGCGTAGTGCCCGGGATCCCAGTCGCGCCGGGCGGTGCAGCGCCCCAGGAAGCGCTCCAGGATGTCGCGGCCGTGGCGGGTGTGGCTGACCTCGGGGTGGAACTGCAGGCCGAAGATGCGCTGGTCGGCGGACTCGAAGGCCGCCACCGGCAGGGTGGGGGTGGAGGCCGTGGCGCGCCAGCCCGCGGGCAGGCGCTCGACCCGGTCGCGGTGGCTCATCCAGACCGGTTGCTCCGAGGGCAGGCCGTCGAACAGGGCCCCGGGCGCGCAGCGCACCTGGGCCAGGCCGTACTCGCCGAGCCCTCCGCCGCGCACCTCGCCACCGGAGGCGCGCGCCAGCAGCTGGTGGCCGTAGCAGAGGCCCAGCACGGGGACGGGCAGCCGGATGGGGTCGAAGGGCAGCCCGGGGGCGCCCGGATCGTAGACCGAGGAGGGGCCTCCCGAGAGGATGATCCCCACCAGGTTGGGCTCGCTGGCCGGGTCGAACGCCTCGGGCTGCTCGATACGGGAGTAGACCCCGAGCCCGCGGACGGCCTTGGCCACCAGGTGGGTGTACTGGCCACCGTAGTCCAGCACCACGACGGTCTCTACTTGTTCTTGGAGCATACCCTCTCCTGCTCGATGGCCTCCAGCTCGTGGTCCGTGAGGTTGGTGGGGTACTGGCCCGAGAAGCAGGCGAAGCAGCAGGGGAGATCCTGGTACAGCGCCTGGAGATCCTCCAGGGTCTGGTACACCACGGCCTCCGCCCCCATGTAGCGGGCGATCTGCTCGACGGGGTAGTTGGCCGCGATCATCTCCCGCTTGATGGACATGTCGATGCCGAAGACGCAGGGGTGGCGGAAGGGGGGGGAGGCCGAGACGAAGTAGACCTCCTGCGCACCGGCCTCCTTGAGCAGGCGCACCAGGTGGCGGGCGGTGGTGCCGCGCACGATGGAGTCGTCCACCACGGCCACCTTCTTGCCCTGGACCACATCGCGGATGGGGTTGAGCTTCTGGCGCACCACCCGCTCACGGCCCTCCTGGGTGGGGTTGATGAAGCTGCGGCCCATGTGGGGGTTCTTCACCAGGCCGCGGCGGTAGGGCACGCCGAGGGCCTCGGCCATGCCCGAGGCGAAGAAGTAGGAGGAGGAGGGCACGTCGATGACGATGTCCGGCGCCAGGCCCGTGCGCCGGAACGTGGCGGCCAGGCCGCGGGACATGCGCACCCGCTCACCCGCCACGGTGCGCCCGTGCAGCACGGAGTCCTCCAGGGCGAAGTAGATGTACTCGAACACGCAGAAGGCGGGGCGTTCCCGTGCACACACCCTGCGGTGGACCCGGCGGTCCAGGTCCACGAACACCGCCTCACCGGCGGCCGGGTCGCCGATGCTCTCGAACCCGAGGTAGTCGAAGACGTTGGTCTCGGAGGCGAAGGCCCAGGCCAGGCCCTCGTCGCAGAAGCGCCGGCCCATGACGAGCGGGCGGATGCCGTGGGGGTCGGTGAAGGCGATCATGCCGACGTTCGCGATGAGCGCGATGACCGAGTAGGCCCCCTGGACCTTGCGCTGGACCGCCGCGACGCACTCGAAGAGCTCGTCCACCGAGAGGTTCGAGAGGTTCTTGGTCTCCAGCTCGGCGGCCAGGGCGTAGAGGATCAGCTCCACGTCGCAGGTGGTCTCCACCAGGCGGTGGTTGTCCTGGTAGAGGCTGCGCCGCAGCTCGTGGAAGTTGGTGACGTTGCCGTTGTGCACCATGGCCACGCCCAGCGGGTAGTTCACCGCCATGGGCTGGGCGTCCAGCTCCTCGTTGGAACCCTGGGTCGCGTAGCGCACGTGCCCCAGGCCCATGGACCCGGTCAGGCGCGGCAGGTGGCGCTCCCCGAAGACCTGGCTGACCATTCCCAGGCCCTTCTTGGTCCTGAATGTGCCCTGGAAAGTGACGATCCCGGCGGCGTCCTGGCCGCGATGCTGCAGGGCCATCAGGCCCGCGTGCAGTTCCGGGAAGACGTCGCGGTGGCCGGCGATGCCGATGATTCCGCACATGGTCAGTCGTCCTCGCGCCGCTTCTGGGCGTCTACATTCCCGTCCCCGTCCCCGTCCCCGTTCCCGACTGTGTCGCCGAGAAGATCCCGGAGTGCCTCCGCATACACCTCGTGCTCCACCGCGAGCCCCCGCGCCTCCACCTCCTCGAGGCTGCCCACCCCGCGCAGATCCACCGCGCGCTGGGCGAGAATGGGCCCGGTGTCGAGCCCGGCGTCCACGAGGTGGACCGTGACGGCGGTCTCCGCGAGGCGCCGTTCCCAGGCCCAGGCGTAGCCGTGCAGGCCCTGGTGCTGGCGGGTGTCCGCCGGGTGGATGTTGACCACCCGCCCGGCCCAGCGGGAGAGCACGCGCGGGCCGAGGATGCGCATGAAGCCCGCCAGGGCGATGCAGTCGGGCTCGAAGGGAGCCAGCGCCTCCGCCAGGGCCTCGTCGTAGGCCGCGCGCCCGAGGCCACGGGCGGGGAGGGCGATGGTGGGCACGCCCAGCGCGGCGGCGCGATCCAGACCGGAGGCCTCAGGATCGCTGGAGAGCACCAGGCAGGGCTCGCAGACCCCGCGCAGCACCCCGGCCCGGCATGCCTCCACCAGGGCCAGCATGTTGGAGCCGCGGCCCGAGAGGAGGATGGCGAGGCGGACGCTCACGCGCGCCACTCCCGGCGCCCGATGTCGCGCCGCATGGTCTTGCCCTCGAAGGCGATCCTTCCGGCGGCGCCATAGGCCCGCGCGATGGCCGCCTCCAGGTCAGGGCCGTGACCCACCACGTTGAGCACCCGGCCACCGGAGGTGAGCAGCCGCTCGCCCTCCCGGCGGGTGCCGGCGTGGAACACCAGGGCCGCGGCGTCCTCGACCCCCGTGATGGGCAGCCCCCTGGGGTAGCGGCCCGGGTAGCCTGGCGCGCAGAGCACCACGTCCACGAAGAAGCCGGGGTGGAATTCGAGCGCCACCTCCCGCAGCCGCCCGGCGACGCAGGCCTCGAGCACCTCCAGCAGGTCGGTGCGCAGGGCCGGCAGCAGCACTTCGGCCTCGGGATCGCCGAGCCGCACGTTGTACTCCAGCAGGCGCGGGCCATCACGGGTCATCATCAGGCCGAAGTACAGCGCGCCGCGGTAGGGGATGCCCTCGGCCGCGAGCCCCCGCAGGGTGGGCTCCACCACGGCCTGCTGCACAGCCGCCAGGTGCGCGGGCCCGAAGGCCGGCACCGGGCAGAAGGCGCCCATGCCGCCCGTGTTGGGGCCGCGATCACCGTCCAGCAGCTGCTTGTGGTCCTGGGAGGGGAGCAAGAGGCGCAGGGTCTGCCCGTCGGTGAAGCCCATGATGGAGATCTCGCTGCCCACCAGGCGCTCCTCCAGCACCACGGGGGCCGCTGGGCCCCAGGTGGCCTCGATCTGCTCCAGGGCGGCGGAGGCCTCGGCGGGCCCGCCGCAGACGAACACGCCCTTGCCGGCGGCCAGGCCGTCGTACTTCACCACCTGGGGGCCGGGCAGGAGCGCGGCGCGGGCCGCGGAGGGGCCGTCGAAGGTGCGGAAGGCGGCGGTGGCCACGCCGTGACGGGCCATGAAGGCCTTGGCCCAGGCCTTGGAGCTCTCCAGGCGCGCGCCGGCCGCGCCCGGGCCGAGCACGCGCAAGCCTGCGATGCCCAGGCGATCGGCGATGCCGGCCGCCAGCGGGGCCTCCGGCCCGACCACCAGCAGATCCACCGCCTCCGTGCGGCAGATCCGCGCCACGGCGTCGAGGTCCTCCGGCTCCACCGCGAGGTTCGGGGCGGTCCCCCCGTTGCCCGGGAGGCAGAGCACCTGCCGCGCCGTGGCCCCCTGGGACAGCTTCCAGGCCAGGGCGTGCTCGCGCCCGCCGGCGCCCAGGATGGCGATCTTCACGGCTGCACCTCCGCGCGCACGGCCCGTACCACGTCCAGGGCGAGGGTGGCGGCCAGGCCGCACAGGTCGGTGATCTGCAGCCCGCGCAGGCGCGCCCGGGCGCCCTCGGAGATGGGCTGAGCCTCGATGAGGGCGAGCAGGTCGGCCCGCTCGACCCGCCGGCCCTGGGTGGCCTGGCGCAGGATTTCATATGGGTCTTCCACCCCTTCCGCGCGCAGCACGGTCTGGATGGGCTCGGCCAGCAGCTCGGGGTGGGCCTCCAGGGCGGCACGGCAGCGGGCCTCGTCCAGCTCGACGCGCGCGAGGCCGCCCAAGGTCTCGGACCAGGCCAGCCAGGAATGCGCCATGGCCACGCCCACGTTGCGCTGCACCGTGCTGTCGGACAGATCGCGCTGCATGCGCGAGCGGCAGAGCTTGTCGGACAGCAGGCCGAGCTGGGCGTTGGCCAGCTCCAGGTTGCCCTCGCTGTTCTCGAAGCGGATGGGGTTGATCTTGTGGGGCATGGTGGACGAGCCCACCTGGCCGGGGGCGGCCCGCTGGCGGAACAGGTCGCGCGAGATGTACTCCCAGAGGTCGCGATCCAGATCGAGGACCACGTTGTTCACGGCGCGACTGAGATCGAACCAGGCCGCCCAGGCGTCGTGGTCTTCGATCTGGGTGACCACGGGGGCGTGATCCAGCCCGAGCGCGGTGACCAGCTCCCGCGCGAGGCCCGGCCAGTCATGATCGGGGAAGGCCGCCAGCATGGCCGCATAATTGCCGGTGGCGCCCGCGAGCTTGCCCCGGAAGCGGTGGGCGCCGAGGGCGCGCCACAGCCGCAGCAGGCGCCAGGCGAAGACCGCCAGCTCCTTGCCGGCCGTGGTGGGGGAGGCGGGCTGGCCGTGGGTGTGGGCGGGGAAGGGGACGAATGCCCAGCGCTCGGCCAGCCCCGCCAGGGCCAGGATCAGCCGCCCCAGCAGCGGGCGTTGGTGCCCGTCGCGAAAGCGTAGGAAAAGGCTGGACCAGGCGAGGTTGTTCAGGTCCTCGGAGGTGAGCCCGAAGTGCAGGGCACCCGGATGGCGCAGGGCGAGGCGCTCCCGCAGGAAGATCTCCACCGCCTTGACGTCGTGCCGCGTGCGGGCCTCGATGGCCTTGACCACCGCGAAGTCGTCGTCGGAGAGCGGCCCCCGGGCCACGGCCACCCGCGCACGCTCCTCGACGCTCAGATCCGGGAACAGCCCGCGGGCCGTCAGCGCCTCCAGGTAGCGCAGCTCCACGTCGATGCGCGCCTGCACCAGGGCCCGCTCCGAGAAGCAGGCCGCCAGGGGCGCGAGCGCGGCGGCGTAGCGGCCGTCGAGGGGACAGATGGCGTCCATCTACTTCTCGCGCAGGCGGGCGTCCGTCTCGGCGAGGTCACGCTTCATGGCAGCGATCTCGCCGGAGAAGCGGCGCCGGAGCCGGGCCAGGTTGAGGCCCCGCAGCGCCAGCATGGCGGCGGACTCGGGGCGCACCACCGTGCCCGCCGGGGTCCGGGAGGGCAGCATCAGGGAGGAGTTGATGTTGATGAGGAGGTCCATGCGGTCCGTGAACGGCGGCGAGGAGGTCACCGGCAGGTTGAAGTTGGCCGCCACCGCCCCCCCGAGGCCGTTGGACAGGCCCGCCACGGCCACCGCGGCGCCGGGCTCGATGGAGCGGTTGTAGAAGCCGGCCAGCGCGGTGAGGTACTCGGCGTTCTTGTGGGCCGAGCAGACCCGCATGTGGCAGGCGACCTCGTAGCGCTCCACGATCTCCTTGATCTTGAGGCAGTGCGGCTCGTCGATGGGGGAGCCCATGACGATGACCACGTAGCCGTCCTTGATGACCTCGTTCCGCACGAGGTTCACGTACAGCCGGCGCGCGGCGTCCCGTGGCAGCGCGGGGGCCGCCTCGCCCGTGATGCGCTCGTAGATGTCGCGGTAGCGCTGGACGGTCTCACCCACCACGGTGTCCGGCAGCCGGGTGGGGTACTGGCCGGCCTCGCGGTTCTCCATGAGCCAGCGGCGCACGAATTCCTTGTCGAGCTGCACCGCCGCGAGCGGCTCCTGGGTCCAGCTCTCCACCGGCCAGAAGCGGGAGGAGTCGGGGGTGTGCAGCTCGTCCATGAGCACGAGATCGCCGTCCAGCAGGCCGAATTCGTACTTGGTGTCCACCAGGATGATGCCCTTCTCGATCAGGATCTCCGTCCCGCGCCGGAACAGCTCGAGGGCCACCGTCTCCATCCGGGCCCACAGCCGGGCGCTGGTCCAGCCCTCGGACACGATCTGGGCCGGGCTGATGGGCCGGTCGCTCTTCTCCTTGGTGGTGGGGGTGACGATGGGCTCGGGCAGCCGGTCGTTCTCCCGCAGCCCGTCAGGCAGGGTGTGGCCCTCGAACTCCCGCTCGCCGGCCGCGTAGCGGCGCGCCATGGAGCCGCAGAGGAAGCCGCGGACCACCACCTCGATGCGGATGGGGGTGCAGGCCCGCACCAGGCAGGCGGAAGGGTCCACCACGCGGACGAGGTGGTTGGGCACGATGTCGGCGGTCTGCTGGAACCACCAGGCCGAGAGCGAGCTGAGCACGGCCCCCTTGCCGGGGATGGCGGTCTGCAGCACCCGATCGAAGGCCGAGAGGCGGTCGGTGGCCACCAGCAGCAGCTCGCCAAGCCCGGCCTGGTACAACTCGCGGACCTTGCCGGCGTGCAGGTGCTTGAGCTGCCCGATGGTGAAGTCGGTGAGGGTGGTGGACATGGGGGCTCCTGTTGCTCCTAGTGCTTGAAGTGCCTCAGACCCGTCATGGCCATAGCCAGGCCGAGCTCGTCGCAGCGACGGACCACGGCCTTGTCGCGGATGGATCCACCGGGCTGGAAGAGGGTGCGGAGGCCGGCCTCGGCGGCCAGCTCCACGCTGTCGGGGAAGGGGAAGAAGGCGTCGGAGACCAGGTAGGCGGCCGCCAGGCCCGCGCGGATGTGCTCCTCGGCCTCCACGTCGGCCGCCCCGGCCTCGGCGGCCAGGGTCTGCCGCGCCCGCGCCAGCGCGATGCGGGTGCTGTCCACGCGGTTGGGCTGGCCGGCGCCCATACCGAGCAGCTGCAGCAGGCCGTCGGCCTGGCGGCGCACGAGCACGATGGCGTTGGACTTCACGCAGCGCACGGCGTGCAGGCCGAAGCGCAGCAGGGGCTCGTCCAGCGGGTCGATGGGCTGCGCGGTGACCACCCGGACCTCGGAGACATCCTCCAGGTCGGCGCCCTGCACCAGCAGCCCACCCGGGACGAAGCGCCAGACCTCCTCGGATCGGACGATGGCGGGGTCGCAGCGCACGATGCGCAGGTTCTCGCTGCGGCTGAGGTACTCCACCACCCCTGGCTCGAAGGCGGGGGCCGCCACCACCTCCACGAAGCGGCGCTCCCGTACGGGCGCCTCCAGGCACAGGAAATGGGCGGCCTCGAGCCCGAGGGGCGCGTTGAAGGCGATGACCGAGCCGAAGGCCGAGGTGGGATCGCCGGCCCAGGCGGCGGCGAAGGCCGCGGCCTGGTCAGCGCCCTGGGCCAGCCCGCAGGGGTTGGTGTGCTTCACGACGGCGCAGGCCCCGGCGGCGAGCCCGGCGACCGCCTCCAGCGCGGCCTGTAGATCGACGATGTTGTTGTAGGAGAGCGCCTTGCCGCCCAGGGCCAGAAGATCGTGCAGTGAACGCCCGGCCCCGCGCTGGCGGAGGAAGGCCGCCGGCTGGTGGCTGTTCTCGCCGTAGCGCAGGGCGCGGGGCTGCTCGTAGGCGAGCCGCAGGCTCCTGGTACCGGCCCGCTCCGCCAGGGCCACGGCGATGGCGGCGTCGTAGTCGGCGCAGTGCTCGAAGGTCTCGCGCAGCAGGCGCCGGCGCGTGGCGAGCGACAGGCTCCCGCCGCCGGCCTTCAGCTCCGCGATCACCGCGGGGTATCCCTCGGGACGGCACAGGGCGGCCACGTAGCGGAAGTTCTTGGCGGCGGCCCGGAGCATGGTGGGCCCGCCGATGTCGATCTGCTCCACCAGCTCGGTCAGATCGGCCCCCGCCCTCCACGCAGCCTCGAAGGGGTAGAGGTTGCAGGCCACCAGGTCGATGGGCTCCACCCCCAGCCGGGTGGCCTCGGCGGCATCTCGCTCGCGGTCGAAGAGCAGGGCCGACTCCACGGTGAAGCTGATGGTCTTCATGCGGCCACCGAAGGCCTCGGGGTTGCCGGAGACGGCCTGGATGTCGGTGACCTCGAGCCCGGCGGCGCGCAGCGCGGCGGCGGTGCCCCCGGTGGAGACCAGCTCGCAGCCGTGCTCCACCAGGGCGCGCGCGAGGTCCACGACGCCGGTCTTGTCCGAGACGGACAGCAGCGCGCGGCGGATGGAGACGTTCATCGGGCCTCCAGGTGCTCGACCAGGTTTCGGAAGAGGCGCATGCCCGTGCCCTCTTCGCCGCGGCCAGGGTCGCGGCGGCGCAGGCGGGGCCAGTCCGGGTGGTGGTAGCGGGAGAGGAAGGCCTCGGGGTGGGGCATCATGCCCAGCACCTGCCCGCTCGGATCGCACAGTGCGGCGCAGTGCAGCGCCGAACCGTTGGGGTTGGCCGGGTAGCGCCCGGTGGGCTCACCCTGAGGGGTGCAGTAGGCCATGCAGTCGAGCTTGTGTTCGACGATCTCGGCCTGCACCGCAGGGTCGCGGACGACCAGGCGCCCCTCGCCGTGCCGCACGGGAAGCTCGATGACCTCGAGCCCGCGCAGGAAAGGGGAGGGGTTGGAGGGCCGCACCCGGCAGTGGACCCAGCGGTCCTCGAAGCGCCCCGAGGCGTTGGCGGTGAGGCTGACCTGCTGGGCACCGCCTGGGTCGAGCCCCGGCAGCAGCCCCAGCTTCACCAGGGCCTGGAAGCCGTTGCAGATGCCCAGGACGTAGCCGCCGCCCCCGAGGAACGCGCGGATCTCATCGAGCAGCGCGCCTCCTCCCGGCCGCTGGCGGAAGCGGATGCGGTTGGCCAGCGCCTTGCCGGAGCCGAGGTCATCGCCGAAGGAGAAGCCCCCGGGCAGGGAGAGCACCTCGAAGTCCGCCAGCGAGACCTCGCCCGCCAGCAGGGCGTTGAGGTGCACCGTGGCGGGGGCGGCGCCTGCGAGGCGCCAGGCCGCCGCCAGCTCCTCCTCGCAGTTGATGCCCAGGCCACAGACGACGAGGGAGCGGGGGGGCGCGGTCATCGTACACCTCCCACCACCGCCACCGGACCGGCTCTCCAGGCCTCCAGCAGCGCCGACACATCGAGATCCATCAGCGGTGTGTCGCGGTGTCTCACCCGCATCCTGGGCTCCTCGGTCACCACCCCCAGCACGTGGCAGTGCTCGCCCAGCACCTGTCGCAGGGCGGGCAGGTCTTCCGCCCGCAGGCTGGCCACGAAGCGGGAGTGGGACTCGGAGAACAGCAGCGCGTGGCGGCCCAGATCCCAGCCCTCCACCGACACCTCGCAGCCCAGCCCGCTGCCGAAGCAGCACTCGGCCAGGGCCACGCCCAGGCCGCCGTCGGACAGATCGTGGCAGGAGGCCAGCAGGCCCCGCTCGGTGGCCAACCCGAGCCGATGGTAGAGGTCCAGCGCGCGGCTCACCCGCACCCGGGGCACGCTGGCCCCACGCTCCCCCCGCAGGCGCAGGAGCTGGGAGGCCCCGAGCTCGTGGTAGGTGCGCCCGAGGAGCACCACCACATCCCCCGGGGCTACGAACTGGGCCGGGCGGCAGCGCCTGAGATCAGGGATGCGGGCCACCGCCGAGTACAGGATGGTGGGCGGCACCGAGATCTTGACCCCGCCCGCCCGGAAGTCGTTCTTCATGCTGTCCTTGCCCGAGGTCATGGGCACGCAGTAGGCCAGCGCCAGGTCGTGCAGGGCCTCGGCCATGCGCACGAGCTGGGCCAGCTTGTACTTTCCGTCGGGGTTGTGGACCGGGTGGAAGGCGGAGTCGGGCACGCAGAAGTTGTCGTTCACGGACCAGAACAGGTTCTCCGGCGCGTCGGGGCCGGGCAGGCGCCCGCCGACCGCCAGGATCTGGCGCACGGCCTCGTCGAAGGCGCCGGCGGACATGGCGTAGGCGTCGAGATCGCCGTAGCGCGGGCAGATGCCTACGGAGACGGCGATGGCGTCCCAGCCGCCATGATCGAGGCGCAGCACCGCGGCGTCCTGGGGCGCCACGCCGCGAGCGCCCATCAACGGCTTGATCACCGTGCGGCCCTGCACCTCGTGGTCGTACTGGCGGATGACCCCCTCGCGGGAGCAGATGTCGGGGCTGCGCAGCAGCGCCAGCAGCAGCGCGCCGAAGTCCTCCTCTCCGGAGAGCGGCGGGTCCTCGTCGCGGGGGGCGCGCCACTCGGCCTCCATGCGCTTGCGGGGCACGCCGTCGTGCAGGAGGTCGAGGCCGAGGCAGGCCACCACCTCGGCGCCATACCGCACCTCGAGCAGCCCCGCGTCGGTGAAGGCGCCGATGTCGGTCAGCTCCACCTCGTACTGCCGGGCCAGCTCCAGGCAGCGGGCGGCGTCGGCCGGACCCACCACCAGCAGCATGCGCTCCTGGGCCTCGGACACGAAGATCTCCCAGGGCATCAGCCCGGGGTACTTGAGGGGCACCTCGGCGAGCTGCACCACGGCGCCCCCCGGGATGGTGGCCAGCTCCCCCACGGCCGAGGAGAGCCCGCCCGCGCCGCAGTCGGTGGAGCAGCGCACCAGGCCCTCGGCGCAGGCCCGCCACATGAAGTCGGTGACCAGCTTCTGGGTGATGGGGCTGCCGATCTGCACCGCCGTGCGCGGGGAGCGTTCATCGACCTCGGCGGAGGAGAAGGTGGCCCCGTGGATGCCGTCCTTGCCCACCCGGCCGCCGGCCATCAGGATGCGGTCGCCCGGCTCGATGCGCTTCTCCCAGGACGGGCGCCCGGCCCAGCGCGCCGGCATGACCCCGCCCGTGCCGCAGTAGACCAGGGGTTTGCCCGCGTAGCGCTCGTCGAACACCACCGCGCCCGCCACGGTGGGGATGCCCGACTTGTTGCCGCCGTCCTCGATGCCGTGCCGCACGCCCTCCAGCACCCGCGCGGGGTGGAGCTGCCCGGGGAGCAGGGGGGCGGCGTGATCCGGCAGGCCGAAGCACAGCACGTCGGTGTTGAAGATGAGCCGCGCCCCGCCCACGCCCGTGCCCAGCGGATCACGGTTGTTGCCGAGGATCCCCGTGATGGCGCCGCCGTAGGGATCGAGCGCCGAGGGGGTGTTGTGGGTCTCCACCTTCCACACGAAGACCCGCTCCTCGTCGATGCGCACCACGCCCGCGTTGTCGTCGAAGACCTTGACCAGCCAGCCCTGCCCGGCTTCCCGGAGGCGCGCCCGCACCCCCTCGGTGGAGCCGCGGATGCAGGTCTTGAAGAGGGAGTCGATCACCCGCTCCTCGCCCGTGTCCAGGTCGCGGTAGGTGATGAGGGCGTTGAACTCCTTGTGCTTGCAGTGCTCGGACCAGGTCTGGGCCAGCACCTCGAGCTCGCAGTCCGTGGGGTCGGGCGGCAGCCCACGGGCCGCGCGGGCCGCGCGCACTGAAGGATCACGGAAGTGGGCCTGGATGGCCCTCATCTCGACGAGATCCAGCGAGAGCACCCGCGCCTGGGAGAGGGCCAGCAGATCCTCGTCCGGGCGCTCCAGGGAGACCACCTCGGTCTGCGGCGTGGCGGGCAGGCCCACCACGGGGTGGACCCAGGGCAGGGAGGTGAAGGGACCGTGGCGGAACTGCTCCACCAGGGGGTTGCCGAGCACCTCGGCGGCCAGGCGCGCGAGCTGGGCCTCGGGGACCTCGCGCTCGAAGAGGTAGAGGGTCTGGGAGAAGATGTGCTGGGTGGCGGTGTCCACGGGCTCGCCCAGCCAGTCCTCCAGCGTGCGCTGGGCGGTGATGCCCACATCGTCGGTGACGCCGGGGTGGCGGGCCACCAGGGCGAAGGAGCGCCAGGCCGGATCCGACCAGCCCGGACCCACCTCGGCCCGCTCCAGCACCGGATCGCAGAGGGCTTCCGTGGCGAAGGCCCGCAGGCGCGCGGACGCCAGCGGCAGGTCGATCACGAAGATCCGCACGGTCTTCACCCGCCCCAGCTCGAGCCCCAGCCAGGCGCGGGCGGCCTCGGCCACCCGGCGACCGGCCACGTCGGGCAGCTCGGGGTGCAGGTGGAGGTGGACCACGCTGGGATCGTGGGGGCGCATGGTGGCTCCGGACTAGCGGTGGAGGATGCGGCCGGGGTCGCGGCCCCGCGAGTGGAAGACGATGGCGGGATCCTCGGTGATGTGCCCCGCGATGCGGGCCTCGTAGCCGAGCTCGGCCGCGGCCCTGCAGACCTCGCGGCCGTGCTCCATGGGCACGGTGAGCAGCATCCCGTTGCCCATGTTCCAGAGCTGGTAGGCCTGGACTTCGGGCACCTCACCCAGCGTCTGCAGCGCGAGGACGAAGGGCTGGGGCGGGAAGAGATCGCCGAGGTGGGCTCCCAGCCCCCGCAGGGCCAGCACGCGGGCGAGGTTGTCCGCGACGCCGCCGCCCGTGATGTGGGCCACCCCGCTGAGCGGGAGGCCGCGCCGGCGCAGGGCCGTGATCAGGGGACAGTAGATGAGGGAGGGGGTCAGCAGGGCCTCGCCCCAGGAGCGGCCGTCGCCACAGGGGACCTGATGCCAGTCGGGGCCGAGGGCGCGCGCGAGCACCCGGCGGGCCAGGGAGAATCCGTTGGAGCGCAGGCCACGCGATCGCAGGGCCACCACGGCCTGACCGGGTGCCACCGCCGAGCCGTCGAGCGGCTCCTGGCCCTCCCGGAGCACGCCGACCGCCGTGGCGCACTAGTTGAAGTGCATCCCCGTGCCCCAGCCACCGATGCGGTCGCCCAGCTCGGCGATCTCCCCGCCCACCACGGCGATCCCGGCCACCCCCGCGGCCGCGTGCAGGCCCCGCATCAGGGAATCCACCACGGCCTCGTCGAGCCTGTCCACGTCGAGGATGTTGGAGAGGTTGACCGGCTCGACCCCGGCGGCGGCCAGATCGTCGCAGGTCATGGCCACCAGATCGTGGCCGAGGGTGTCGTAGACCCCCAGGCGCTCGGCGAGCTCCACCTTGGTGCCGATGCCGTCGGAGGTCATGGCGAGGCGCAGCCCGCCGTAGTCCATCAGGTTGGAGAAGCCGCCCTCGGCCTTGAAGACGGGAAAGCCCATCCTGCCGGCGCGGTTCGCGAAGCTCTTCTTCGCCCAGCCGTAGGCGGCGCGGGAGCAGGCGTCGCCGAGCCTGGTGTCCAGGCCGCTCTCGGCTTTCTCGTGGGCTACCATGGGGCCTCCAGGAGCAGGGTCTGGCCCCGTTCGGGGCCGGTGGAGAGCAGCGCGAGGGGCACGCCGAGCCCTTCGCAGACAAAGTCGATGTAGACCCGCGCGGCGTGAGGCAGGGCCTCCAGGGAGGGTGCCCCCAAGATGTCCTCGTCCCAGCCGGGGAGGGTGGCGAAGACCGGCTCGCCGCGATCATCCCGGTCGATGGCGACGCGGAGCTCTGGCAGGCCGCGCAGGCAGTCGAGCTTGGTGAGCGCGATGCCGGTGTAGCCGCTGGCGCGAGCCGCCTCGCGCAGCAGGGGCAGATCGAGCCAGCCGCAGCGCCGCGGCCGGCCGGTGGTGGCGCCGTACTCGTGGCCACGGACGCGCAGATCCTCGCCCAGGGCGCCCTGCAGCTCGGTGGGGAAGGGGCCGTTGCCCACCCGGGTGGTGTAGGCCTTGACCACCGCGATGCGGTGATCGAAGGGGGTGTAGACCCCGGTGCCGGTGAGCGCGCCCCCCAGCGCCGTGCTGGAGGAGGTGACGAAGGGGTAGGTGCCGAGATCCAGATCGAGAAGGGCGCCCTGGGCGCCCTCGTACAACACATTCTGGCCCCTCTGCAGGGCCGTGTGGAGCTCGGGCCGGACATCCCGCACGTAGGGGGCGAGGCGCTGGCAGGCCGTGGCGAAGGAAACGCGCCAGCCGCTTCGCTCGAACTCGGTGAAGCCCCCGCCCAGCTCCTCGGCGTGCAGGAACAACAGGTAGCCGCACGCGCCCTCCAGATCGGCGCCGAAGATCTCCCCGACCCGCACGCCGATCCGCTCGGCCTTGTCGGCGTAGGTCGGCCCGATCCCACGCCCCGTGGTCCCGATCTGGCCTCCGCTGAGGCCGTCCAGCCAGCGATGCAGCGGCGTGACCAGGTGCGCCAGGCTGGAGATGCCGAGCCGCTCGGGCCCGATCTCCACCCCCACGGCCCGCAGCGCCTCCAGCTCCTCCACCAGCAGCACCGGATCCACCACGCAGCCATTGCCGACGAGGTTCACGCAGCCCGGGGTGAGCACGCCGGAGGGGAGCTGGTGCAGCACGACCTTGCGGTCGCCGTGCCAGATGGTGTGGCCGGCGTTGGCGCCCCCGCCGAAGCGGACGACGACCTGCGCCCCCGCGGCGAAGCGGTCCACGACCTTGCCCTTGCCTTCATCGCCCCACTGGGCACCCAGCACGATGCACGTGGCCATGACAGCTCCTTCGATGCCCTCAGGCGCTGGTGGTGGTGGCGTTCGGATCGCCCTGCGGCATGAGGATGTCGTGGACGCCGCCCTCGCGGATGGAGAGCGGGGAGACCAGCTCCAGCTCGGCGACCCGGTGCAGCTCGGCGATGCTGGCGGCGCCGCACGAGGAGAGGGAAGCCCTGACCTTGGCCAGGAAGACATCCAGGTTGTCGCCCAGGCGACCGGCGTAGTCCACGAAGCCCTCGACCCCCTCCACGAACTTGCCCTGGTGGTAGCGCGCGTTGCGCCAGTCCTGGGCGCGGGCCGAGCCCTCGCCCCAGTAGGGCTTCATGACCCGGCCGTTGACCATGGCCTTCTCGGTGGGGGACTCCTCCATCCGCGCGAACCAGCGCCCGAGCATGACGCAGTCGGCCCCCAGGGCCAGGGCCACCACCGCGTCCTTGGAGGTGACGATGCCGCCATCCGCGATGACCGGCAGGTAGCGCCCCGTCTGCAACTGGTAGCGGTCGCGCTCGGCCACCACGTCCATGACGGAGGTGGCCAGGCCCCGGCCGGTGCCCTTCTGCTCCTGGGTGATGCAGATGGAGCCGCCCCCCATGCCCACCTTGATCGCGTTGGCGCCGGCCTCGGCCAGGAAGCGGAACCCCGCGGCGGTGATGATGTTGCCGCCGATGACGGGCAGGCCCGGGTAGCGCTCGGCGATCCAGCGGGTGGTCTCGGCTGAATAGACCGAGAAGCCGTCGGAGGCGTCGATGGCCAGGGCGTCCACCTCGGCCTCGGCCAGGGCGGGGACGCGCTCGGCGAAGTCGTGGGTGTTGACCGCGGCCACCGTCAGCAGGCGCTCGCGCCCATCCACCGCCTGCAAGGGGTGCTCGCGCTGATCGCGGACGTCCTTCTTGAACACCAGGTACAGCAGGCGGTCCTGCGCATCGACGATGGGCAGCCCGGAGTGGTGGGTGTCGAGCAAGAGGGCGTTGGCCTGGGCCAGATCCGTGACCCCGACCCCGACATCGAGCGCGGCGCGCGGCACCATGCGCTCCGCCACCGCGAGCGCACCGTGGCGTTCCACCGCGTAGTCGTTGCGGGTGATGAGCCCGAGCAGCCGGCCGCGCTCGTCCACCACGGGGAAGGTGGAGAAGCCGGTGGACAGGGAGAGGCGATGCAGCTCGGCGATGCTGGCCTCGGGGCCGATGGTGCGGGGCTGGACGAAGCCGGCCTTGAAGTGCTTGACCTGGGCGACCATGCGGGCTTGTTCGGAGATCGGCTGCGAGCAGTACAGGAAGGCCGCGCCGCCCTCGCGCGCCAGGGCGATGCCCATGCGCGGGCCGGACACCGACTGCATGGCGGCCGACACCAGGGGGATGTTGAGCCAGAGGTGCTCTCCGGTGCCCGGCCGCTCCGCGAGTCGGGAGCGAAGCTGGATGCGGTCCATCCCGTGATCCCGGGTGGTGAGCCCGGGCAGCAGCCGGAACTCCGCGAGGGTCCGCGAAGGCTCCAGGGAAACGCGCTTTGCCATGGTGCGATCCTGGGTTCCGGGGGCGCCCCCTGTATCGCCGCCGCCCGCGCGCGTGCCACGAGGTGGGCGCCAGAATCTGTCCGATCACGGCGCGTGACGGGAAGCTGGGGCCCCGTTATGCGGGCGGGGTTGCGCGTCGTTTTCTGCCGAGGCGAGCGCTCGTCGGGCGCCCGGGTTCGCTTCCGGGGCGAAGCCGAGAGGGGAACAGGGTTGTCCGCCGGCCGACCGCCAGGCCTGTGCCGGACGCCTGCGGCCTCCCGGCCCTCCCTCGTGGGGCGTCCCTCGGGTGACACCCTCCCGACCGACGGAATCGGTCAGAAGCGGTACAGAAAAGACCTGTTGTTACAGGGGCAGCCCCACGGCCCACGCCATGAGCGCGGCCCCCGCCGCGGCCGCCAGGGGGACCATCAGGTTGTCGTCCACCCGCTTGGCCACCGCTTCGGCCAGCGCGCCGAGCACGGCGCCGCCCATGGCCAGCCCCAGGGCCGCGCCGTAGGGGACCGCGGGGAAGAAGACCACCAGCAGCCCCAGAGAGACCGCCATGCCGACCCCGAGGAAGGCCAGGCTGCCCTCCAGGGAGCGGCCGTGCAAGAGCTTCGTGCGACCCCAGCGCCGGCCCACGAGGGCCGCGGCCGGATCGGCGAAACCCATCACCGCCAGGGCGACGGTGGCCAGCGCGGGCGAGCCGATCAAGGCCAGCAGGAAGAGGGAGGTGCTGAACCAGGTGGCCGAGTTCACCCGGTAGCGCTCGTGGGGGTGGGCGGCCTTGCCGAAAGCCCACCAGGTTCCGCGGTCGACCCAGCCCAGATAGCGGCGGCTGATCTCCAGGGTCCAGATGACGCTGGTGACGCTGCTCGCGGCGATGAGGACCGCGCGGGGGTGGGCGGCCAACACGGCCAGCTCGACGGCGAGGGAGGCCACAGCGCCGCTGACGTGGATGATGTTGCGCGCGTAGTTGGTGGGCCGCAGGTGGGGGAGGTGGATCGCGTAGCTGCGCAGGGAGTGGGAGAGCCCCTCGTACGCACCCTGCAGCCGCCCGCGGAAGGCCATCCACTCGGCCTGCAGCTCCTCGGCACCGAGCCCGGGGTGGGCCGCGGCGTGCTGCTCCAGGATCTCGGCCACCCGGCCCCAGGCCTGGCGCAGGGCCTCCACCCGCGCGTCGGCCTGGGCGCGCTGCAGCATGTCCTGGGCCGTGGGGAGCTCCAGCAGGGCGTCGATGCGCACCAGGATCTCGGCCAATCGCGCGCGGAAGGCGTCTCCGAGGTCGCCGGACCAGCGGGAGGGATCGAGCTCGCGCAGCAGCTCGAGCAGCTCGAGGGCGAGGTCGTGGCTGTCGAGGGCGAGGGCGCAGGCGGTCATGGACACCTGGGGGCTGCCTTGGAGCGGGAGGCCTAACCGACCGAGGAGTCACTTGGGCGTGTTTTCTCGTCACGGTGCGGTTTCTTGATAGTCTCCCGGCACCAGGAGGACCCATGGCCCGCCACTTCGAGAAGGACCTGTTCTTCGATCAACCCGTCGAGGCGCTGCTCGCGCTCTTCACCGACCCTCGCTTCCTCGAAGCCGAGGCGGTGATGCAGGGCCAGACCCGCGCCGTCTGCGTCGAGGTGGAGCGCACGCCGAGCCGCCTCGTCCTGCGGGTGGAACAAGCCGGCCCCAACCGCATCCCCGGCGGGCGGCCGAAGGAGGTCGAGAGCGCGCTGCACTACACCTGGGATCTCGGCGCGCGCGCCTGCCGCTGGCACCGCGACGCCCCCCACGAGAAGGGGATTGGCGCGGCCGGGGCCCACAGCCTGTTCGCCACACCCGGCGGCGGCACCCGCTACCACATGGCCTGGAATCTCGAGGTGCGCATCCCCGTGCTGGGCAAGACGCTCGAGCGCAAGGCAGAGCCCGCCATCCTGGAGGGCGCCGAGCGCCGCGCCGCCTTCGCCCGGCGCTGGCTGGCGGAGGGGATGACCCACGCAGGACGCTCCTGACGCGCCGTCCGTGGTCCCACGCGCGGGCCGCTACCCCCCGCCCTGAAGCGTCCGGGCCACGGCACCGATGAAGTGCTCCAGGTAGTCCAACTCCTCGCCGAGCCAGGCGTGGATCAGCCCGTCGTCCGCATCCCAGTAGCGGTGGACCAGCCGGTTTCGCAGCCCGGCCAGGCGCATCAGGCGCTGCCCCAGATCGGGATCGAGCGCTCCATTCTCGACCAGGACCAGGAACACGTCGGCGTAGCCGCGTGGCGTCCGCCAGCGACATCGGCTGATCATGTGGGTACCCACATCGAGGGCGGCCTCCGCAGCCACCACGAGATGGTAGCGGGCGCTGCCCCGGCGGTCGACGGAGGCGAGAAACTCGACCTGGGGCAGGGCACCGTAGCCCCGAAGCACCACCACGGCGTCCCGCAAGGTCGTCAGGAACGCTTCGACACGGACTCGATCGACCGTCATACCGCCCCCAGGCCGGCCGAGATGGTGCGGCGCAGGTGCTCGGTGGCCAGGTACTCGTGGATCGTGCGCTCGGTGAACTCAGCCAAGGCCAGCGCGCCGTCGTTCGTTCGGGCGAACACGACGAGCCCCTCCGAGATGACCCGGTGGCCAAAGACCACGGGCGCGGTGTCGAGGGGTTGGACCTCGATGGGGGCCGGCAGCGTTGGTTCCTGCAGCCGGGCCTCGAGGTCGAGGGCTGCGCGCTCGGCGGAGATGCGATCCGCCAGGCCGAAGAAGACGGCCACGTCGATGTCCCGAAACGCTGCGCCGTGCAGGACCGAGCCGTGCAGCAGGGCGAACACCACCTCCGGCTCGGCAGCCAGTCGGGCTGAGAGGTGGTCCATGATCGACTGGAGCTGCGCGGTTGGCATGGCCTTCTCCACACGCGCACGGTAGCGCAGCGGATTCCGCCTGACAACCGGCGTGCATGGTCCAGACGGAGCCCGCCATCCTGGAGGGCGCCGAGCGCCGCGCCGCCTTCGCCCGGCGCTGGCTGGCGGAGGGGAAGCTCAGCGGCTGACGGTGAAGACCCCGGAGAGCACCTCGCTGGTGCTCCCGTCCGCCCGCGGGACGGCCACCCGCAGGCGGTAGTCTCCCGAGAGGCCGGGGTCGGAGGCCGAGTAGTGATGGGCCACGGGCATGCTGAAGGTCCAGCCGAAGGTGCGGCTCGCGGCCTCCTCGCCCCAGGCCGGCTCCACCGCGAGATCCACCCAGAAGAGGTAGGTGTCGGAGTCCGCCGGCTCGCCACCGGGCCGCAGCACGGCCTCGCCCGCGGCGGTCTGCAGGGTGGCCACCGGGGGGCCGAGCCAGGGATCCTCGCCCGCCAGGGTGAAGGTCACCACCTCGGTGGGGCCGTAGCTCGCGGCCACGTCGGCCAGCACCGTGCCCGGCGTGACCGCGGTGGCCGGGACCACGGGATCGTACTCGCCGATCTCGAAGGGCGCGACCGGCGCCGGCTCGGGGCCGATGGCGCCGCCCGCCTCGAAGGCGTCGAAGGCCTGCACGTCGAGCTCGGCCAGGTAGTCTCCCTGCTCGGGGCCCCACAGGGCGCCGGAGGCCTCGTAGCCGCCCTGCCACCAGTCGTCCTCCAGGATGGAGTAGCCGAGGTAGTCCTGGGTGTAGCCGAGGAACATGACGTCCCCGACGTCACCGTGGGCCCGCATACCGTCCATGATCTGCTCGGCCAGCCGCGTGCCGGGCTCGCCGGTGAAGGTGGTGAAGGCCAGCTCCCCGATGCGCCCCACCGTGAACAGGGTCTGGGTGGGGGCGGGGTAATCCTCGTTGAAGCGCACGCAGTGCTCGTCCAGGTCGTCGATGGTGGTGGCCGCGTCGCAGTCGGCCTCGGAGTTCATGCCGCAGTAGACGGCGCCGTACTCGTAGTCGAAGGTCTCGTCGTCGTAGCCGATCGCCTCGCGGTCGATGGGCACGCGGAAGGTGCGCGCCGCCAGCTCGGGCTCCGCGCTCCCCGGGTCGCTCGGCAGGGCGGCGTGGACCTGCGCGGCCACGTAGGCGCCGATGGCCTCCATGCGGTCGTACCCGCCGGGCTGCTCCGCCCCTTCCCGCGGATCGAGCGCCGGGTCGCCCGGGGACATGTCGGCCCCCCAGGAGTTGAACAGGGAGACCAGCACCGGGTGGTCGAAGCCGTCCTCGACGGCCTCCTCGATGGCGCCGGCCACGTCGCCGGACAGCGTGAGATCCTCGTTGCCCAGCACGGTGCCGTGGACGGGGTAGGCGATCACGAGCCCGTCGATCTGGCCAGCTCGGGAGACGACCAGCATGGGCAGGGCGTCGTTGGTGTAGTCGGGGCCGCCGTCCTCGCAGCGGCGGTCGTTGTGGCCGTCGGGGGCCTGGGCCACCGCGGTGGCGAGGGTGGCGGGCGTCAGATCGGCGTAGGCGGCCTCCACCGCGTCGCCCACGTCGTCCATGAAGCGCTCGTAGAACTCGGGGAAGAAGCGGTCGGCGATGAGGTCGAAGGGGCCGCCGGCGTCCACCATGCGCCCGGGCCCGGAGTGGGTGTGGGTGGCGCCCCAGATGACGGCGTCGTCCATGTCGCGGCCGAGGCGCGCGCCCAGATCGAGCACCAGGGCGCGCCGGAGCTGCTGGAAGATGCCCACGGTGTCGGCCGAGATCAGCACGGTCTCGAAGCCCGGGCCGCGGGAGAGCACGGTGACCTTGACCTCGGGGGGCCCGTGGATGCGCGTGGTGGCCGGGTAGATGTCGGTGTAGGGCGAGTCGGAGTCGGAGCCGGCCGGGCCGTAGCCCGCGGTGCCGATGCCCACGGGAGCGGGGATGCGCACCTTGGCGAAGCCCGCCATGAACTCCCCGGGCTGGGGGAGGGGGCCCGTGTCGGTGGGGTCGGGCGTGCAGGCAGCGAGGAAGGCGAGGACGAGCAGCATGGGGTGCTCCTTGAGAGCTGTCAGGTATCAGCTATCAGCTGTCAGCCCGCACAGGACCCTGCCGCTGCTGAGGGCTGAAGGCTGACAGCTTTAGAATTCGTACGCCACCCGGGATTGCAGCGTGAAGTAGTGGCCGGACGGATCGAGCCCGGCCTTGTCCACGGGGATGCGATCCGTGATGGCGGCGTAGCCGGCCTCCAGCGAGAACAGCAGGTGCTCCTGCCAGCGGTGCTTGACGGCCAGATCGGCCTCCCAGCCCAGCGTGGAGGCGGTGGCCTTGACGTTGGCGGGGTTGTCGGTCTCGCCCTTGGCGTACAGGATGCGCGAGCCGTCGGGCTCGTCGGGCCAGGCCACCAGCCAGCCGCCGATGATCTCGGTGTTCTTCAGGGGGCGCACGGTGACCTGGGGGAAGAGGTAGCGGGAATTGTACACGCCGCCCTTGCTCCACAGGCCCTCGGCGGAGTCCGTCCAGGTGGCGGCCGAGACCCGCGCCAGGACCTCCTCGTACAGCAGGAGGCCCACGTTGAAGTCGGGGTGCAGGGGGCGCCCGGTGAACTCGGCGTCGGAGACGTTCTCGTCACCCGAGGCGTAGCCGTGCTCGACGATGGCGGTGAGGAGCTCGTTCTCCCAGCCGAGGCGGCCCACGTAGCCCCAGATGTCCGCGTCCTTGTAGAGCGGATCCTCCACGTCGCCGACGGGGTTGTAGGCCCCGGGCAGGGTGATGGCGCTGGTGTGGCCGCGGATGTTGAGGCCCTCGAACTGGGCGATCACGCCCGCGAACTCCGCGTTGAGGTAGTAGTCGAGGATCACCACGTTGGAGGCTGACTCCTGCTGCTTGCGGTGGACCACGTAGGCGCCGGTGGTGAGCGTGCCCTCCTGGCCGCCCGCCTTCAGCGCCTGCTCCTTCAGGGCCAGCACGTAGACCAGCTCGTAGACGTCGTCCTCGGGATCGGCCCACCAGTCCTGGCGCCGCTCGGCCGCGGTGCGCCCGTCGTCGGAGTAGTCGTGATCCAGATCGGTCACGCCGTCGCCGTCGCTGTCGCAGCGCGGATCCCAGTCGTCCTCGCCCTCGGCGACATCCGGCGTGCAGGGGTAGCCGTAGTGCTGGAAGAGCGGATCCTCCACCAGGCGGTCGATGCCCACGGCCGCGACGAGGGGGATCTCGCTGTCCTCGCGGCCCAGGATGCCCTGCACCACCGCGATGGGGCGCGTGGCGAAGAGGACGCGGTCGTAGGTGGCGCCGCTGTGGTTCTCGCCAAACGCGTCGTCGAAGCCATCGCCGCCGTTGGCCAGGAGCCCCAGGCCCCACTGGGAGGGCTGGCGCCCGACCCGGATCTGCCCCACGACCACGGGGGCCTCGAACCAGGCGCGGGACAGGCGCAGGCTGGGCCGCTCGGCGCCGTCGATGCCGGTGACGGAGGGATCGCCGGCGAACAGGGAGGTGTCGGCGAGGGAGGCGTTGTCGCCCCAGACCACGTCGTCGAGCGCATCCACCTGGGCCTTGAAGACGGCCTCGCCGGCGGAGACCACCGGGACCAGCCGCAGGCGGTGCTGCATGGCGCGCGCCCAGCCCTCCTGGCCCTCGAACAGGGCGGGGTAGGCGAAGCCGCGCACCCGGTAGTAGCCCTCCAGATCGAAGGAGAGCTTGCCCGGGTCCGCGGCCTCGGGGGCGGGCTCCTCTTGCGCCCAGGCGCGGGGGGCGGCGAAGCACAGCGCGGCCAGGACCAGCGCGGGGCTTGGCTTCATGGGGACCTCCGGGGCAGGGGGCTACTCGGCCAGGCAGCTCTCGGGGTAGTACACCCCGTCGCCGTAGCCGGTGTAGATGTTGGAGATGTTGATGCCGCCGGCGAAGGCTTCGAGCTCCGTGGCGCCGAGCAGGACCTCCTCGCCGCCGATCAGAGCCCAGAGCTGCACCGCCCAGGCGCCCTCCGGCACGTTCATGGCGACCCACAGGCCGTCCTCGCTGGTGTGGGGCTGCTCGCGCACCGGCCACTCGTCCATGAAGTAGTTGGCGACGAGGCTCTCGGGGATCTCGCCGGAGGAGTCGACCACCACGATCTGGGCGTTCTGGATGGGGTCGCCGTTGCAGTCGTAGGCCGTGCCGGCGATGACGCTCTTGTCGTCGTCGAGGGAGACGCCCAGCAGGCTGGGGATCAGGGTGTAGGTGGCGTCGGCCACGGAGTTCAGATCGTCCTCGAGGGTGACGCCCTCTTCGACGTAGCCGTAGATCTGGTGGGCCTCCTGGGTGTCCACCGTGCGCTCCTCGAGCGGATCGGTGGAGGTCATGTAGGCCAGGGCCTGGCAGGTGGGCAGCTCGACGTCCACGTACCCGGAGGAGTCGCTCACGGTGGCGACGTCCGCCGCGCCGGAGAAGCTGTCGTTGAACCAGAACTCCACGTCCGCGTCGTTCACGCCGAAGTGGTCCTTGAAGTCGTCCACCTTGGCGTGCAGCGTGCGCGTGGCCACCTTCGCGGGGTCCACGCTCTGGGTGAGCCAGGCTTCGCCAGGGGTGTGGCAGGAGAAATCTCCCACCGCCTCGTCGGTCAGGTGGATGTAGCGATCCATCGGATCGGTGGTGTCGGGCCCGGTGTCGTCGGTGACGCTGGAGTCGTCGGTGTCTTTTCCGCAGGCGACGGTGAGCGTGGCGAGCAGGGCGAGGTAAAAGCTGTGGCGCATGGAACCTCCGTGATGCAGCTTCACCGGGACTTCTACGGGTTGCAGGCCGGCCTGTCAAGCGTCCAGCGTGGCGTGATACGGTCCCTGTGTCGCGCCGCCTCAGGAGGCACCATGCGCCCGCGCCCCACCATGCTCTTCGCGCTCCTCTTCACCCTCGGCTGCCCGCCAGAAGGAGACGACACCGCCGCGCTCGGCCCGCGGGGTGACTGCAACCCGGTGGGGGGAGGGGAGAACTGCCTGCTGCCCTTCCCCTCCAGCTTCTTCCTCGACGAGGACGCCACCACGGGCAGCGGCTACCGGGTCCACTTCGGCCCCGAGACCCTGCCCATCAACGAGAACGACGTCCGCACCGATCCTGCCTACTGGAACGAGCTGGACGGCTTCCCCACGCTGGGCGCCCTGTACGCCTACCTGCCCGGGGTCACGGTCACCGGGGCCATCTCCCACCAGGATCTGGACGCCTACGCTGCGAGCGACGCCCGCACGGTGGTGCTGAACGCCGAGAACGGCGAGCGGCTGCCCCACTGGGTCGAGAAGGAGGTCCGGGTGGTGGATCCGGAGCGCGAGGCCCTCCTCCTGCGCCCCGCCGTGCCCATGGAGCACGCCACCCGCTACGTCGTCGGTCTCCGCGGGCTGGTGGACGAGCAGGGCGCCGCGCTGCCCCCGGTCCCCGGCTTCGCCGCCCTGCGCGACGGCAGCGCCAGTGAAGATCCCGACCTCGAGCGGCAGCGCGAGCACTACGAGCAGCACATCTTCCCGGTGCTCGAGCAGGCCGGCTTCGCCCGCAGCGAGCTGCAGCTCGCCTGGGACTTCGTCACCGTCTCCCAGCAGGGCAGCCTGGGCCGCATGCTCTGGATGCGCGACGACGCCCTGCAGCGGGTGGGGGAGGCGGGCCCGCCCGTCACCTTCGAGATCCTCTCCGAGGACGACTGTTCCGTCGAGAACCCGCCGCACATCGGCCGCACGCTCAAGGGCACCATGACGGTCCCGCTCTACCTCGAGTCCTGGGAGGAGGGCTCCAACCTGACCCGCGACGACGACGGCATGCCCGTCTACAACGGCGATCAGGACGTGCAGTTCACCGTCCGCATCCCCTGCTCGCTCATCAACGACCCCCGCCCCGGGATGCTGCTGCAGTACGGGCATGGCCTGCTGGGCAGCCAGTCGGAGGTCTACACGGGCTGGCTCGCCGAGGTGGCCGACCGCCACGGCTGGGTGATCTTCGCCACCGACTGGACCGGCATGAAGGACGAGGACGTCACCGCCATCCTCGACCAGATCGGCTCCGGGATGTCCAACTTCGCCACGGTCCCGGAGCGCCTGCACCAGGGCATGATCGAGTTCCTCATGGCCGCCCGCGCCATGCAGGGCGGCGCCACCGGCGACCCCGCGCTGATGCAGGGCGGCACCCTGCTGTACGACCCCGCCTCCCTGGCCTTCTACGGCATCTCCCAGGGCTCCATCCTGGGTGGGGCCTACGCCGCCCTCTCCCCGGATCTGTCCCGCGTGGCCCTGGGCGCGGGCGGTATGCCCTACTCCCTGCTGCTGACCCGCTCGCACGACTTCGAGCTGTACTTCATCATGCTGCGCAACATCTACGACGACGACCTGGACATCACCTTGCTCATCGCCCTGATGGAGATGCTCTGGGATCCGACCGAGGGCAGCGGCTGGGCCTGGTTCCTGACCCAGCGCGAGCTGGGCGACGGCACCCCCACCAAGCGGGTGCTGGTGCAGGACGCGGTGGGCGACGCCCAGGTCCCCACCATCGGGGCCCAGCTGTCCGCCCGCGCCTGGGGCGCCTCCCTCGTCACCCCGGCCACCAGGCCCGTGTGGGGCCTCACCGAGCGCGAGCCCCCCTTCGAGGGCTCGGCCTTCGTGGAGTTCGGCTACGACGTGGAGGAGCCGGTGACGGCGGAGCCCTGCTCCTCGGAGACCGACACCCACGAGGACGCCCGGCGCGAGTACGCCGGGCAGGAGCAGGTGGCGCTCTTCCTGGAAGAGGGCATCGTGGATCATTTCTGCGATGGGGCCTGCGACCCTGACTGATCACTCCGCCTCGGGCACCATGCGCACGGTGTCTGAGATGGCCGGCAGGGGCGCGCCCACCTCGTCTTCCGCGGCGATGAACTCCTCATCGTCCTCGCCCACCTGGACCACCTCCTCGGGGGCCCTCACCTCGGGCTCCGCGTCCGCCACGGTGTCGCCCAGCACCGGCACCACCAGGCGCGCGCCGATGGTGAGGCGATCCAGGTCCACCTCGGGGTTGTAGGCCGCCAGCACCCAGGAGGGGATGCCGCGGGCGTCGCGGGCGATGCCCCAGGCGGTCTCACCGGTGCGCACGCGGTGCTCCTCCAGGGCCAGCAGGCCCCCGCGGCGCTCCAGCCAGGTGTCGAGCCGGGCCTGGGCGAAGGCGTCGCGACGCGCGCGGATGGCGCTGTCGCCGTGCTCGTCCTCCGAGGGCAGCAGCAGGCCCTGGCCGGGGAAGAGGGGCTCGGTGGGGTCCAGGCCGTTGACCTCGGCGAGCACCTCCACGGAGCACTCGCTGAAGCGGGCCAGCAGCACCAGGCTCTCGCCCGCCCGGACCTCCACCTCGAGGCCGCGCGGCACATCGGCGGGCGCGTCGGGCGCGGGCAGCACGCGCGCGAGGGCGTCGGCCTCCACCGAGCCCCCGGAGATGACGGGGGCGGGGCCGGCCGGTACGGGCGCGCGGGGCACAGCGGGCACGGCGTCGACCGGCTCGGTCTGGAGGATGGCCAGCGTGGTGGGGTGGGGGCCGCGGGGAGCCTCGGCGCGGTCGCAGGCGACGGCGCCCAGCAGGATGAGGAACAGGGACTTGTGCATGGTTTCCTCCTCTTGGAATCGCCCTCGAGTGGGCACCCAGGGGTAGAGCAGGACCCGTGCCAGCCTGTTGCTATACAGTGATATCAACGAGATGCGCAGATTCGACCCGGCCGCGCGCGGCGGCTGGAGGTCAAGCGCGCGTCAATTCGTTTCTAAGCCGCTGCTGACAGCGTCACTCGCAGCCCGAGCAGTTCCGGCACGCGACGTCCGTGCAGGGCTGGGTGCTGTAGTCGTCGCAGTCCCGCTTGGTGCTGCCGGAGAAGGCGTTGGTGCTGAGGCTGGAGACGACCGAATCCCAGCAGTAGTAGCCCGCGCCGCCCCACTCGCCGTGGTTGTCCGTGAAGGAGTTGCTGACCAGATCCAGGTTGGCCTCGCGGCTCCAGACGCCGCCGCCGGACTCCGAGCTGCACTGATCGAAGACCGAGGAGGTGACCGCGCCGGTGGTCTGGTACAGGTACAGCCCGCCACCCTGGGCCGCCACGGCGGTCGAGACGCGGACCGAGGTCACGTCGAGATCGGTGAACCAGGCCGAGATGGCCCCACCGCCGCGCTCGGCGTCGGCCTGCGCGAAGTTGGTGGAGGTCACGGCGCCGACGGAATCCTCGGCGAAGATGCCGCCCCCCTCCAGGGCGGTATCACCGCTGAAGATGCAGGAGGTGACGGAGAACTCGGCCTCGATCAGCGCTATGCCACCGCCAAAATTGGCGTCGTTGCTGAAGAAATTCGAGTCCTCGATGGTGCAGCCGCCGGTGCAGGCCAGGCCGCCGCCCACGTCGCCGGCGCCGCCCCGGAAGGTGAAGCCCGAGACCAGGCTCTCGCCGCCCACCTCGCCCAGGGTGAGCACGGTGCCGGTGCCATCGCCCTGCAGGATGGTGGTGCCCGCGCCAGCGGTGGAGACCAGGCTCAGGGCCTTGCCCGCGCCGTCGATGTTGCCCGAGTAGGTGCCCGCTGCCACGGTGACGGTGCTGCCGCTGCAGACCGCGGCCACCGCGTCAGCCACGGAGGCGAAGTCGCCGGGCACGCTGACCGACATGTTCGGCTTGACGGATGCGTCGCCGTCGTCGCAGTCATCGCCGCCAGTGCACGCCTCGCTGGTGTAGCCGTCGCTGTCCGCGTCGGTGCTGCCGTCGTTGGGATCTCCGCTGCAGTCGCGGTCGACGCCGTCCCCGCATACCTCGGTGGCGCCGGGGTGGACGGTGGCATCACCGTCGTCGCAGTCGTCGCCACCGAAGAAGGCCGCGTCGTAGCCGTCGCCGTCGCCATCCAGCGTGTCGCCACCGGAGCAGTCGTTGTCCACGCCGTCGTAGGGGATCTCCTCGGCGCCGGGGGAGATGTATGGGTCGGTGTCGTCGCAGTCGCCCTGGCTCTGCGAGTACCCGTCGCCGTCGTGGTCGTCCGGGTCGAGGTGGGTCTCGCCGGTGTCATCCTGGGTGTCGTCCGGGGCGACCTCTGGAGGGCAGGCGCAGAGCAGGGGCAGCAGCAGGAACAGCGCGGGCCTCATGCGGACCTCCTGGCGGCCCCGTCGCGGCGGCGGAGCCAGAGGGGGAGCAGGAACAGGGCGAGGGGTGCGAGCGCACCCCGACCACTGGAGCAGCCGCAGCGCCCACCCACCGTGAGGCCAGGCGGGGTGCCGTCTCCCGTGTCCACGTCGGGCTCCTCGGTGTCCACGTGGGGCTCGCCCGTGTCCACCGGCTCCGCGCCCGCGGTGTAGACCGAGACGGTGCCCTCGTAGGGGATGAGGTTGTGGCCCGTGACCGTGAGGTACAGCCCGCTGTCGGCGGTGGTGTCGAGGTCGAAGACGACCGTACCGTCGGCGCCGGTCTTGTCCCAGGCGTAGGTGCCCTCGTCCGACATGACGCAGACCTGCGCGCCCTGGCGCGGGGCGCCGTCCAGGCGGACGGTCACGGAGAAGGTCGTCGCCCCGCGGGGCACGATGGGTGGGCCCTCGACCTCGGGCGCGCGCGGGACATCGGTCCAGAGGTTGAGCTCGGGATCGCCGTAGCTGATGGAGGTGTAGTACTGGTTCGAGGAACGGAATTCTTCGTAGTAGCGCAGCCGCCCGGCCTCCACGGCCTCGCCGAAGGTGACGATGTCCGTGGGATCGCTGTCCTCCAGCAGGTAGCCCCAGAAGCCCCGGCGCAGGGCCGAGCGCCAGTGGGCGCAGTAGGAGCAGGAGCGGGACTGGCCCACGTAGGCCACGGCGCCGATGGGTTCGGTCGGGGTGCCGGCGGCCAGCCAGCGCTCGCCGTAGCAGCCCTGGTAGCCCACGGTCTGGCAGGAGTAGCCGAGCAGGACGGGCAGCATGGGGCCGTTGTGCAGATCCTCCGGCGGGACCGGGTAGCCGGGCCAGTCGCAGTTGCCGCCCACCACCCCGTGGGTGCCGGCCCAGCCCAGGCCGCTGTTCAGCATGGTCTCGAAGGTGTCGTAGATGGAGCAGTGGTAGTAGCTGTCCGAGCAGGCGCCGGTGAACACGTCGGTGAAACCTGCCCGCTGCAGCAGCCCCGCCACCCAGTTGGCGTCGCCCCAGTAGGAGCAGATGTCGTCATCGTCGTGGTCGAGCCACATCATCAGGGCCGCGGACTTGTAGAAGTAGGGGTCGTCTACGATGGGCGTGCGCTCGTACTGCAGCGTCTTGGTGACCATGGTCATGACCTGCAGGCGGTTCTCGGCGGGGAAGCGCCCCACGATCAGCTCGGCGAACAGGTCCTCGTCCACGCTCGCGAAGGGGATGTCGGTGTAGTAGCCCTCCACGGTCGGCATGGTCATGGTGCCGAGCCCGGCCCCCAGGAGCAGGAACTCGGGCGCAGGATCCCAGGTCGCCACCGCGTTCTGGATGTAGCTCTGGATCTCCGCCTGGGAGGAGCCGATCTCGTCCGTGCTCACGACGCGGGCCAGCATCCCCTTGCGGGTCTTCCAGTCGGCCAGGACCTGGAGGTCCTCGGCGTGCTCGCGCGGCGAGATGATGAGGTAGCGCGCGCCTTCGGCGTGGGCGCTGAGGGGGGCCGCCGCGAGCAGCAGCAGGGAGAGGGCCGGGGCTTTCGGCATGGGGCCTCCGGAGGCGAAGGAGCGGGGGTTGGGCGCCGGGTCAGGGGCTGTCGGTGCAGCCGGTGCACTCGTCGCACAGGACGTCGTCGGGGCTGTTGTCGTGGATGTTGGCGGTCAGGGAGAGGTCGGCCGACTTGCAGGCCACGCCGCCGCCGCCCTCGGTGGCCACGTTGGCCGTCACCTCGGCCCCGGCCACGAGGACCCGGGCGGAGTAGGCGCGGATGCCGCCGCCGAGCCCGGCCGCGATGTTGTCGCGGACGCTGCCGGAGGTGATCTCCACGATGGAGTCGGACCCGGCGTAGAAGCCGCCGCCGTTGGAGAGCGCCTCGTTGCTGGACACGGTGGCGTCGATCAGGGTGAGCTCGGAGTCGTACAGCGAGAAACCGGCGCCGGTCTGCGCGGTGTTGGCGCTGACCTCGGTGCCGTCGAGGACCACGTCGGAGGCGTGGCGCAGGCGCATGCCGCCGCCGTAGCCGTTCCCGGTGTTGGCGCTGACCAGTGAATCCGTCAGCAGCAGGGTGCCGTTGTTCACGTAGACGCCGCCGCCGTCGTCGGCGGTGTTCCCGGTGATCACCACATCCACCATCACCGGATCCGAAGCGTCGGCGAAGACGCCCCCGCCGCAGGCGTCGAGGTTGCCGTCGTTGTCCGGGTCGAAGAGGGACCCGCTGCCGCCGGTCAGGGTGAAGCCCGAGACGGTGGAGGCATCGCCGTACTGGAAGACGAGCACGGAGCCGCCGCCGCCGCCGTCGATGGTGGTCAGTTCAGGGCCCTCGAGGGCCACGAGCTGCACCTCGCCGCCGTCGAACACCACGTTCTCCTGGTAGACCCCGGGCAAAACGCACAGGCTGTCGCCGGCGCGGGCGTCGTCCACGGCCGCCTGGATGCTGGTGTAGTCGCCGCCACCCGCGGCGTCGATCACGAGGGCGTCCTCGTCGATGTAGCCGTCGCAGTCGTTGTCCTCGCCGTCGCAGCCGTCCTCGACGCCGGGGTTGATCGCCGCGTCGCCGTCGTCGCAGTCATCGCCGCCGGTGCAGGCGGGGTCGAGGTAGCCGTCGTCGTCGGCGTCGAGGAGCCCGTCGTCGGGATCGCCGCTGCAGTCCTGGTCTACTTCGTCGCCGCAGATCTCCTCGGCGTGCGGGAAGATGGTGGCGTCTGCATCGTCGCAGTCGCCCTGGTCCTCGGTGTAGCCGTCGCCGTCGTCGTCGATGGAGGTGCCGGGGATCTCCGGGCAGGTGTCGCAGTCACCGCAGCTCATCAGAGAGATGGAGGTAGCCGCGAGCAGCAGGATGGGCAGGCGCATGGTTCAACTCCCGAGGGACACGCAGAGGGGCATTGTAGGCCCAAGTCGCCCCCTCCTGCCAGTCCCGGGATCGACAAGGCCGCACGCCTTCGCGCCAGCCCGCTTGGCAGGCCCAGATCGAGCAGGCCCGCGCCGGAGGAGGCGCGGGCCTGGGGTGCGAAGCGTTGGGCGCTGTCAGCGGCGGCGGCGGATGAGCCCCGTCAGCCCGGCCAGGCCGGCCAGGGCCCAGAGCAGCCCGAGGGCGCGTCCGCCAGGCGCCGTGGCGCAGGTGCCGTTGCCACCGCCCGGCTTGTTGGGGTCGAGGCTGCCCGTGTCCTCGCCGACGCAGTCCTCGTCGTACTGGCCGTCGCAGTCGTTGTCGATCCCGTCGCAGAACTCGTAGGCGCCGGGGTAGGTCCAGCCGTCCTCGTCGTCGCAGTCGCCGCCGTCGGCGGTGTAACCGTCATCGTCGGCGTCCCCGTCGTCGCCCTCGTCGGTCTCGCCGTCGCAGTCGTCGTCGATGCCGTTGGCGGGGTCCTCATCGGCGTCGGGGTTCACGTCGGCGTCGGCGTCGTCGCAGTCACCGGCCTCTTCAGACCAGCCGTCGCCGTCGTCGTCGTAGGACCAGCCGCCCTCGTCGACCTCGCCGTCGCAGTCGTCATCGACGCCGTTGTCCGCGAGCTCCTCGGCGCCGGGGAAGGTGGCCGCCTCGGTGTCGTCGCAGTCGCCGTCGTCCTGGTGTAGCCGTCGCCGTCGTCGTCGTAGGCGGTGGTGCCCTCATCGACCTCGCCATCGCAGTCGTTGTCGAGGCCGTCGGGGAGCTCCTCGGCGCCGGGGCGCGTGGCCGCGTCGGCGTCGTCGCAGTCGCCGCCCTCCTCGGAATACCCGTCGCCGTCCACGTCGACCGCCTCGTCGTCTACGAAGCCGTCGCAGTTGTCGTCGATGCCGTTGTCGGGGATCTCGAAGCTGCCGGGCATGACCGCCGCGTCGGCGTCGTTGCAGTCGCCGTCGTCCTCGGACCAGCCGTCGCCGTCGTCGTCGTAGACGCTGGTGCCCTCATCGATGAGGCCGTCGCAGTCCTGATCGACGCCGTCCGCGACCTCCACGTCGGCCGGAGAGACGCCCGGATCGGCGTCGTCGCAGTCGCCGCCGGCCTCGGTGAAGCCGTCGCCGTCGTCGTCGGACCACTCGGTGTCCTCATCCACGATGCCGTCGCAGTCCTGGTCGATGCCGTCGGCCAGCTCCGTGGCTCCGGGGGCGATGGTGGCGTCCTCATCGTCGCAGTCGTCACCCGCGAACGCATCGCAGTCGTGGCCGTCCAGGTCCTGGTCGTAGTCGGAGAGGCCGTCGCAGTCCTGGTCGATGCCGTCGTACCAGATCTCCGTGGCGTCGGTGTTGATGGCCGCGTCCGAATCGTCGCAGTCGGTGCCGCCGTACAGATCCCAGTCGTAGCCGTCCAGATCCTGGTCGTAGTCGGACAGGCCATCGCAGTCCTGGTCGATCCCGTCGTAGTAGACCTCGGTGGCCGCCTCGTGGATGGCCGCGTCTGTGTCGTCGCAGTCGGTGCCGCCGTACAGATCCCAGTCGTAGCCGTCCAGATCCTGGTCGTAGTCGGAGAGGCCATCGCAGTCCTGGTCGATGCCGTCGTAGTAGACCTCGATCCCCACCGGGTTCACCGCCGCGTCCGTGTCGTCGCAGTCGGTGCCGCCGTAGGTGTCGGCGTCGAAGGTGTCGTGGTCCTGGTCGTAGTCGGAGGCGCCGTCGCAGTCCTGATCGACGCCGTCGTACCAGACCTCGGTGGCGTCGGTGTTGACGGCCGCATCGAGGTCGTCGCAGTCGGTGCCGCCGTAGGTGTCGGCGTCGAAGCCGTCCAGATCCTGGTCGTAGTCGGAGGCGCCGTCGCAGTCCTGGTCGATGCCGTCGTACCAGATCTCGGCCACGCCGTCGTGGATGGCGGGATCCGTGTCGTCGCAGTCGTTGCCGCCGTAGCCGCTGGCGTCGAAGCCATCGAGGTCCTGGTCGTAGTCGGACAGGCCATCGCAGTCCTGGTCCACACCGTCGTACCAGATCTCGGAGGCGGCCTCGTTGATGGCGGCGTCGGTGTCGTCGCAGTCGGTGCCGCCGTAGGCGTCCCAGTCGTAGGAGTCCAGGTCCTGGTCGTAGTCGGACATGCCATCGCAGTTCTGATCGACGCCGTCGTACCAGATCTCCGTGGCGCCGGTGTGGATGGCGGCGTCGGTGTCGTTGCAGTCGGTGCCGCCGTAGGAGTCGCTGTCGAAGCCGTCGAGGTCCTGGTCGTAGTCGGACAGGCCGTTGCAGTCCTGATCCACCCCGTCGTACCAGATCTCGGTAGCCGCGATGTTGATGGCGGCGTCGGTGTCGTCGCAGTCATCGCCGCCGTAGGCATCGCTGTCGTAGCCGTCCAGATCCTGGTCGTAGTCGGAGGCGCCGTCGCAGTCCTGATCCACGCCGTCGTACCAGATCTCGGCCACGCCGACGTGGATGGCGGGATCCGTGTCGTCGCAGTCGTTGCCGCCGTAGGCATCGCTGTCGAAGCCGTCGAGGTCCTGGTCGTAGTCGGACAGGCCATCGCAGTCCTGATCCACCCCGTCGTACCAGATCTCGGTGGCGGCGATGTTGATGGCGGCGTCGGTGTCGTCGCAGTCGTCGCCGCCGTAGGCGTCGCTGTCGTAGCCGTCGTAGTCCTGGTCGTAGTCGGAGAGGCCGTCGCAGTCCTCGTCGATGCCGTCGTACCAGATCTCCGCGGCGCCCACGTGGATGGCGGCGTCGGTGTCGTCGCAGTCGGTGCCGCCGTAGGCGTCGGAGTCGAAGCTGTCGCGGTCCTGGTCGTAGTCGGAGAGGCCGTCGCAGTCCTCGTCGATGCCGTCGTACCAGATCTCGGTGGCGGCGGGGTTCACGCCGGCGTCGGTGTCATCGCAGTCGGAGCCGCCGTGGGTGTCTGCGTCGAAGCCGTCCCGATCGGCGTCGTAGTCGGAGGCGCCGTCGCAGTCCTGGTCCACGCCGTCGTAGTAGATCTCGGCGGCGCCCGGGTTGATGGCGGCGTCGCGATCGTTGCAGTCATCGCCGCCGTAGCGGTCGTAGTCGTAGCCGTCGTAGTCCTGGTCGTAGTCGGAGAGGCCGTCGCAGTCCTCGTCGGTGCCGTTGTACCAGACCTCGGGCGCGCCCATGTAGATGGTCGCGTCGGTGTCGTCGCAGTCGGTGCCGCCGTAGCGATCGTAGCGGTAGCCGTCGCCGTCCTGATCGTAGTCGTCCGCGCCGTCGCAGTTCTCGTCGGTGCCGTCGTACCAGATCTCGGTGGCGCCCGGGTGGGCGGAGGCGTCGGTGTCGTCGCAGTCGGTGCCGCCGTAGGCGTCGCTGTTGAAGCCGTCCCAGTCCTGGTCGTAGTCGGAGTGCCCGTCGCAGTTCTGATCGATGCCGTCGTACCAGGTCTCGGTGGCGTAGGGGTGGACGGTGGCATCGCGGTCGTTGCAGTCGGTGCCCCCGTAGGCGCTCGAGGTGTAGCCGTCGTAGTCCTGATCGTAGTCGGAGCGCCCGTCGCAGTCCTGATCGATGCCGTCGTACCAGATCTCGGTGGCGCCCACGTGCACGGAGGCGTCGTTGTCGTTGCAGTCGGTGCCACCGTAGGCGGAGGAGTCGTAGCCGTCGAAGTCGCGGTCGTAGTCGGAGTGCCCGTCGCAGTCCTGATCGACGCCGTCGTACCAGACCTCGGTGGCGCCTGGGTTGATGGCCGGGTCGGTGTCGTCGCAGTCGGTGCCCGCGCAGGTGCCGGTGGCGTCGTAGCCGTCACCGTCGGCGTCGCAGCCGCCACCCAGCAGGAGGTCGATTTCGTTCTGGTAGAGGGTGGTGGCCGCGGTGGACGAGCTGTGGGTGTCGGTCAGGAAGCCGTTGGTGATGTGGATGGAGGCGCTGTCCACCACGACGGCGCCGTACCCCGAGCTGAAGGTCGCGGCGTAGCCGGACGAGGAGGAGAGGCACATGCTCCAGATGCCCCACCCCGGGTTGTAGAGGCTGAAGGGGTTGGGAGTGAGGCTCGCAGACAGGGTGGGGTTCGTGACCGTGACCGTGTTGTGGTTGTAGCAGGGGTAGGTCACGCCCATGGCGCCGCCGCGCGAGCTGTCGCGGGTCCAGTCCTGCAGGATGGCGGAGCCGCCCGCGGCGGCGTAGCTCACGAAATACGGCGTCGACACGTACCAGTTCTGCACCGCCAGGACCACGATGTCCCACGTGTACGAGGCGACATAGGACTCGCAGGTGGACATGCTGGTGGTGGAGGTGACCGAGAAGCCGCTGTGCGAGCTGGCGTACGCCGTGAGCGCCGGACCCATGCGGTCGGTGCCCACGTTGTAGTCGTTGCAGTACAGGACCCGGGAGGCGCTCGCGGCGGCGGGCCAGACGAGGACCGCGCAGAGCAGGAGCATCCGGACAAGACTGGTGGCAGGGCTATGGCGCGCCATCGTGGGACTCCGTGTCAAGCGTGGGAACCGAGGCGCACCCCGCGGCGCCTCGTGAAGGGGAACAGGGCCAGCAGGAGGAGGAACGCCAGCGCGACGCGGCGACCACCCAGGGTGTCGCAGCCCTGCTTGTCGCCCGGAACCTCGTAGAGGCCAGTGTCGGTGATCTCGCAGTCCTCGTCTTCCTCGCCGTCGCAGTCGTTGTCCTGGCCGTCGCAGAACTCGTGGGCCGCCGGGTGGACCCAGGCGTCGCCGTCGTCGCAGTCGCCGTCCTCCGGGGTCCAGCCGTCGCCGTCGGCGTCGGCGCCCTCGCCCTCGTCCGTCTGGCCGTCGCAGTCGTTGTCGATCCCGTCGTCCGGGACCTCCTCGGCGCCGGGATAGAGGCTGGCGTCGCCGTCGTCGCAGTCGCCGCCTTCTTCTGTCCAGCCGTCGCCGTCGTCGTCGTAGTAGGGGCCGCCCTCGTCCACGGTGCCGTCGCAGTCGTCGTCGATGCCGTTGGCGGAGACCTCTTCGGCGTCGGGGTTGACCTCCGGGTCGGTGTCGTCGCAGTCGCCGTCGTCCTCGGAGAAGCCGTCGCCGTCGTCGTCGTAGGCTTCGGTCTCCTCGTCCACGACGCCGTCGCAGTCGTCGTCGATGCCGTTGGCAACCTCGACGGCGCCCGGATGGACGCGCGCGATGTGGTCGTCGCAGTCGCCACCGTCCTCGGTGTAGCCGTCGCCGTCGTTGTCGGTGGCGCCGTCGTCCACGACGCCGTCGCAGTCGTCGTCGATGCCGTTGTCCATGACCTCGACGCCGCTGGGGCTGACCGACGCATCCGTGTCGTCGCAGTCGCCGCCGTCCTCGGAGTAGCCGTCCCCGTCGTCGTCGTAGGCGCTGGTGCCCTCGTCGACGATGCCGTCGCAGTCCTGGTCTACGCCGTCGGCCAGCTCGACCGCGGCGGGGCTGATCCCGGAGTCGGCGTCGTCGCAGTCGCCGCCGTCCTCGGTGAAGCCGTCGCCGTCGTCATCGTACCAGACGGTGCCCTCGTCGACCGTGCCGTCGCAGTCCTGGTCCATGCCGTCGGCGAGCTCGGTGGACCCGGGGCCCACGGTGGCGTCGCCGTCGTTGCAGTCGGAGCCGCCGAAGGCGTCGTGCTCGTAGCCGTCACCGTCGCGGTCGTAGTCCGAGCCGCCGTCGCAGTCCTGGTCCACGCCGTCGTACCAGACCTCGGTGGCGCCGGGGTAGACATCCGCGTCGGTGTCGAGGCAGTCGGTGCCGCCGTAGGCGTCGCTGTCGAAGCCGTCGTAGTCCTGGTCGTAGTCGGAGCGGCCGTCGCAGTTCTGGTCGATGCCGTCGTACCAGATCTCGGGGGAACCGGCCCAGATGGAGGCGTCGGTGTCGTCGCAGTCGGTGCCGCCGTAGCCGGAGGCGTCGAAGCCGTCGTAGTCCTGGTCGTAGTCGGAGTGGCCGTCGCAGTCCTCGTCGATGCCGTCGTACCAGATCTCGGTGGCGCCCACGTGCACGCTGGCGTCGGTGTCGTCGCAGTCGGTGCCGCCGTAGGTGGGGGGGCGGTAGCCGTCGGCGTCCTGGTCGAAGTCGTCGGCGCCGTCGCAGTCCTCGTCGATGCCGTCGTACCAGATCTCGGCCGCGCCGGGGTTGATGGCGGCGTTGCCGTCGTTGCAGTCGGTGCCGCCGTAGCGCGAGGAGTCGTAGCCGTCCCAGTCCTGGTCGTAGTCGGAGTGGCCGTCGCAGTTGCGATCGATGCCGTCGTACCAGATCTCGGTGGCGCCGGGGTGGATGGAGGCGTTGGTGTCGTCGCAGTCGGTGCCGCCGTAGGCGTCGGAGTCGTAGCCATCGCGGTCGGCGTCGTAGTCGGAGGCGCCATCGCAGTCCTGGTCCACGCCGTCGTAGTAGATCTCGGTGGCGCCGGGGTGGATGGTGGCGTCGGTGTCGTCGCAGTCGGTGCCGCCGCAGCCGGTGGCGGTGGAGTCGTAGCCGTCGCCGTCCGAGTCGCAGCCGCCCGTCAGGGCCAGGTCGATCTCGTTCTGGTAGAGCGCCGTGGCGGTGGTGGCCGAGGTGAAGGTGTCGGTCAGGAAGCCGTTGGTGATCTTGGTGTAGCTGGTGTTGGTGACGATGGCGCCGTAGCTCGAGCTGAACGTGGCGGCGTTGCCGTACGACGAGGACAGGCACATGCTCCAGACGCCCCACCCGGGGTTGTAGAGGCTGAAGGGGTTGGGGGTGACGCCCGAGGAGAAGCTCGGGTTGGTGACCGTGATGGTGTTGTGGTCGTAGCAGGGGTAGGTGACGCCCATGGCCGCCCCGCGGGAGGAGTCCATGGTCCAGTCCTGCAGGATGGCCGTGCCACCGCCGTTGACGTAGCTGATGAAGTTGGGCGTGGTGACGTACCAGTTCTGGATCGCCATGACCACGAGATCCCACGAGTACGAGGTGATGTACGACTCGCAGGTGGACATGCTGGTGGTGGAGGTGACCGAGACGCCGCTGTGGGAGGAGGCGTAGCTGGACAGCGCCGGCCCCATGCGGTCGGTGCCCACGTTGTAGTCGTTGCAGTAGAGGACACGGCTCGCGCTGGCCACCCCCGGGGCAGCCAGCGCCCCGCAGAGCGCCAGCCCCGCCAGCCCTCGCAGGACCGGGCGGGGGTTCATCCGTCGATCCCGTCGCAGTCGGTGTCGATCCCGTCACCCACGGCGTCGTAGGCGCCCGGGTTCACCGTGGAGTCCCCGTCGTCGCAGTCGCCGCCGATCTCGGAGAAGCCGTCCGCGTCGTCGTCGGCGTGATCGGTGCCCTCGTCCACCCGGCCGTCGCAGTCGTCGTCGATCCAGTTCTCCAGCTCGGTGGCGCCGGGGTAGAGGCTCGCGTCCGCGTCGTCGCAGTCGCCGGCGGACTCGGAGTAGCCGTCGCCGTCGTCGTCATAGATCTCGGTGTCCTCGTCGATGATGCCGTCGCAGTCGTTGTCCACGCCATCGACCACTTCGACCACCGCCGGGGAGCGCGAGGCGTCGGTGTCGTCGCAGTCGCCGCCGGAGACCGCGTAGCCATCGCCGTCCACGTCGTTCTCGCCGCTGTCCACCTGGCCGTCGCAGTCGTCGTCGATGCCGTTGCCCGGGACCTCCTCGGCGCCGGGGAAGACGGCCGGATCGCCGTCGTTGCAGTCGCCGTCGTCCTCGGAGAAGCCGTCGCCGTCGTCGTCGAAGCCCGCCGTGCCCTCGTCGGTGACGCCGTCGCAGTCGTTGTCGATGCCGTCCTGGGCCTCGGTGGCGCCCGGGTGGACGTCTTCGTCGCGGTCGTCGCAGTCGCCGCCGCACCAGCCGTAGCCATCGCCGTCCTGATCGTACAGATCGCCGGTGGCGGTGGAGCAGGCGTTGCCGCGCACCTTGACCTCGGCGTGATCCACCGGGACGTCCATGGTGATGACCATGGAGGTGGAGGCCTCCTCCAGGTCTTCCGGCGCGAAGAGGATGTCGAGGTCGAGGCTGCCACCGCCAAAGATGGTGGCGGGCAGGGCGGTCTGCAGCGCGAAGGGCGCGCCGAGCCCCTCGACCGAGACCACCTCGAGATCGAGGGAGCAGGTGTTCTCGACGGTGACCGAGCCCGAGGGCGACTCACCCACCAGCACGGGGCCGAAGTCCACGATGGTGGGGCTGACCCAGGCGGTGGCCGTGGCGGCCTCGGCCCGGACGTCCACCATGTGCTGGTTGTCATCCTCTTCGTCCGTCCAGACCGTGATGTTGGCCCAGTGCCAGCCCTCCTGGAGTGGATCGTACGTGAAGGTCAGCTCCAGCTCGTCGTCCTCGCCGCCGGCGACGATCTCCACCTCCTCGTCGAGGTCACCCGTGAACGTGAAGTAGTCGCCGTCGACATTCTGCACGTCGACCGAGACCACCTTGACGGTCCCCTTGGTGCAGGCGACCTTCACGGTGAACTCGTTGTGGGACCCCACGGCCACACCGTTGAGGTCCACCATCTCCGGGCTGACGACGGCCCGACTCTTGACGGTGTTGAACTCGTAGTCGCCGCCACACCCCACCGCGAGGAAGGACACGACACCGAAGGAGAGGACAGAGAGGTATGTTGTAGTCATGGCGGCAGAACACCCGTGGTCATCGCGTTGGAGTCGTCAAGGTGGAGCTTCAGCGGCTTCCCGCATCCGCCGAGTGCACGCATTCTGGCACATCGTGCGCCCAGCCGCTCCCGTTTCCTTGACATCCTTGACACATTTTTCCGTCGCCGAGCGGATCTCCGCATGGTCGAGCCCTCCTGGGGGCGCGCGTCATGGCCGCGGCGCGCGGCGCGCGGGGGCGATCTGATGGGCGCGCGCGGCAAGATCGTGGTGGCCATGAGCGGGGGCGTGGACTCCTCCGTGGCCGCCGCGCTGCTCTTGGAAGATGGTTGGGACCTGCTCGGCGTGACGCTGAGGATGGTGGGGCCCGAGAGCGCCGCCGGGGACGCCCTCGGCGGGGCCCCGGAGGCCGCGGAACAGGCCAGCGCGGTGGCTTCCAAGCTTGGGTTTCCCCATATGGTCGTGGACGCATCGGCGGCCTTCGCGGCGTCGGTCCTAGCGCCCGCGTGGCGCGCCTACGCCGCCGGCCGCACCCCCAGCCCCTGCCCGCGCTGCAACCGCGCCATCAAGTTCGGGCTGCTGCTCGACGAGGCGCTGCGGCTCGGGGCCGAGGGCGTGGCCACCGGGCACTACGCGCGGCGCGCGGAGCGGGGCGGGGAGTGGGCCCTGCTGCGCGGCTGCGACGCCAACAAAGACCAGAGCTATTTCCTCTTCGCCCTCGGGCGGGAGCGCCTGGCGCGTGCCTTCTTCCCGCTCGGGGGGCTGCGCAATCGCGGAAATCGTCCCGAAATGGATACTCTGGCTTGCGGAAGCCGTTGCGAAGAAGGAAAAGCAGCCATCGCAGGAATCGTTGAAACATCACCATGCTCGCTCCTTCAATCTGCTATCCATCAGGTCCGGACGCAACCGGTGCAAGTACCGGCTCGTCGTCGAAGTGTGGGCGTGCCCCAACTGGCTCGCTATCGTCGCCAGATCGAAGCCCTCCTCCAGTAACTCCGACGCCGCCGTGTGACGCAAGCCGTGAAGATGCACCCGCTTCTCGATCCCCGCTCGCGATCGCAGCCGACCGATGATGTTTCGGAAGTGGCTCGATGTGAGAGGCTTCCCGAGCGCCTGCTTGTTCGTCGCACAGAAAAACGGATGGTGACCGTTGATCCCCAGAGACTTCCGACGCTCAGACCACGAACGAAGAATGGCCATCGCGCCGTCGTCCAATACCACCGTCCGACCCTTACCACCCTTGTCGTCGTGGACGGAGATCAACTTCCGGGCCCAGTCAATGTCCGAAGGACGGAGCTTCAATGTCGCCGTGATCCGCGTCCCTCCACGGTAAAGCGTCACCAGCACCGCCCGGTCCCGAATGCCCGTCGTCGTGTTGGGACAGGCGGAAAGTAATGCCTTCGCCTCGTCTCGTGATAGCGGCTGAGGTTCCATCTCCAGTGCCTTTCTGGTGCCTAAAGTCCAAAAAACCGTGCGGCGGGCCGGTAGGCCGCCGGCGTTCAGGTGTACATCCCTAGCCGCACGGAGAAACTGACTATCTACCAGGCCATACCTCAAT
>JBDRKM010000191.1:0-43155 GCA_043814015.1 Pseudomonadota bacterium
GCCGAGCGCGGCCAGGGCGGCATCGCTGGCCGCGGCCAGCGCGGGGCTGTCGACGGGCAGGCGGCGGCCGGCGGGCACCTCGAGCTGGGCCCGGGGCCAGGGCGTGTAGCCGGCCAGACGCGCGTCGAGGTCGAGCCCGCCGGCCAACACGGTCAGGCCGGTCAGGGTGCCGTCGGCGGTGGGCAGACCGCCGGCGATGCAGACGTGCCCGGAGGACTCCGCGCCCGCGGCCAACCCCCGGGCGTGCACCGCGGCGTCCACGAAGCGGTCGCCGACGGGGGTGCGGATCAGCTCGATGCCGCGAGCCTTCAGGCCTTCCTCCAGGCCAGCCCCGGACATGATGGTGCCCACGGCCGCCGGCGGCGCCGCCAGCAGGAACAACAGGGCATCGCCGTCCAGGACACGCCCGCCGCCGGTGACGAGGATGCAGCGGTCGGCGTCACCGTCCAGGGCGATCCCGGCGACCGCGCCCACCTCGCGCACACGGGCGGCCAGCGCCTCCGGGTGCAGGGCCCCGCAGCCGTGGTTGATGCGTGCGCCGTCTGGCTCGCAGCCCATGGGCGCGACCTCGGCGCCGAAGGAGGCCAGCAGGGCGGCCGCGGTGGGGCCGCCGGCGCCGAAGCCGGCGTCGAGCGCGATCCGTTGGCCCGCGAGCCAGGGCCCCTGGGGCAGGCGCGCGGCGAGAGCGGCGAGGTAGGCTGCGCGGGCCTCGGCCGCCCGCGGGGCTCGCTCGGTGGCGGGCAGCTCCGCCGGGGCTCGACCGCGGGCGAGCTCGATGTTCAGGGCCGCCTGCAGGGCCGCCTGAGCGTCGTCGCCGAGCTTGTGACCATCGGCGGACAGCACCTTGAGGCCGTTGTCGGCGGCCGGGTTGTGGCTGGCGGTGACCATCACGCCGCGCGCCCCCCAGCCCGCGGCCAGCAGGGCCGACAGCGCCGGGGTGGGCAGTACGCCCACGGACTCGGCCTCACCGCCGGCGGCGCGCACGCCCGCCGCCACCGCGGCCACCAGCCAGGGGCTGCTGAGGCGCGGGTCGGCGGCCAGCAGGACCCGCCCATCACGGCCCACCACCCGCCCGATCACCCAGGCCGTGGCCCCATCGATGGGGAACGTGCCGGCGCGCCCCCGGATCCCGTCCGTCCCGAATTCCAGCCTCGCTGTCACGCTCGCCTCCAACACGGCCGCCGTGCTCACTCCACCGGGATCAGCGGGATTCGGCTCGGCGCCACCTTGGTCGCGGTCAGGCGATCGGCGTAGGGCATCACGACCTGGAAGCCGACCGGACTGCCGTTCTGGGTGGCGTCCACCGGCCCCGGCGCGACGTCGGGGCCGACCGTGACCACCACGGTGAGATCACCGACCTTCAGGGAAGAGACGTCCGCCACCGGCCCGCTCACGGCCACCGCGACCGTCTCGATGGTGGTGGCCCAGCCGTGGCTACGGATCACCACCGGGACCCCGTCGAAGGCCTGGGTCCGAGACAACGACTCCACCTCGACGTTCACCACGATGGGGACATCGTCCACGCGCGTGACGCCGCCCGGGATCCGCCCGAGCAGGACCTCACGCCTGGCGGAAGCCTGCAGACCCGCCACGTTGACCACCGAGGTGGGCACCTCGTCCATCCCGACCAACGTGCTGGCCGCGCCGAGCACCTCGACGGTGGTGGGCTCGACGGAGACATCGAGCAGGCGGTAGCCCTCGGCCGGCTCGCCCTGGGTGACGGGCGTGAGCTTGACCCGCTTGTTGACCTTCTCGTCCAGCTCGAACTCGATGCGCGTGGGCGAGATCCCGACCACGTGGAGGTTCTGGGGGAGGTTCTCGATGCGGCGTTCCTCGAACTCCACGACCTGCGCGCCCTTGCCCGCGTCGGAGAGGTCCACGCGGATGCGCAGGTGGGCATCGCGCAGGTTGCGCACGAACACCTGGGAGCCGCTGGCGGTCAGGGAGATGGAGTCCGGGACATCGCCCACCAGGGCGAGGTTCTCGGGCAGGGTCCACTCCAGCTGCACGCGGGCTCGCTGCTCCACGACCTGCTCCCCCTGGCCCCAGGCCCAGAGGCCGACGGCGACGAGCACGGCGAGGGCCTTGAAGCCGAAGTTCCGGGTGAAGGCCCCCTGCACGCCGCGCATCAGGGAGGCCCAGTCGAGCCGGGGCAGGCGCCGGAGGAGGGTTGGCAGGGCAGCCACGGTCAGTCCTCCAGCTCACGGCCAGCGGCGGCCGACTCGGCCCCCTTGGTGGCGAAGATCTCCTGCAAGCGCTGCCGCAGCTCGTTCATGTCCCCCATGGGCGTGAGCGCGCCGGACATGGCCAGGCTGACGATGCCGCGCTCCTCGGAGACCACCAGCACCACCGCGTCGGTCTCTTCGGTGAGGCCCAGGGCTGCGCGGTGTCGCGTGCCAAAGAAGCGGCTGACATCCTTGGAGAGAGACAGGGGCAGCACCACCTTGGCCGCGGAGAGCCGCCCGGCCTGGACCACCACGGCGCCATCGTGCAGGGGCGAGGTGGGGTGGAAGACGGACATCAGCAGCTCCTGGCTCACCCGCGCGTCGAGCCGCAGGGCGGGCTCCACGTAGTCGTCCAACGCGGCGCTGCGCTGGATGGCGATGAGCGCCCCCATGCGCCGCGAGGCCAGCGCGAAGCAGACGCGGACGAGATCCTCGATCATGGAGGTCTCGACCTTGGCTCCGAACGAGGTGAAGAGCCGCCCCCCGGCCCTCGCCAGCGCAGCGCGGATGTCACCCTGGAACAGGATGATGACGGCCAGGATGACCGGCCCGAAGAACTCCCCCAGCAGCCAGTGCACGGTGTAGAGGGCCAGGGGCCCGGACAGCGCCCAGACCAGCACCAGGGCACCGAGCCCCAGCAGGCTCTGGAAGGCGCGGGTGCCGCGCAGGAGCAGCAGCGACCGGTAGATGACGTAGGAGAGGATGCCGATGTCGACGACATCGTTGAAGTGGATGGTGGACACGGTCCACCAGATCGCCGAGAAGAAGTCGCCGATCACGCGCCCTCCCCCCGCAGCGCCCAGGCCATGCGGGCGGCGCGCCGGGTGGCCTGGACATCGTGCACCCGCAGCATGGCGACACCCAGCCAGGTGGCGACGGCGGCCACGGCGAGGGAGCCCTCCAGCCGCTCGGCTGTGACGGGCAGATCCAGCGCCTGCCCGATGAAGGACTTGCGCGAGGGCCCCAGCAGCACGGGCAGCCCCGTCGCCGCCAGCACCGGCAGGCCGCGCACGAGCGCCAGGTTGTGGGCCAGGGTCTTGCCGAAGCCGATGCCGGGATCGACCCAGATGTGCGCGCGGGTCACCCCCGCGGCCTCCGCGCGCGCGACCCGCGCGAGCAGGAAGTCGCGCACCTCGGTCAGCACGTCCTCGTAGTACGGATCGCGCTGCATGGTGCGCGGGCTGCCCAGCATGTGCATCAACATGAGCTCGCAGCCCCAGGCCGCGGCCAGCGGGGCCATGCCTGGATCCGCGAGGGCGGTGACGTCGTTGACGCCGCGCGCCCCGGCCTCGAGGGCGGCGCGGGCGACGGCTGCCTTGGAGGTGTCCACGCTGATGGAGAGCCGCGGGAACGCCCCGCGCAAGGCACTGATCACGGGCACGATCCGCGCCCGCTCCTCGTCGGCCTCGACCGCGGCCGCGCCGGGCCGGGTGGACTCCCCTCCCACGTCGATCCAGTCGGCGCCTTCATCGACCATCCGCCCGGCCTGGGCGACGGCGGCATCGAGGTGCGCGTAGCGCCCCCCGTCGTGAAAGGAGTCCGGGGTGACGTTGAGGATGCCCATGATGAGGGGGGCGGAGGCCATGGACCTCTTCTAACCGGACGGCCCTAGCGCGACTTCAGGTTCTTCGCTTCCTTGGCCGCCTTGCTGCGCGGGTAGAGGCGGATGACGTCGTCGTAGAACAGGCCCGCGTTGTCGCGCTGGCCCAGGGCTTCGAAGCTCTGACCCTGGCGCAGCATGGCCCAGGGGGCGCGATCGGAGTCGCCGCTCTTGTCCACGACCTCCTGGAAGGCGAGGATGGCGGCCTGGTACTGGCCTTCCTTGAAGAGGCTCTCTCCCACGAGGTAGCGCAGCTCACCGAGCTGTGTGGTGTCCTCGGTGGAGGTGATGAGCTGCTGCAGGATGGCCCGCGCCGGGGCGCTGCGCCCGGCCTGCTGGTGCTCCTTGGCGCGCGCGCGCCGCTCCTCCGGGGTGGGGGGGAGCTCCTCGCCAGGCTCGGTGGCGGCGCCCTCTTCGCCCGCGACGGGCTCTCCGCCACCCTCGCCCACCTCGCCGGTGGGCTCCTCGGCCGCAGCCAGCACGGGTGGGGCGGGGGGCTTGAGCCCCAGGTTCTTCTCCAGGGCGGCGGCGCGGGACTCCAGCCAGGCGAGCCGGAACTCGGCGTCCTCCTGGTGTTTGGTCATGGCGTCGCCCGAGATGCCGGCTTCGTGCTGCAGCAGCTCGAGGTCGCCCCGCAGGCGCGCGACCTCCTGGCGCAGCTGGTCCACCGTCTCCATGCGCATGATCTCGTCCTGACCGCGCGCGCGGGTGACCTCCTCGAGCTGATCGATGCGGGTGGTGGCGTCGTCCACGGCGGCCTGGAGGCTCTGGGTGCGGGTGGACTGGATGGCCATCTCGCGACGCCAGGCCTCAGAGGCGGATTGCCCCGTGCGGTCCCAGACACAGCCTGCCAGGAGAAGGAAGACGAGCATCGTGCTTGTGCGCATGACGGGGCTCCCGGAGGTGGGATCAGTCCTGGAGGAAGATCTCGACCCGGCGGTTCTGGCTCCACGCGGCCTCGTCGTGGCCCCTGGCCGCGGGCCGCTCCTCGCCGTAGGAGACCGTGCTGATGCGGGCGGGCGAGATGCCCTGCCCCACGAGCCACCGCTGGACCGCCTGGGCCCGGCGGTCGCCGAGTGAGAGGTTGTACTCGGTGGTGCCGCGCTCGTCGCAGTTGCCCTCGACGCGCAGGTTGCCGCGCGCGCCCCGCAGGCACGCGGACTGGCCGCTCAGGACCCCCAGCCCAGCGCCGGTGATGTCGTAGCTGTTGAAGTCGAAGTAGACCACCAGGTGCCGGCAGCTCGCGCCGATGAGCTCGCCCGAGATGGTGACCCCGCGCCGCAGCACGGCCTGCTCGCCGTCGGGGTTGATGACGGTGACGTCGTAGAAGCCTTCTTCCAGGGCGGGAACGGTGACCTCGAGGGAGTTCTCGGAGTGGTAGTTCACCCTCGGCGAGGGGCTGTTTCCGAAGACGACCCGCGCGCCCTGCTGGAACTCGGAGCCGTAGACCTGAGCCGCGAAGGGGGTGCCCGTGGTGCCGTGGGCGGGATCGACGGACACCACCTGCAGCTCGACCTCGGGGGGGATGAGATCGGTCGGACCATCGTCCACGGGGACTTCGTCGGGGTGGCACTTACTCGCCATCAGGGCGGGGGAGAGCAGCAGGGCCACGGTGACAGCGCGGGCGCGCGACATGGGGCCTCCAGGGGCGGGGGGATTGGGGGGGCGTGCGGCGAGGGAGCATGCCGCGATGCGGGGAGGGCTGACAGCCTTCTAGAGAGGCGGCTCGTGCCTGTCAAGGGGCCGTGGAGGTCACGCGACGACCACAAAGGTAGTTGACTCGGAGCTATTCTACCCGCCACCCAACCCACTCATTCCCACGCCGGGACGACCGCGTCGGCGTCGTTCTCCGTGGGTGCCGTGGTCGGCGGGGGGGCCTCCTCGGGCTGCTCGATGGGGGGCAGCAGCGCCTCGGGGTCGGGCCCGGCGCCGCGATAGAAAGAGGATGCCTGATCCTCGGTGATCCATCCGATCTCGGCTGCGGTCTGGAAGCCGATCCGGATCTGGTCGAGGGAGGTGGGCTCGCGTTCCTGCTCTCGTCCCACCGGGATGTCCACGGCCATCAGCTCGCCGAAGCGCTGGGGGAACAGGGGATCGAGGTGCGGCTCGACGTAGCCCTGCGGGTAGACCGCGAGGCCGTCCTGCCCGTACTTGTCGCTGGAACCCAGCAGGTGGCACAGCTCGTGGGCGATGGTGATGGCCGGGTATGCCGGGTTGGGGTCGGTGATGGAGACGTAGCTGACCGCCAGGTGCCCTCCGCGCGCGGCGCGCGAGTTGGCCGCCTCGTCCCCAGCCTGATCCGTGAAGATGACGAAGAGGCGCAGGGAGAAGCGCCGCAGGTCCACGCCATGGCGGACCGCCAGACGGCGCCAGAACCAGGAGTAGCGCAGGGCGGACAGCCCCAGCCCGAAGGCGGTGTCGGCCTCACCCGGCAGCACGGGGCTGCGCGGTTGTTCAACCCATGGGCCGCGCACGGACAGCGCCAGGGTGGCGGCGCGGTGCCCCGTGTAGCGCTCACGCTCCCGATCGAAGAACGAGGCGATGTCCGCGTAGGTTGGGCCGCTCCAGTGCCGGGGATCGAGCCCCGAGAGCCCGCGGACCGCCGGCGCGTCCTCGGCACCGGGAGCGACGAACTGCAGCAGCGCTACGGGTATGGTCTCGCCTCCGGTCCGAAGATCGGTGTCACGCTTCCAGAGGGCGTAGACCTGGTAGAGGAAGGCGCAGAAGAGAAAGACGACGAAGAGCTGGCGGGTGTGGATGCGCTGCGTGCGCGCGCCGCTCTCCCGCGCGCAGCGCCGGCACAGACGCTCGCCGTCGGCGTCCAGGATGCAGGCCGCGCAGAGGTCTGCCGCGCAGCGACGGCAGGAGGCGCGCACGAGCTCGGGGGGGTGCTCGGCGCACACCACCGGGACGTGGGCAAACTCCTCCAGCACCACCACCCCGGCACCGGCGCCCTCCAGCCGCGCCGCGGTCTCCTCGGCCTTGGCGCGGTCCTCGGTGACACGCACCACCACCGGCAGGGCGTCACGCCGCGGGACATGGCGCCGCGGCAGGACCCGCGCCAGGGCGGCGTTGCCTCCGGGGGGCCAGCGCACCAGCACCACGCGGAGCCGGCGCCTGCTCTCGCTCTTCTCCGTGCTCACCAGCGCAGATCCGGGGATCGGGTCGTGGAGAGACTATCAAGATACTGTCGCGTTCTCCCGTCGAGGGAACCACCCCTGGCTTCCCGTGGTCGCTCCCCTCACCTGCCGAGGAGATCCGATGTTCGCTGCCCCGCTGCTCGCCCTGGCCATCTCCTGCGCGCCCCACCGGCCCCCGACCCTCGCCCTGGAGCCGGTGGTCCTCACGGGCAGCCCTGATCTGGCCGACATCTGTGGCCTGACCAACGGCCAGATCCTGGAGGCCGCCGCCGATCGCCGGTTGCGGGGTGACCTGGCGGGGGCGCTGGCGCGCCTCGAGGTGGTCCTGGCCCAGCAGCCGCCCCCGCCCGAGCGCGCCGACGCGCTCTACCAGCGCGGGCTCTGTCTCGATCGGCTGGAGCGTCCGACGGAGGCTCTGGCGGCCTACGACGCGCTCGTCCGGGAGTACCCCGGCACCCCCGTCGCCCAGGATGGCTGGTTCCGCCGGGCCCTGTGCCTGGAGGATCTCGGCCGGCACCGGGAGGCGCTCAAGAGCCTGGCGCGCGTCTCGACCGCCATCGGGCTCAGCTTCCACGACCGCCTGACCCTGGACCTGCAGCGCGGCATCTCCCTGGTGCGCTCGGGGCGGGAGCGGGCCGGCTTGCGCCTGTTGACCCTGGCCCTGGGAGCCGCGGACGGCACCGAGGTGACCTGGCTGCGCGCCAAGGCCCACGTGACCCTCGCCCGCGTCTGGCTCGAGGCCGCCGCCCGCGAGGACCTGCAGGGCAAGGAGAAGGCGGTGGTCGCCGCGCTCGAGGAGCGCGCCCGTTGCGTCGCCGCCGCCGAGCGGGAGGTGGCGGCCGCCGCCCGCCTGGGAGAGCCCGACTGGATCCTGGAGGGGCTTCTTCTTCTGGGCGATGGCTACGCCAGCCTGCACGACGCCCTGCTCGCCAGCACGCGCCCCCCGGACCTGACTCCAGAACAACGAGCCATCTACGAAACGGCGCTCCAGGAGCGTGCCACCACCCTGCTGGTGAAGGCCTGGAACCACTACGACACCGGCATCGCCAAGGCCGGCGAGTGGCGCTACCAGGGCCCCGTCGTCGCCCGGCTGACGGCGGCGCGCGACGCCATCGACCTCACCGATCTACCCGGTGTGCGCCCGGCCGCGGCGCCCGACGATCCCGACCTGCCTCCTGAAACGCCAGCAGGCGCCGGGCCAGGGCCCGGCGCCTCCGAGGTGACTCCCGAGGGAGGCCCCTGACGAATCAGTCGGCGTTCTTGAAGAAGGTGGGGATGTCGTAGTCGTCGTGGCTGATCTCGATCCCGGAGGCCAGCTCGCGCCCACCGAAGTTGCTCCGCCGGCCGCGGGGGTCGCCCATCTGCACCGCCATGCGGTCCTCGACCGAGGGACGCCGCGCGCGGCCCTGGTTGGTCTGGAAGCCGGTGGCGATGACGGTCACGCGGGCGGTGTCCTCCATGGAGTCGTCGATCACCAGACCCCAGATCACGTTGGCGTCCTCGTGGACCTCCTCCTGGATCAGGGTGCTGGCCTCGTTGATCTCGTACATGGTCAGGCTGGAGGGGCCGGTGATGTTGATCAGCACGCTGGTGGCGCCGGCGATGCTCACGTCGTCGAGCAGCGGGCTGGAGATGGCCGAGTAGGCCGCGTTGACGGTGCGGTTCTCGCCCGTGCCGTGGCCGACGCCCATCAGCGCCACGCCCTTGCCCGCCATGATGGTGCGGACGTCGGCGAAGTCCACGTTGACGTGCCCGTTGTGGCAGATCAGCTCCGCCACGCCCTTGACCGCGGCCAGCAGGACTTCGTCGGCCATCTTGAAGGACTCGACCATGGTGGTGCGCTCTGAAGCGATGCTGATCAGGCGCTCGTTGGGGATGGTGATGAGGGTGTCCACCACCTTCTTGAGGTTCTCGATGCCCTCGTCGGCCTGCTTGTGGCGCTTGCGGGCCTCGAAGCGGAAGGGGCGGGTGACCACCGCCACGGTGAGCGCGCCCACCTCGCGGCAGATCTGCGCGATGACCGGCGCGGCGCCCGTGCCCGTGCCGCCGCCCATGCCGGCGGTGATGAACACCATGTCGGCCCCGGCGACCAGCTCCGCCAGGCGATCCTGGTCCTCGAGGGCGGCCTCGCGGCCCACTTCGGGGTTGGCGCCGGCGCCCAGCCCGCGCGTGAGCTGCTCACCGAGCTGGAAGCAGCGCGAGGCGCGCGAGTTGTGCAGAGCCTGGGAGTCGGTGTTCACCGCGATGAACTCGACCCCCTGCAGGCCGGCGTTGATCATGGTGTTCACGGCGTTGTTGCCTGCGCCGCCCACGCCGATCACCTTGATCTTCGCGGGGACGACCGTCTCGTTCTCGACCAGTTCGATCATCGCTGTCTCCGTGGGTGCCGTGCCGCCCCTGGCCCGGCGTGGTGGGATGTTGTTGGAGGGATGGGAGAGCGGAGGGGGCCGGAGGGGTGCCGATCCGGGGGATCAGTCCAGGCCCTGGGGGGAAACGGGAGGGAGAGGGGTGACCAGCGCGATCCTCTCGGGGACGAGGTCCACGCGGCTGGGCAGGGAGGGATCGAGGCCGCGCTCGCGCATCCGGGCCAGGCGACCCAGCCGCTCGGCGGGCTCCGAGAAACCCAGCGCGAGCTCGGCCCCGCTGCGCAAGACGAGGGTGAAGCCTTCATGCTCGTCGAAGTGGATCTCGGACAGATCGGCACGCGTGAACTCACCCGAGGCGTCCACGGTGTCGAGCAGGGCGACAGCATCACGCAGGACGCGACGGGCCACCTCGGGGTGGCGCGCGACCGCGCCCTCCGCCAGGCCGGTGAGCACCGGGTAGTCGAGGTCGCTGCTCCGGGCGCGCTTGAACACCTCGCCCTGCGCGTCCACGTAGTACAGGCCTTGCTGCTGGAGCAGCAGCTGGGGCCGGTGCTCCACGATCCGGATGACGACGGTGTCGGGCCAACGGCGGCTGGCATCGACTTCGGCGACCCAGGGGTGGTTCAGGACACCCTGCACGACCGAGGCGAGATCCACCTGCCAGAGCTCCGCGTCCCACTGGATGCTGGCCAGGTGCCGGATCTCCACGGCGGAGACATGGGAGCGGAACGTGCCAGCCCCCGCATCGCCTGGCTGGACGGTCTCGTTCTGCACGAGCACGTGCCGCACGCGGAAGCGGCCGTCGCGCAGCGCGTACACCCCCGCCCAGACAAACCCTACCAACGCGGCCCCGGCGAGGAGCCAGCCAGTACGCCAACGCCGACACGGCGAGGGGGGAGCCAGGAGCGGGGTGACCACGGGGACTCGGGGAGAAGGCGGGGGGGGCAGCAGAGGGGACGCAGGCGGGGTGAGCGCTGGGGTCGTTGGACCGACCCCGAGGGGGAGGGCGCGACACACCCGATGTGTCAGTTCTACCGCCATGCCGTGGTATTGACAAGCGGCGAATGCGACCTTTTTTTCTGGCGTCGCCAGCGCGCTTCGGGAACTCTTGACAGCGGGCCGGGCGTTGCCCCCGCCTGACCCCCAGGCATTCGGAAGCGACCTGGAAATGCCCCTTGGTTGGCCTTCTTTCACGACACATCGCGCAGGCGCCGAGAGGAAGGAGCCTGGCCAAGGCCGAAATCGGCCCCCGCGTGGTTTTTTTCCACGATCCGCCGCACCACCCGCGGCCTGTGGCGCGCCGGACCGATCGGGCCACCGCCTCAGGGGGTCGCAGGGCGCAGGTGCAGCCGTGCGCCCATCAGGACCCGCTCCACCAGGTCGTCGAAGGAGATGCCGACCTCGGCGGCGGCCATGGGGGAGAGGCTGGTCTCGGTCATGCCGGGGATGGTGTTGACCTCGAGAAACCAGGGGACGCCGTCGCGGTCCACGATGAAGTCGGCGCGACAGACGCCGGCCAGGCCCAGGACCGTGACGGCGGTCAGGGCGTCGCGCTGGGCGCGGGCGGCCGCCACGGCGGGGACGTCGGCCGGCACGATGTAGCGGGTCTTGCCCTTCTGGTACTTGGCCTCGAAGTCGAAGACCCCGCCCTCGGGCCGGATGGCGACCACCGGCAGGGCCTGCCCATCGAGCACGGCCACGGTGATCTCGTCGCCCGTGACGAAGCGCTCCAGCAGCACGGTCTCGCCGTGGCGTCGGCAGTCGGCCACCCCCGCGCGCAGCTCCTCCGGGGTGTGGCAGAAGCTGATGCCGAGGGTGGAGCCCCCCGTGGGGGTCTTGGCCACCAGCGGCAGGGGCAGACCGGCGGGGATGGCATCGCCGGGACCCAGCACCCACTGCTCCGCGAGCGCCAGGTCGCTGCCGGCCAGCACCTTCTTGGTGAGCAGCTTGTCCATGGCCACCGCCGAGGCCGCGGCACCCGACCCCGTGTAGGGGATGCCCATGATCTCCAGCAGGCCCTGGACGCAGCCGTCCTCGCCGTAGCGCCCGTGCAGCGCGATCCAGGCGACGTCGATGTCCTCGGCGCGCAACCGCTCCGGCAGGTCGGGCCCCACGTCGATCTCGACGGTGTCCCAGCACCGGCGCCGCAGCGCGCCGGCCACGGCCTTGCCGCTCTTGAGGGAGATGTCCCGCTCGGCGGACATGCCACCCAGCAGCACAGCGACCCGCGCGCCGGGGCGCACGACCATTGCTTGGCTTGTTCCACTCATGGGGACTCCTCCGGGGACGGGTGGGTGGACGGGGGGCGACCGAGGGGCAGGAGCCGTGTCTGCACCTCCAGCCCGGCGTCGCGGGAGAGACGCTCCTGGGCCAGCTTGGCCAGCAGGTCGAGATCCCGGGCGGTGCCGCCGCCCAGGTTGGTGACCACGCCGACCTGCTCCGCGGCCAGACGCATGCGCCTGAGGCGGACACCCGGCAAGCTGCTGCGGGCCAGGGCGGCCGCCACGTCCGGATCCGGCGCGAACAGGGAGCCGGGCCATGGTGGCGGAGCCGGCAACGATCCGAGCGGGGGGGTCCGCAGGCACCCGCCGAGCAGCAGCGCGGAGCGCGGGGCGCTCGCCACAGCCTCGCCCACCAGGGTGCGCACGCCGCGCCCCGTCAGGAGCTCGACCCGCTCGAAAAGCTGGCCCCAGACCTCGGGGGCGAGCTCCTGGCACCAGGCCCCGAGCGTGCCCGGCCAGGCGCGCAGCGCGGCCCAGGGCTCGATCTGGTGCGCGGCGATCCCGATGGCGGCCAGGGGGGCGTCCGCGCCGGCGCGGGTCCCCTCGGGCCCGACCGACACCTCGCCGAAGGCTGGCCCCAGGCGCAGCAGCACGCCAGCCAGCCCGGCATCGCGGGCGAAGGCGTCGCTCAGGGGCTGCACCAGGCGGAAGGTCGCGCGCACCGACCGCAACGCCGCGGCGGCCGCCTCCAGGGCGGAGACATCGTGCACGACCACATAGATCTCCACCCCACCGCCGATGCGCAGGGCGCCGTGCCGCGCCACGGGCTCCTCCTCCCGGACGGTCACGCCGGGCAGGGCCGCCAGGGCGGCGAGGACCTCAGCCCTGCTGGCCACCGAGCCGCTCCAGCAACACCGCGCAGACCCGGTTCACGTCCCCCGCCCCCAGGGTCACCACCAGGTCGCCGGGACCGCCTCGCTGCAGCAGGTGCTCGACCGCCGCGTCCAGATCCGCCATCGGCAGCGCCGCCCGGTGCCCACGGGCCCGCATGGCCGCGGCCAGCGCGAAGTGGTCTACGCCCGGGATCGGCTCCTCCCCCGCGCGGTAGATGGGGCAGACCAGGACCTCGTCGGCGGGGTCGAAGCAGCGCGCAAACTCCGCCTGAAGCTGCGCGACGCGTGAGAAGCGGTGGGGTTGGAACACCGCCACCAGGCGCCGCTCCGGGAAGCCGCGGCGGGCCGCGGCCAGGGTGGCCGCGATCTCGGAGGGGTGGTGGCCATAGTCGTCCACCACCATGCGGCCGGCGGCCTCGCCGCGCAGGGTGAAGCGCCGCTGCACGCCCGTGAAGCCCTCCAGGGCACCCGCGGCCACGCCGAAGGGGATGTCCAGCTCCATGGCCGCGGCGATGGCCGCCACCGCGTTGCGCACGTTGTGCACCCCGGGCATCCCGAGGCAGACCTCGCCCAGGCGCTCCGCGCCGCGCCAGACCGCGAAGCGGCTCTCGAAGGCCGAGTAGCCGAGCTCCTCGGCCCGCAGGTCGGCCTGCCCCGAGAGGCCGTAGGTCACCACCCGCCGCCGGATGCGCGGCAGGAGCTCGCGCGCCACCGGGTCGTCGAGGCAGATCACGGTGCAGCCGTAGAAGGGCACCTTGTTGGCGAACTCCACGAAGGTCTCCACCAGGGCCTCGAAGCTGCCGTAGTGGTCGAGGTGCTCGGGCTCGATGTTGGTCACGACCGCGAGGGTGGGGGCCAGGAGCATGAACGAGCCGTCGCTCTCGTCGGCCTCCGCCACCAGGTGGGGCCCCGCCCCGACCCTCGCGCTGGCCCCGAGGCGGTCGAGGCGACCGCCGATGATGACCGTCGGATCGAGGTCGGCGCCGTGCAGGCAGGTGGCCAGCATGGAGGTGACCGTGGTCTTGCCGTGGGTGCCGGCGACGGCCAGGCCGTGCTTCATCCGCATCAGCTCGGCGAGCATCTCGGCGCGCCGGATGACGGGGATGCCTCGGGCGACCGCGGCCTCGATCTCCACGTTGTCCGCCCGCACAGCCGTGGAGCGCACCACCACGTCCGCGCCGACGACGTGCTCGGCGGCGTGCCCGTGGTGGACCTCGACCCCCAGGCTGCCCAGGCGCGCGCACACCTCGCCCGCGCGCAGGTCGCTCCCGGAGACGGCGAAGCCCAGGCTCAGCAGCACCTCTGCGATGCCGTTCATCCCGGTCCCGCCGACGCCCACCAGGTGGATGCGGCGCACCCGGCCGCGGAACATCTCCGTCACGACGTGCTCCTGCGCAGGGCCGTGGCGCGCGCCAGGCGTCCCCAGCGGGCCATGCCCGCCCCGATCTGGACCGGGATGAGCCGCCCACGCCCGGAGCCACCGTCAGCGCCGACCGGGGCAGGCGCCTCCTGCTCGGTGGAGATGGACAGCAGCACCCCGACGCTCCACAGGTGGGCCACCAGGGCCGAGGCGCCGTAGCTCATGAAGGGCAGCACGAGCCCCTTGGGGGGCACGAACCCGAGGATTACCCCCAGGTTGAAGAGGGTCTGGATTCCCAGGATCAGGGTCACGGCGCCAGCCACGAGGGTACCGAAATAGGTGCGAGAGCGGGCAGCGATGCACGCGCCGCGCCAGATGAGCACCCCGTAGGCGCCCAGCAGCATGGCCACCACGACGAACCCGAGCTCCTCGCCGGTGACGGCGGCGATGAAATCGGTGTGGGCGAAGGGCAACCACTTCTGGCTCGACATGGCCTGCCCGAGCCCCTGCCCCCACAGGCCGCCGTGGTGCAGGGCCACCCAACCCATGATCACCTGGTACCCACCTTTGGCGAAGTTCTCCCAGGGGTCGAGCCAGGAGGCCACGCGATCGAGGCGGTAGGTGTTGAGCAGCACGAAGGGCAGCCCCGCCGCGACGCCGATGCCGCACAGGACACCCGCCCAGCGCAGGGACACCCCCCCGAGGAACAGCACGAGGCCCACCGTGACGGCGAGAATGGCGGTGGTGCCGAAGTCGGGCTGCAGGACCACCACGAGCAGCACCGGGAGGGTCAGGGCCATGATCGGCAGCGCGGCGCGGCGCGGATCCGCGAGCCCGGCCGGGTAGCGGTTGACGCGCTCGGCCACCACCAGCAGCAGGGCCAGCTTCATGAACTCGGACGGCTGCAGCCTGAGGCTGCCGAAGGCCAGCCAGCGAGCCGCACCGTTGGCGCGATGCCCGAGGCCGGGGACGACGACCGCCAGCAGACCCACCGCGCAGGCCACGAACATCACCAGCCCCACCCGCCCCAGGCGATGGGAGGGGGTGCGCGCGAAGAGGACGAGGCCGGCCAAGCCCAGCACGGCCGCCGCGGCCTGCCGCTCCAGGAAGTAGTAGGGGCTGCCGGTGGACTCCACCGCGTCGATGGCGGAGGCCGAGAACACCATCACGAGCCCGAACAGGGTCAAGCCCAGGACCACGAGCACGAGCGCCCGGTCCACGGGGCCGCGGGGGCCCTCGTCGGCGGGCTGCGCGGGGCTCTCCTCGCCCATGACGAGGCGGACCAGGAGCGGCCACAGGGTGGGTTGCGCGGGGCGGGTGGCGTCACGGGGGTTCGTGTTCATGCCGACTCCAGGGCCAGGGCGCGGAAGACATCGCCCCGATGCTCGAAATTCTGGAACTCGTCGAAAGAGGCGCAGGCGGGGGAGAGCACCACGGCGGCGCCGGGCCCCGCCAGGCGCCGCGCCACGGCCACGGCTTCTGCCATGGTCCCGACCCGGTGCGGCCGCAGGGAGGAGAGCGCCGCGGCGATGGTGTCACCCGAGCGCCCGAAGCAGATCACGGCGGGGGAATCGCCCAGCGCGCCCGCCAGCAGCCCGTAGTCCTCTCCATCCTTGCCGTCACCCCCGAGCAGCGCGATGGCCGGGCGCCCCAGCCCCGCGAGCCCGGTGAGGGCTGCGGCCACGTTGGTGGCCTTGGAGTCATTGATCCAGGTGACCCCGTCGCGCTCGGCCACCACCTCCATGCGGTGGGCCAGAGCGGAGAGGGTGGCCGGGTCCAGGGCCTCCGCGGGGACGCCCACCGCCAGCGCGAGGGCCAAGGCCACCGCCGCGTTCCAGCGGTTGTGGGCGCCGGGCACGCGGAAGCCCGCCAGCGACACCCGCCGCGGCGCGCCGTCGCCCGCATCCCACAGGCAGTCGGCGCCCTCGATCCAGACCCCCGGGCGCTCGCCGATCCAGCGCCGGGCTCCACCGCGCCCCTCGGCCAGGCGCGCGAGCAGGGCATCCCCCCATGGCAGGAGGGCCGCCGCAGCGGGCCCCATGCGGTCGAACAGCCGGCACTTGGTGGCCCCGTAGACCTCCATGGTGCCGTGGCGGCCCAGGTGATCCGGGGTCAGGTTGAGGATGCAGGCCGCCGCGGGGGTGAGACGGCCGGGCCACTCGAGCTGGTAGGAGGAGACCTCGGCCACCACGTGGTCCCAGGGCCCCAGGGCGACCGCCTCGCTCAGGGGACGCCCGATGTTGCCGCCCACGAAGGCCCGCGAACCAGCGCCGGACAACAGCTGGCCGGTGAAGTGGGTCACGGTGCTCTTGCCGTTGGTGCCGCTGACCGCCAGGATCGGCGCGCACAGGCGCTCGGCGGCCAGGGCCAGCTCACCCACCACCGGCACGCCGGCGGCCACCGCCGCCTGCAGGTCCGGCTGGGTCGCGGGCACACCGGGCGACAGCACGACGAGGTCGGCCTCCAGGAACTCCTCGCGCGGGTGGGCGCCCAGCACCATGCGGCAGCCGGGCACCGCCTCGATCCCGGGGCGCAGGTCCGTGCAGGTCACCCGGGCGCCCTCGTCGCGGCACAGCGCCGCGGCCGCACGGCCCGAGCGGGCCAGGCCGACCACGAGGACGCGGCGGCCTTGCAGGTGCAGGGAGGAGGGAGGCGCGGTCACGGGATCACCTGAGCTTGATGGTGGTCAGCGCGACCAGGGCGAGCAGGATGGAGATGATCCAGAACCGCACGATGATCTTGGGCTCGGACCACCCCCGCTTCTCGTAGTGGTGGTGGATGGGGGCCATGGCGAAGATGCGCTTGCCCGTGAGCTTGTAGCTGCCGACCTGCAGCACGACGCTGACGGCCTCCAGCACGAAGATCCCGCCCACCAGCACCACCAGCAGCTCGTGCTTGGTGAGGATGGCCAGGACGCCCAGCAGGCCGCCCAGCGAGAGGGAGCCCACGTCCCCCATGAAGACCTGGGCCGGGTAGGTGTTGTACCAGAGGAAGCCGAGCCCGGCGCCCACGATGGTGACGGCCACCACCGCCAGCTCGGAGGAGCCCTCGACGTACGGCAGCTGCAGGTAGGCGGCGAAGCTCGGCACGCCGGTGACGTAGGCCAGCAGGGCGTAGGTGGCCGCGCAGGTCATGATCGGCCCGATGGCCAGGCCGTCGAGGCCATCGGTCAGGTTCACCGCGTTGGACATGGAGACGAGCACGAAGACGGCGAAGGCGATGTAAAACCAGCCCAGGGAGGCGGGCGCGCCCTCCCACAGGGCGCCGAAGTGCAGCACCGCCCCCTTGAAGAAGGGCAGCGCCAGGGAGGGCTCGACCACGCCGACGGTGTAGCCGAGGCCCATCACGGCCGCCCCGAGGGCGAACTGCCACACCAGCTTCCAGCGCCCGGCCAGGCCAGCCGAGGAGCGCTGCATCACCTTCTTCCAGTCGTCCACGAAGCCGATGGCGCCGTAGCCGAGCAGGATCGCGAGGGCCATCCACACCAGCGGCTGATCGAGCCGGGCCCACAACAGGACCGAGGCGGCGATGCCCAGGATCATCACCGCGCCGCCCATGGTCGGGGTCCCCACCTTGTTCTCCAGGTGCTCCTGGGGCCCGTCCGCGCGGATGATCTGCTCCATCCTCCGCTGCCGCATCCAGGTGATGAAGCGCGGATAGGCGAAGTAGCACACGGCCAGGGCGGTCATCATGCCCCAGGCCGCGCGGAACGTGGTGTAGCGCAGCACGTTGAGGACCGTGCTGTCGGCGCCGAGCTTTTCGTAGAGGAAGAAGAACATGATGCCTACCCGTCACCGAGCGTTCGCAAGATCCGTTCCATGGCCGTGCCACGGCTGCCCTTGACCAGCACGAGGTCCCCCGGAGCCAGCAGCGGAGCCACCGCCAGCGCCAGGGATTCGGCGTCCGGGGCAGCCAGCACCGCCCCCCCGAGGCCACCGGCCGCGGCGGTCATGCGCGGCCCGCAGACGCCCAGCAGGTCGATCCCGCCGTCCAGGGCGCCCTCGATCAGGGCGCGGTGCAGGGCGATCTCGGTGGGCCCGAGCTCCAGCATGTCTCCGAGCAGCGCGATCCGTCGCGCCGCGGGCAGGGAGCGCAGGGTGGCCAGGGCGGCCTCCATGCTGGCAGGGTTGGCGTTGTAGGCGTCGTTGAGCACGGTGATGCCACCGGGCAGGGCCTGGAGCCGCATCCGCAAGCCCACCGGGGCGTAGGCCTCCATGGCCTCCATGGCGGGGCCCAGGGGGCGCCCGAGGGCCAGGACCGTGGCCAGGGCCGCGATGGCGTTCTGGGCCATGTGCAGCCCGGGGCCCGGCACGCGCCCGTGGTGCCGCCCATCGCCTGCGGCCACCGTGTAGCGCACCCAGGGGGGCTGGCCGGGCGCCCCTCCCCCCGCGACGCCTACGTCGAGCAACCGGAGGTCGCAGCCCTGCGACCGACCATAGCGCAGCGCCTGCACGCCGGGGGGGTGGGGCAGGACCGCGACGCGGGGGTCGTCCGCGTTGACGCACAACACGTCCCCTGCGCGAGCGCCGTCGAACAGCTCACCCTTGGCCCGCGCCACCCCCTCCAGGCTGCCGAGGCCCTCCAGGTGGGCCGGGGCGACGTTGGTGATCAGGCGCACGTCCGGCCGACCGATCCGCTGCAGGAGCGCGATCTCGCCGGCGGCGTTCATGCCCATCTCGAGCACGAGCAGGGTGCAGTCCTCCGGCCGCGCCAGCAGGGTCAGGGGCAGGCCCACGTGGTTGTTGAGGTTGCCCGCCGTGGCGTGGACCCGCTCTCCCGGGCCGAGCGCGAGGGCGGCCAGCGCGCGGGTGGTGGTCTTGCCCACGCTGCCGGTGATACCCACGACCGGCCCGTTGAATGCGTCGCGGCTGGCGGCGGCGATGTCCTGCAGCGCGCGCAGGGTGTCGCCCACCCGCACGAGGCCCCGGTCCCATCCCTCGGGCGCCTCGGCCGAGACCACCGCGCCCGCGCAGCCGGCCTCCCGTGCCTGGGCCAGGAAGCGGTGCCCGTCGAAGCGCTCGCCCACCAGCGCCACGAACCAGGCGCCCGGGGTCAGGGCGCGGCTGTCCGTGGTGACGGGCCCGGCTGGGCCGTCGGCGAGCAGGCGCCCGCCCGTGTGCCGCGCGATGCTGCTGCCGTCGTACCTCACGGCGCCTCCTCCAGGATGGCTCGCGCCACCACGCGGTCGTCGAAGGGGATCACCCGATCCGCCAGCTCCTGGGTGGTCTCGTGGCCCTTGCCGGCCAGCAGGACGATGTCCTCCGGGCCAGCCTCGCGCAGGGCCAGGCGGATGGCCGCGGCCCGATCGGGCTCCACCACCACCCCGGCGTCGCGGCCGGCGTCGGGGATGCCCGCGAGGATCTGCTCGATGATGGCCAGCGGCGGCTCGGAGCGGGGGTTGTCGGAGGTGACGAACACCAGGTCGGACCCCGCGCGGGCCGCCGCCCCCATGGGCGCGCGCTTGCCGGGGTCCCGGTCGCCGCCGCAGCCGAAGACGGTCAGCAGCCGGCCGCCGCGCAGCTCCGCCAGGCAGGCCAGCACCCGCTCCAGGGCGTCGGGGGTGTGGGCGAAGTCCACGAACACGCGCGCACCGGCGGCGTGGGGCACGGGCTCCAGCCGACCCGGCGCGCCACGGGACCGGGCGAGGCCGGCGAGCGCGGCTTCCAGCGGCGCGCCCAGGCCCAGGGCCATGCCGAGGGCGCACAGGCCGTTGGACAGGTTGTGGCGGCCCACGAGAGGCAGCGCGAGATGGCCCGACCCGAGCGGGGTGTGGACCCGGGCCCGGGTGCCGCCGGCGCCCAGGTGCAGTTCGGCCACCCGCAGATCCCCGCGCTCGATCCCGTAGGTCCAGGTGCGGGCATGCGCTGGCCGGAAGCGCTCCCAGGCAGGATCGTCGCGGTTGAGGACCGCCAGCCCATCGGCGGGGAGCAGCTCGTGGAAGAGGCGCTGCTTGGCCCGGGCGTAGCGCTCCATGTCACCGTGGTAGTCGAGATGATCGCGGGTGAGGTTGGTGTAGCCCGCCACCCGATAGGGGATGGCGTCGGCGCGGAAAGCGTCGAGCCCGATGCTGCTGACCTCCATCAGCACGTCATCACAGCCCTCGTCCGCCATGCGCGCCAGCAGGGCCTGCAGCAGGTGGGCCTCGGGGGTCGTGTGGTGGTGGGCGAGCACGCCGCGCCCGGCGAGGGCCTCCTCGTCGAGGCCGGCGCCGCCCGAGAGGTTGCCCGTGGTGCCTACCACACCGCAGCGGCGCCCGGCGGCATCGAGGGCGGCGGCGGCCAGGAAGGTCACCGTGGTTTTACCGTTCGTACCTGTGACCCCGCCGACTCCGACGCGCTCGCCGGGGAAACCGTGGAAGGCCGCGGCGAGGTGGGGCAGGGCCTTGCGGGTGTTCGGGAAGCGCAGCACGGTCACGCCGGCCGGGGCCTCCACATCGCGCTCGACCACCACGGCCGCCGCCTGGGACAGGCCGGGCACGAAGCGGTGACCGTCCACCCGGCGCCCTGGCAGGGCCACGAAGATCCACCCTGGCTCCACTGCCCGCGAGTCGATGGTCAGCCCGTGCGCCGGGCGATCCAGCTCACCACGCACGAGGACCCCGCGGGGCGGAGAGCCCGTACTCTCCGCCCCTCGGGGGGGCTCGACCCTGGCCCACAGCTCAGCCAGGTCTTCAACGCGACGGTGGGGGGGCAAGGTGACAGGGGGTGTCGGGGGGGGAACGGTGGAGGGAGGAATGGCGCGGCGGGTGGGGAGGTGAGGGAGCCGGCGAGCTTCAACGAAGCGGGCTGGCTCCCCGGTGGCGGGGAAAGGCAGGGCGCTTCACGGCTGGAGAGCGAAGGAGAGAAGGACTGGAAGGGAGCGGTCGAGCCGCGGAAGCGCCCAGGAGAGGGGAGGGGGGACCTCCTGCCGCCGGCGAACCGGCGACAGGAGGGGCGACCAGGGTGGGAGCGTCAGGACCGTCAGCGCGCAGCGGGCAGCCTAGGACGTGGGCAGCGGAGAGCAGGTTCTGGGCCCCTGGCTCGGGACGGACGGCGCAGGCGGTGTGGGCCCTGGGAATGGACCGCAGCGAGGGGACCGCCTTGGAGAGGGCGCGCCGCGCCCGGAGGCCAACGGACGAGACCCGGGAGGGTTCGCCCTGGGGGCCGCGATCGTCCTGGTCTCCCACCCTGGTGCCGGTGGGGGGAAGGGACCGCGGAGTGCGGAGGACAACACAATAGAGAGAGGTAGGGGCGGGGGTCATTGGAACGACACCTCCACCCGTTCGCCCGGCAGCACGGCGCTGCCCGCGGCGGGGAGCTGGGCGACGGCGCGGCCGTGCCCCTGCAGGGAGAGCTCGAGGCCCGAGTCCTCGAACAGGACCAGGACGTCCCGCAGCCCGAGCCCCGTGAGATCCGGGACGCGCAGCCGGCCACCCTCGGTCCAGGCCAGGTCGAGCCCACGCGCCTCGAGGGAGCCGACCGACCACGAGGAGGCCTGGTGGTGGACGGGCTCGACGGCCTCGACCACCTCGTCGGCGACGGGCTCCCTGGGGGGGACGGCCAGCTGGCGCATGGCGACCGTGGCCACCTCGCGGAAGGCGGGCGCGGCCGCGATGCCGCCGTAGCGGCTGCCCTCCGTGGGGGTGTCCACCACCACGGCGATGGCGACCTTCGGGTCGTCGGCGGGCAGAAAACCGATGAAGGAGGCGATCCGGGCGGTGGCCGAGTAGTGCCCGTCAACCACCTTCCAGGCGGTCCCGGTCTTCCCCGCGACCGGGTAGCCCTTGACCGCCGCGCGGGTGCCGGTGCCGCCCTTCTCCGTGACGGTCACCATCATGCGCGCGACCTCGTCGGCGACCTCTTCGGAGACCACCCTGCGGTCCACCTCGGGCTCGAGCTGCAGCAGCACATCACCGGATGTACTTCTTACTTCCTGCAATATACGCGGCTGCATGCGCACACCGCCGTTCGCGATGGTGGCCACCGCCGAGACGAGCTGCAGGGTGGTGGAGGTCACGCCCTGACCATAGGCCGTGGTGGCGAGCTCGATGGGCTTGATGGTCGCGGCCGAGCGCAGGAAGCCGGGGCGCACGCTGCGCATGCGCGTGCCGGGATCGCGGCCGAAGCCGAAGTCCGTCAGGCCGGCGATCGTGCGCTCCGGGCCGAGCCGCAGCGCCAGCTTGGCCGCCCCGATGTTGGAGCTGTACTTGATGACCTCCGAGAGCTCCACGACCCCGTGGGGGTGATCGTCCCGGATGCGGCTGCGGCCGACGTGCCACACGCCGCCTTCGCAGTCCACCTTGGAGTCGGGCTGCACCACCCCGCTTTCCAGGGCGAGGGCCACCACGAAGGGCTTGAACACCGACCCGGGCTCGAGCTGGTCGGCCACCGCCCGGTTGCGCAGCCAGTAGGGGAAGCCGCTGTCGTCCTTGGGATCCGGGGTGTTCCTGTTGGCCAGGGCCAGGATCTCGCCGGTGGCCACGTCCATGACCACCAGGTTGGCGGCCATCGGCCGGGAGCGCTCCATCACGCCGTCGAGGGCCTGTTCGGCCGCGAACTGGATCGTGCGATCCAGGGTCAGGACGATGTCGTCGCCCCGGTGCTCGGCCTGCAGCGCCACGGCGTTGGACTGCAGGCCGCGGCCCTTGCGATCCCGCGGCCGCAGTATCCTGAACGTGTCACCGCTGAGCAGATCATCGAGCGAGAGCTCCAGCCCTTCGCCCCCCCGTCCGCTGTCGTCCACCATGCCGAGCAGCGTGACCGCGAGGTCGCCCTCCGGCAGGTAGCGGCGCCCTTCGGCGCGCAGGAAGAGCTTGCCACCGCTGGCGAGCGCCCGCGCCTGCTGGGCCAGATCGGGGGAGAGCCCCTCGGCGATCACCACGTCCTGCGAGCGGGTGTGGCGCAGCTGCGCGAGGATGTCGTCCTGGGAGTCCCCGAGCAGATCCGCCAGAGCCTTGGCCAGGGCGGGCGCCTCCTCGGCGGAGATGATGGACGGGTTGGCGCGCAGGGTGGGCATCTCCACCGAGGTGGCCAGGGCCTCGCCGTTGCGGTCGAAGATGGAACCCCGCCGGGCCTTGAGGACCACGAGATCGTTGTAGAGGGAGGCGGCCTTGTGTTCCAGACGGTCGTCGGGAACCAGCATCAGCCAGGCGGTCCGGCCGCCGAGCACCGCGAGCCCGGCGCCCACGGTCCAGGCGAGCACCTGGCTGCGCTGGCGCGCCACGCGGCGGGCGTGCTCACGCTGCGCCACGGGGCTCGCCGGGCGCACTGCGCCGGGGCCATCCTCGGGGAGGATGGCCCGAACGAGCGAGCTCCACCAGCGGGCCGGCGCGGGGGTCATGCTAGTTGACCTCCACCAACGTGACGTCAGCGCTCAGCTCGAGGGCGGAAGCCTGCTCGCTCAGGCTGCCCAGGCTGGTGAGCGAGGCCAGCTCGAGCAGCAGGCGCTCATGCTGAGCGAGGAAGAGCTCCGACTCGTAGCGCGCGTGGTCCAGGGCGAGGGCGGTCTCGCGGGCGTCGACGCGGCTCCAGGTCTGGAAGAGGAACACCAGCCCGAGCAACAGCGCGTAGGCGGTGTAGCGCCACACCAGGGGGGAGTTGGTGACGGCCGGCCAGAGGATGGCCTGGTCGATGTGGATGGTGCGGGTGGGTCGGGTGCGCACGGAGAACCTCATGACAGCAGCGGCGGATGGAGCGGGGGGATCAGCGGGGAGCGGAGTGGGGCGCGGTGGGGAGGTGGGCGGATTCTGGCAGGCGCTGGACGGCGCGCAGGTGAGCGGACCGGGCGCGGGGGTTGGGATCGAGCTCAGAGCCCTTGATGGCCCGTCGGGTGAGGGTACGGAAAATGGCTGGTCGCAGGGGATTGCCGTAGGGGTCGCGCTCGGAGCGCTGGCCCGTCACCTCGGCAAATGCGGCCTTCACAGCACGATCTTCAAGGCTGTGGAAGCTCAGCACGGTGATCGCTCCGCCGGGCTTCACGGCCTCCAGCGCGGCGGCCACCGCGCCCTCCACCTCGGCCAGCTCGTCGTTGACCGCGATCCGCAGGGCCTGGAAGGTCCGCGTGGCCGGGTGCGTGGGGCGGCCACGACGGCCCCCGAGGGCGCGCTCGACCACCTCGGCGAGGTGCAGGGTGCCGCGCAGGGGGCGTGCCCTCACGATGGCGCGGGCGACGCGCCGGGAGGCGCGCTCCTCGCCGAACCGGAAGAGGATGTCCGCGAGGGCGCGCTCGTCCGCGCCGTTCACCAGCGCATCGGCCGTCAGCGGCTGGCACTGGTCGAAGCGCATGTCGAGGGGACCATCGTGCTGGAGCGAGAAGCCCCGCTCGGCGTGCTCGAGCTGCGGCGAGGACAGGCCCAGATCGAGCATCACGCCGTCCACCGCGGGCCACCCGACCTCCGCGAGGGCCTCGTTCAAGGCGCTGGCAGGGCGGCACAGCAGGGTACAGCGGGCGCGGTGCTCGGTCAGGCGCTCCCCCGCACGCACCAGCCCGCGGGGATCGCGGTCCAGCCCGAGGAGCAGGCCGTCGGGCGCCGAGCGCTCGATCACGCCCAGCGCGTGCCCGCCATCCCCGAGGGTGCAGTCCACGTACCGGCCCCCGGGCACGGGAGCCAGCAGTTCCAGCACCTCGCGGTACAGCACGGGCTCGTGCAGCCTCACTTGCGCCTCTCCAGGACGTGCACGCCCTCGGGTGTGCGGGTGTGGCCGGCGCTGTAGCTCTGACGATCCTGCCAGCGCGCCGCGGACCAGATCTCGAGCCGGCCGCGCAGCACGTTGACCACCAGATCGCGATCGAGCTCCGCCTCCTCTCTCATCTTCGGGGGGATGAGGAGGCGCCCCTGGCCGTCCACCTCGACGGTCTGGGCGCCCGCCAGGTAGGCGTGCTCCACGTCGAGCTGCGGCATGGAGAACGGGTGCCCATCGTCAAGAGGGCCCTCAATCTTCTCTGCCCAGTCTTGCTCTGTATATCCAAAGACCGCCTTGAGATCCGGGTGAACCTTGATTACGAGCGCATCGACGCCCATCGCGGTCAGCTTCTTGCGGAGGCGCGCGGGCAACACCAGTCGACCCTTGGGGTCGAGGGTGGCATCGACCTGGAGGTACACGCCTTGCACGATGCAGCCTCGGGGTGTTGAAGGGAACGGTCAGGGGCCCGTTTCTGCACTCTACTCTACCCCACTTCGTCTACTCGGCGCACCACAATAAACCACTTCGCCGAAAAAAACATGAAAATGCAGGTTCGTCCTGCATTTGACGCAGTGGAAAAAGTGATATTCCCAGCCATGGCCGAAAGAGGCTGCGGGGCGCAGCCAGAAACAAGGAGCTACTCCAGGAACGCTCTGTTTTTCCATAGCGTTTTCAACAGGGTTTTCCCTAGCTGTGGAAAATCCCACGGCGGGCAGGCTGCTGAGGGGCTTCCAGGAGGGTTCCAGGGGGGGCGTGGGGTGATGTGGAGCGCCTGCGCGGCCCTGCACCGATCACCCTCTGCCGGGGAGGGTGGTGGGGTGGAGTGGAACCTCGGGCCCGACAGATCACCTGGCTGCCGGGTCGGGGGGCACGCGCGGCCGTCTCCGGGTCCCTGGGGAGGCCCTCGGGGAGGAAAGGGGAGGCTTGTGGAGCGAACCCGATCACGTGGGCGCGCCTGTCGGTCCGGTGATACAGCGCCCGGCCCCGGAGGCTGGCATGACCCGCGAGCGCGATCGGATTGTGCCGATCCACCGCAACCGCAAGGCGCTCCACGACTTCGAGATCGAGTCGCGGGTCGAGGCCGGCGTGGCGCTCTTCGGGTCTGAGGTGAAGTCCCTGCGCCAGGGCCGCGGGAACCTGGCCGACGCCTACGTGCTGTTCCGGGACGGGGAGGCCTGGCTGGTCAACAGCCACATCGCCATCTATCCCCAGGCCAACCGCGAGAACCACGATCCCACCCGCGAGCGCAAGCTCCTGCTCACCTCGCGTGAGCTGCGAAAGCTGGCCGCGAGGGTGAGGGAGAAGGGTTTCGCGCTCATCCCCCTGAGCATGTACTTCAAGGGCCCGTGGGTGAAGATCGAGCTCGGCCTGGGGCGCGGCCGCAGACAGCACGACAAGCGAGAGGCCCTGAGAGAGCGCCAGGACCGACGCGAGCTGGAGCGCGCCGATCGTGACCGTTAGCGACGTCGCCGAGCGGGGGTTACCTGCCGCGCCTCCAAAAGGAGCACAAGGCTGCGGAAGACTCGCGACCCCGGAGGTGTACCGGGGGCCAGCCACGGAGAATCGCCCATGCGCGTCGCTCGCATCACCCTGACCATCCTCGCCCTCGTCGGCGTCGTCGCGGCAGTCGGCCTCGGCTTCTCCGGCTCCCACGCCGCCGCGCTCATCGGCGGCATCGTCGCCGGCTGGATGGTCTGCGCCACCGTCCTGGCCTGGGATCTCGGCTGGGGTCTGGTCCTCACCATGCTGGCCGGCATGGGGGTGTCCTACTACCTCGCGCACCAACACCTCGTGACCGACGGCGTGCCCTCGGTGTGCAACGTCAGCGCCACGTTCAACTGCGACGAGGTCAACAAGAGCCAGTACAGCGAGATGTTCGGCATCCCGGTGGCGCTGTACGGCTTCGGTTTCTACTTCGCGGTGGCCTTCGGAGCCGCGCTGCGCCGCCTGGGTCGCGCCCGGCTCGGCGGCCTGCCCCGCCTGCTGGTGTTGGCCGGCGTCAGCTCCCTGGGGTACAGCGCCTTCCTGGCGTGGGCGTCCCATCAGCTAGGTACATGGTGCCTTTTCTGCATCTCCATGTACGGCATCAACGTGATGTTGATGGTCGCCGCGGTCCTCGCCCTGCTGCGTCCGGTGCTGCTCGAGCCAGCGCAGCCGCCCCACGACGCGCCCTTTCTCTCCACCGTCCTGGGGCTCGCCGGCGACCGCAGCCTCTCGGTCATGCTGACCGGCGGCATCGCGTGCTTCGTGTTGTCCTTCCTGGTGTACAAGGGCGCCAGTGGGCAGGCCACCGCCGGCGATCCGAACGACCCCGCCAACCTCGGCAACTACTACCACCAGCCCGCCGGGCAGGTGCAGCTCACGGGCGAGGAGCCCGTCTACGGCAACCCGGACGCGCCCTACCTCGTCCTGGAATGGGCCGACTACGGCTGCCCCTACTGCGCCCGCGCCGGCGCCGAGTTCAAGAAGCTCATCCGCGAGGATCCCGACGTCCAGCTGCGCTTCAAGGACTACCCGCTGTCCAGCCAGTGCAACCCCGTGATGAGCGTCGATATGCACCCCACGGCCTGCAACGCCGCCGCGGCGACGGTCTGCGCCCAGCGCCAGGGCCGGTTCTGGGAGATGTCCGATCTGCTCTTCAACAACCAGCACTACCAGTCCGACGAGGACATCCGCTTCCAGGCCAAGCAGCTCGAGCTCGACATGGATGCCTTCGAGGCCTGCATGGCCGATCCCGCGGTCATGCAGCGCATCAAGACCGACGTCCTCCATGCTGACGCCCTGGACATCACGGGCACCCCCACCTTCTTCGTCAAGGGCCTGTTCGGAGATCGCTGGGTCCAGGTGCGCTCCAGAGCCGAGATCGTCGAGGCGCTGGTCAGCGCGCACCGCTCGGGTGCCAAGCTGCCCGAGCCCGGCCCGGCACCCGAACGCAAGCACTGACAGGCGCAGGCGGAGGCACCGTGTCCTGGCAGGTCCTGCGGTTTTCTCTGCCCGCCGATCGGGTCGACGAGGCGCTGCAGGCGCTGGCAGCCCTGGGCTCCCTGGGCGCCGAGGAACGCCCCGCCGGAGGCGCTGCGTGGCCCATCCGCCAGCCCTGGGAGCAGGGCGCCCTCCCCTCCCCTGCCCCCGCCAGGGTGGAGCTGCTGGCCTACTTCGAGCGCGACCCCGAGGCGCCCCACCGCGCCCGGCGCCTGGCCCAGGCCCTGCCCTTCCTGCCTGCCGACGCATTCGTCGAGGGCCGGCTCGACCCGGGCGACTGGGAGGAGCGCTGGCGCAGCGGCTTCAGACCCATCGAGTTTGCGCCGGGGCTGTGGCTCGCGCCGCCCTGGGAGGCCCCTCCGGGGGCGCTGCTCATCGAGCCGGGTACGGCGTTCGGTACCGGCCAGCACCCCACCACCCTGGCCTGCCTGCGGGCGGTGGCCCGGCATGCGCGCAGGGGCCAGACCATGCTCGACGTGGGCTGCGGCACCGGCCTGCTGGCGCTGCTGGCGGCGCGGCTGGGGATGATCGCCGAGGGCACCGACAACGACCCGGCCGCCGTGCGCGCCGCCTGGGAGAACGCGCGCCGCAACGACCTGGGCTGCCGCTTCGATACCCGCCCACTGCATGCCATCCCCGGGCGCTACGACCTCGTGATCGCCAATATCTACGCCGAAGCCTTGCTCGTGCTGGCCGCGGATCTGGGCCGCCTCACGGGAGGCCGGCTGGTGTTGGCTGGCATCCTGGCGGATCGCCTCCCGCGCATCGAGCGGGCCTTCAGCCCCCTGGTGCCAGCCAGACGCTCCTGGTCCGACGACTGGGTGACCCTGGAGCTGATCCGGCCGTGAGGCGCTACCTGCACCCCGCGCTGCCAGCTCCGGGCGAGCGGCTGCTCCTGGATCGCGCCACCAGCCACCACCTGCTGGAGGTCTGCCGCCACCCCCGCGGCGAGCCGCTGCGCTTGTTCGACGGTCGGGGCCAGGAGGCGCGCTGCAGGCTCGTGGGCGTAGAGGGCGGCCAGGCGCTGGTGGAGGGGCTGGAGGAGGTCCACACGCCCCCAGCGGGCGCCCGGCGCGTCCTGCTGTTGGCGCTGTGCAAGGGGCCGGCCTTCGAGACCGCGCTGCGCATGGCGAGCGAGCTGGGGGTCGGCGAGATCCGCCCTGTGCTCGCCGCGCGCTCCAACCTGCGCAGAGGCAACGCGGAGCGCTGGCGCCGCGTGCTGGAGGCCGCCAGCCGCCAGTGTGGCCGCGCCGAGCTCCCCGCCCTGGCCGAGCTCGCCCCCCTCGGCACCGCCATGGCGGCGCCCGATCTGCCCACCACGCGCTGGGTCGCCACCCTCGCCGCCGATCTCAAGCCGCCCCCCACCGGGGACCTGGCGCTGCTGGTGGGTCCAGAGGGGGGCCTGAGCGCCACGGAGCTCGCCGAAGCTCACACCGCGGGGTTCGAACCCGTGGGTCTCGGCCCACTGGTCCTGCGCGTCGACACCGCCGTCGCCGCGGCCCTGGCCCGCGCCCTGGGTTGACCAGACTAATTGCTGGTGATGAACACGGTGGCCCTGACGTTCTGGCCCGTGGTCCCCGGCCCTGGGATGCTGGTGTCGGAGGAGTTGCCGGAGAAGCTGAAGCTGGCCGGCCAGCGTGTGGCCCTCTGGTAGTCGTTGCCCGACAGCACCGCGCTGCCCGAGGTGCCGTGGCTCCGGGAGCCGAGGTAGCGGCTGCCGTGCAGCGCGTACTCGCGCGCCCGCATGTTGCAGTTGGCGGCCGCGAAGGTGACGGACCACAGGTAGTACATGGCCACCATCACCATCATGATGACGGGCACGAGCATCATCACCTCGATGACAGACTGCGCGCGGCGGCGGGGGCGAATCAGGCGCATCGCGGTTCCTTGGTCAATGGGTTCAATGCTTGAAGTACCCGACGTTCCAGACTTTCCCCAGCATGAAGCCGTCCCACTGGGCGAGGGACGTGGGGGAGGAGGCGCCCTCGAGGCTCTCGTTCATGCCCGCGAGCCGGGCGCGGTACTGCTCCTGCATACCCAGGTTCACCTCGTTGCTGCCCCAGGGCACGTACAGCGGACCGGCCATGAAGCCGTTGGCGTCCTTGTCGCCGATCTGGGTGGGGCCGACGCTGCCCTCGTAGGGCTTGGCCACGGCGTAGGCGTACAGCAGATCATCGCCCCCGGTGGCGGAGGAGCCGAAGTAGCCCCCGGAGTAGGCCACATCGAGGAACTGCTTGAGGGGGGTGCCGTACACGCGACCCTCGACCCAGATCTCGGGATCGGCGTTCGACTTGTAGAACCAGCCGTTGAGCGTGTTCGGCGGAAAGTAGACCTGGGGCATGCAGCAGGCGCAGTTCGGCCCGGGGCACAGGGTGATGTGGGTGTAGTTGACCTGGATGTTGGTGGCCTGGCTGTAGTTGGCGATGGCCGGGATGCTCATGCCGCCCATGTAGTGGGTCTGGTAGTTGAGCCAGTACTGGGTGGGGAAGGTAGGCGAATTGGGGATCCACTCCATGAAGGAGGTCTGGGAGCGGATACCCGAGAAGTTGGCCTCGGCGGTGTTGTAGCCGCGATCCAGCGCCTGGGTCACCGACTGGGGATAGCTCGCGGCGATCACGAAGCGCATGATCAGGGGGTCGAGCAGGGCCTTGCAGCCCTGGACCTGGGCCTCGGCGATGGGGCTGCGGTACTGGCACAGGCAGTCCACGTAGGGCGCCGCGGTGAGGCTGGCGCGGCACACGGAGACGGCGTCAGCGATCTGGGTGTTGAGGAAAGTGAGGTTGTTGAGGACCTGCGCCTCGGAGTAGGCGGCGGCGTAGGTGGCCAGATCGGCCGTGTTCTGCATCCGGATCTTGTCGTTGACCACGATGCCGATGTTGGTGGCCAGGGCCAGCATGATCACGAGGCTGAACAGGATCAAGGCCACGAACACGGCGGCCTGGCCCGTGCGACGCCGAGCGCGACCGAGGTGCCGCCAGAGAGGCCTCATTGGCCCAACCCCCCGCCGTTGTTGTCGGCGAACTGCGGGTTGACCTGCCCCTCGTACCGGAACTCCTCGGGGCCCAGCACGGCGGTGACCGAAAAGTCGATGTCGCCCAGGACCTGGTGCAGCCCCGGGGTGTCGACCCGCCAGAGCTGCTGGACGGTGGCGCTGCTGTCATCGGTGCTGATGGAGGCGTTCTTGGACACGTTGCCGTTGAGCAGCATGCTCTCCACGGCGGAGGCCGAGTCCTCCCCGACCTGCACCCCGCGCGCCGTGACGAAGGCGGCGTAGTTGTCGTAGTGGATCGCCCCGAAGTAGAACGCGAACTCGATGCACATGAACAGCAGGGCGAACAGCAGGGGGATCATCAGCGCGAACTCGACCGTCGCCTGGCCGCGCTCGCCGCTCTCCGGGCGCCGTCGTCTCACCATGGGCTCGACCTCCGAACCTGGAACTCCGCGCTGATTGTAGCAGGAACCGTGCCGGAGAGGCCAACGGAGCAGGCTACCTTTTCGAGGGCAGACCTGCCCCGTCGGGGTCCCGGTGGGACAATGATGGGACAGCCGAGCCCCGGGCGCGGGGCGCGCCCGCCCCGGATCAGGACGAGCGGCGCCGCCGGATGGCCGCCCCGATCAAGGCCAGCCAGGTGAGGGACAGGGCCGGCGCGAGCCCGCCGCCTGAGGCGCAGGAGCGCTGGCTGGTGATGCGCTTGATGTACTGCACGTACAGCTTGTTGGTGTCGTAGACGGACATGTCGTCGAAGTCCCAGACCGCGTTGCCGTCCTCGTCGGTGACCACCACATAGAGCGAGTAGATCTTGCCGTCGGGGCCCGGGTCGGGGCAGGTGACGGTGACGGAGGGAGAGCCGGTGAGCGGCTCGACCGAGAGGCTCTCATCACCGGTCCAGGCGTAGTCGAGCGCCTGGCCATCGGCGTCGTAGGCCATCACGGAGACGGCGATGGTGTCGCCCGGCTCGCACGCGGTCTGCTGCATCCGGATGCCGCCCACGATGTAGGGCTCGGAGTTCAGCTCGATGCAGCCGTCGGAGTAGTCGCGCAGGCCGTTGCAGTCGTTGTCGATGCCGTCGCAGTACTCGAGGGCGCCCGGGTGGACATCGACGCTGTCGTCGTCGCAGTCGAGGTCCATCTCGGTGTAGCCGTCGCCGTCGTCGTCGTACAGCGAGGTGGTCTCGTCGATGACGGCGTCGCAGTCGTTGTCCTTGTAGTCGGCCAGCTCCCAGGCGCCCGGGTAGATGGTGTCGTCGTAGTCGTTGCAGTCCCCTTCATCTTCGCTGAAGGAGTCGCCGTCGTCGTCGTAGCCGCGGGTGCCCTCGTCGGCGATGCCGTCGCAGTCGTTGTCCTTGCCGTCGTTTATATCGGCGGCGTAGGGGTAGCAGTGGATGTCGAGATCGTCGCAGTCGAAGTTGCCGTTCTCGTCGGCGTCGCTCTCGTCGCCCCAGCCGTCGCCGTCGTCGTCGCTGTCGGGGTAGGCCTCGTTCCAGAGGACCGAGATGCTGGCGTAGGCCAGGATCTGGGAGGCGTCGGTGACCTGGACCTTGACCGTGTCGACGCCGTTGTCGACGTTCTCGAAGGGGACGTCCACGAAGACGTGGCCGGACTCGTCGTCGGCCTCGCAGTGGGCGACGCTGGTGCCGTCGCCCACCACCATGCTCTTGACGCGGCAGATGAGGGAGTCGGCGGGCTGGTTGACGTCGAAGAGGTTGAGCTCCATGCGGAGGGAGTCGGACTCGCCACCGGAGAACTGGTAGCCGATGCCGGGGCTGCGGATGATGACGGTGGGAGGTTCGTTGCCCGGGTCGGTGCCGGTGTTGGCCTCGAAGTCCACGTCGATGGAGGGGGAGTCCGGGTCGTCGGACTCGATCACCATCTCGCAGGAGGCGGCCGAGGTCTCCTCGGGGGTGTAGGTGACCTCGACGAAGGTGGACATCCCGGCGGGCACCACGGCGTTGGCGCCCTGCTCGCCGAGGGCCGTGATCTCGAAGGTGTCGGCGCAGCCGTTGAGGTAGGGCTCCGCGGTCAGGGTGAGATCGCCGTTGCCCGCGTTGCGGATGCTGATGAACGCGCGCTCCGAGGAGCCGGTCCAGAGGTGGCCGAAGTCGTGCCGGCGGGGGCTGACCACGATGTTGGGGATGCCGCGGCTGCCCTCGCCCTCGAGGTAGACCAGCCGCCGGGCGTGGGAGGGATCGGCGTAGTAGGCGGCTTCGCCGGTGGCGCCCTCGGCACGGTGCTCGTTGCCGGTCTCGACGTAGAGCGAGCCCCAGAGGGGGCCGAGGGCCTGCGGGATGAAGTGGACCTCGACGGGCATCCGGCAACCGGACTCCAGGATGGCCAGCGCGTCGGTCTCGGGCTCCTCGGACCCGGTGTCGTCCACCGGGGCCTCGGTGTCGTCGCCGCCCCCGCTGTCGGTGAGGAAGCCCTTGGCGGCGGACTTCGCGGTGGTCTCGCCGGTGTCTTCCGGGCCGCCGTCGTCCGGGCACTCCATCAGGCCGGTGTCCCAGGTGACGTTGAAGTTGGCGGACTTGTCCTTCGTGCCAAGGCTGAGCCCCGTGAGGCCCATGGGGAGATCACCCTGGTTGGACACCCAGATGGTGCGCGAGGTGCTGCCACCCTCCTCTACCGTGCCGAACTCGACGACTTCGGCGCTGAGCTGCAGCCGTGGGTAGTCGTAGCGCTCGACGGTCTCCTCGGTGCAGGAGACCAGGGAGACGCCCGAGAGGGGCAGGAGGGCGAGAATCAGGGTGCCGGGGCGGGGCAGGTGCATGGAAGCTCCAGGCAGGCTGGGATCGGCTACAGGTCGGGCAAGGGAACTCGGCGTGGGAGGTTTATAGCTGCCGTCTCGAGGCGATGTCAACGACCCACCCGCCGTGGCCCGTCGTGCCGGACGAACTGGCACGCATGCCATGCGGATCGGGAGGGTGGAGGCGGGCCTCCAGGGAGCATGTGCGACGAGCAGCCCGGGCCCGATCACGAAACCATCACCTCCTGGGCACGCGGGCTCGGCGCGCCGAACGCTCCAGATGCCCCCAGCCATCCTGCCCCGAGGCGTGCCCATGTCCATCGTCGGCCATCCCGGAGCGCACCGATCACCGGGCGCGCCGCCGCCCACGGCGCCACGCCGACCTCTCGCCCCCCCCCCGGCGGCCGCCCACCCCCGTGGTGCTGGTCCCGCCGGGCCCGCTGCGCTATCCTCGGGTTCCCAGGAGGTCGCCATGCCCATCACCGACGCGGTGCAACAACAGCTCCTGCAGGCGATGAAGGCCCGCGATGCCGCGCGCACATCAGCCCTGCGGATGATCAAGGCCGCCCTGTTGGAGGAGTCCAAGAAGGGCACCGGGGTGGTGTCCGACGACGACGCGGTGGCCGTGCTCCGCCGCCTGGCCAAGCAGCGCGAGGAGGCCGCGGAGGCCTACGCCCAGGCCGGCCGGGCCGACAAGGCCGACGACGAGCGCGCCGAGATCGCCGTGATCGACGCTTTCCTCCCCCAGCTGGCCGACGAGGCCACGACCCTCGCGTGGGTGCAGGCGGCCATCGCGCAGACCGGCGCCTCATCGCCCCGCGAGCTGGGCAGGGTCATGGGTGCGCTCATGAAGGCCCACCGCGGTGAGCTGGAGCCGGGCCTCGCCCGCACCCTGCTGGAGCGGGAGCTGGCCGGCTGATGTTCCGCCGCCTGCTGGTGGCGAACCGAGGAGAGGTGGCGGCCCGCGTGGTGCGGACCTGCCGCAGGCTCGGCATCGACACGGTGGCCATCTGCTCGGCGGCGGATCGCACCGCCGCCTGGCTGGAGGAGGCCGATCGGGTCGTCTGCATCGGCGGGGCGCACCCGCGGGACTCCTACCTCGACGCCGACGCCATCCTCGAGGTCGCACGCCGCGAGCGCTGCTCGGCCCTGCACCCGGGCTGGGGATTCCTCTCGGAGAACGCCTTCTTCGCCGCGCGCTGCGAGGCCATCGGGGTGCGCTTCGTCGGCCCGCCCCCGCCCGTGCTGCACCTGTTCGGCGACAAGCTCGCCGCCCGGCGCCTGATGCAGGCCCACGGCCTGCCGGTGATCCCGGGCACCATGGCCCCGGTGCGCAGCCTCGTGGAGGCCCGCCGCGAGGCCGCGCGGCTGGGCTACCCCGTGCTGGTCAAGGCGGCGGCCGGTGGCGGCGGGCGCGGCCTGAAGGTGGCCGCCGACCCGTCCACCCTCGAGCAGGCCCTGCAAGAGGCCAGCGCCCAGGCGTCCTCGGCCTTCGGCCAGGAGGAGGTGTACCTGGAGCGCCTGCTGCGGGGCGGGCGCCACGTGGAGTTCCAGATCCTGGTGGACCGCGCCGGCACGGCCCGCTGCCTGGGCGAGCGTGAGTGCTCGCTGCAGCGCGACCGCCAGAAGCTCATGGAGGAGTCCCCCTGCGCGCGCCCGCTGACCGCCGCGCAGCGCGCCCTCGGGCTGCGTGCCGCCGAGGCCATGGCGGCCGCCGGCTACCAGGGTGCCGGCACCGTGGAGATGCTGCTCGACCCGGAGGGACACCTTTGTTTTATGGAGTGCAACGCCCGCCTCCAGGTGGAGCACGGGGTCACGGAGGCCACCACGGGGCTCGATCTCGTGGAGTGGCAGCTCAGGATCGCCGCCGGTGAACGCCTGGGCACGGCGCCCGCGATCCAGGGGCACGCCGTGGAATGCCGCATCAACGCCGAGGACCCAGCACACGGCTTCCGCCCGGGGCCCGGCGCCCTCACCCGCCTGGAGCTACCACACGGGCCCGGCATCCGCGTGGACACCCACCTGCGCCGCGCCGGGCCGGCCGAGACGGCCGACCGCATCCCCCCACACTATGACTCCCTGATCTGCAAGCTCATCGCCCATGGCGCCGACCGCCCCCAGGCCCTGGAGCGCATGGCCCAGGCCCTGCGCGACACCCGCATCGGCGGCGTCCCCACCACCATCCCCCTGCACCGCGCCCTGCTGAAGCACCCCGACGTCCAGGCCGGCCGCATCGACACCGCCTTTCTGGAGGAGCGCTTCCTCCCCCGCTGGCGGCCGTGAGCCCAGGAGGAACCCTTGGCCCGTCTCTCCCTCGAGTCCATCGGCCGCCCCCTCGCGGGGATCCTCGACGCCCGCGAGCGGGCCCGCAACCAGGCCTGGATGGAGGGCCTGGACGCAGGTCTCGCCGCCAACCGCGAGGTGGTCGCCGCGGGCTGGGGGCCCGCCGCGGCTGAGCGCGTCCACGCCGAAGGAAAGCTGACCGCCCGCGAACGGGTGGCCCGCTTCGTGGACCCCGACAGCCCCACCCTGCCGCTGGGCACCTTCGTCAACTGGGGCCGGACCTTCCCCGGCACCTCCCGCACCGCCCCCGGCGCGGGGGTCCTGACGGTCCTGGGGCGGGTGCGGCAACGCTGGGTGGTGATCATCGCCAACGACAACACGGTCGCCGCGGGGGCCTGGTGGCCCGGGACCCCGGAGAAGATCCAGCGCCCAGCGCCTGGCCCTGCGCCTGCGCCTGCCGGTGGTCTACCTGGTGGAGTGCTCGGGCCTGTTCCTGCCGCTGCAGGCCGGCTCCTTCGCCGGGGCCACGGGCGCCGGCCACATCTTCAAGCTCAACGCCCTGCTGGCGGAGCAGGGCGTGCCCCAGCTGGCCGGCGTGTTCGGCGCCTGCATCGCCGGGGGCGGGTACATGCCCATCATCAGCGACCGCGTGCTGATGACCGAGCAGGCCACCATGGTCATCGCCGGGGCGGCCTTGATCCGGGGGGCCAAGAGCCAGCATCTGGGCGCCGCGGACCTGGGCGGCCCCGAGGTCCACGTGCACCGCTCCGGCACCGCCGACGAGCGAGTCCCCGATGATGAAGCCTGTATCGCGGGCCTGCGGGCCGAGGTCGGGCGCCTGCCGAGCAGCGCGGTGCCCTTCTTCCGCCAGGGCCTCGGCGTGCTGCCGCCCCAGCACGATCCCGCCGAGCTCGGCGCGCTGTTCCCCACGGACCACCGCGAGGGCTGGGACGCGCGCCAGGTGCTCGCGCGCCTGGTGGACGGCTCCCTGTTCCACGAGCTGCTGCCGGCGGTCGGCCGCGAGGTGGTGGTGGGCGTCGGCCGCATCGGCGGCCTGTGGATGGGGCTGGCCATCAACGACCCGGCCTCCTTCCCCCACCCGCGCGATCCGGGCAGCACCCGGGCCGGCGGCATCCTGTACCGCGAGGGCGTGGCCAAGCTGGCCACCTTCTCCCGGCACTGCGACGAGAACGGCGTCCCCATCGTCTGGCTGCAGGACGTGGCCGGCTTCGACATCGGCCCCGAGGCCGAGGACCAGGGCCTGCTGGGCTATGGCAGCTCCCTCATCTTCACCAACAGCACCAACAGCACCCCCATGATCAGCGTGCTGCTGAGGCGCGCTTCGGGGGCCGGCTACTATGCCCAGGCCGGCCTGCCCTACGACCCGGTGGTCCAGCTCTCCACCCCCATGACCCGCCTGGCGGTGATGGAGGGGCGCACCCTGGCCATCGCCACCTACAGCCGCCACCTCGACGACGACTTCGCCATCGACGTGGCCGATCCCGAGCGGCGGGCCGCGGTGGCCCGGGGCATGGCCGAGACCGCGGCCCGCATCGAGGCGGACATGGATCCCTTCGCCACCGCCGCGCGCGGCGACACCGACGAGGTGATCGCGCTGTCCGAGCTGCGCACCTGGCTGGAGGCCCTGGCCGAGATGAGCTACCAGGCGACCGGGTTCAGGCGGCAGCGCAACCCGCGCATCTGGACCTTCCACGACATGGAGGCCCTGTGGTCCGGGTCATGGTCCGAGACGACATGATCTGCTCCACCACGGTCGGGACCTTCGTCCCCACCCTGGTGTCGGGCACCCCCCTGTTCCCAGGCCTCTGCTTCGGGCGCCTGCAGCGGCTCGGGCGCTGGCACGACCTGCTGGTACCGCCTGGGGTCGATGGCTACGCGGATCAACCCCTGCCGCGCTTCTCGCCGGTGGAGCACGGCACCCCCCTGCTGAGGGTCCGCCCCCGCTCGGGCCGGCGCCGCGAGAAGGTGAAGGCGGCGGTCAAGTCCATGCTCCACGGCGGGCGCACCGTGCGGGCCGAGCTGGAGGGCACCCTCTACCACCGGCCCGCACCTGGCGCGCAGCCCTTCGTCCCGGAAGGCGGGCGCGTCTCGGCGCAGGACACCATCGCGGTGGTGGAGGTCATGAAGACCTTCACCCGCATCCGCGCGCCGTTCCCCGGGATCCTGCGGCGCTGGCTGGTGCACGACGGGGGTACCGTGCTGCACGGCACCGCCATGGTCATCATCGACCCCGAGCCGGCCGCGGCGGCCTACGAGGAGCAGGAGCGCGCGGCGGGCGGTGGGCGGGGTGGCTGAGCCGCGAGGTTCCCCCGCCGGGCCTGCCGTGCTACGCTCTCCATCCGTTCCCCGCAGACCGGGAGAAGTGCACGTGCGTACGCTCCTCTGTGCCCTGGCCTTCACGCTCGCGATGGGTCCCGCCGTCGCCCGCGCGGAGTGCGCCGCCACCTACCCCCTGACCACCATGGCCAAGGACCTCGGCCTGATGCAGTCGGCCCTGCGCAACCTGGACGAGGAGGGCTTCCGCGCGGCCGCCGAGCGGCTGAAGGCGGGCATGCCCTGCATGGCCAACCCCGCCCCGGCCCAGGTCTACGCCACCGCCTACCGGCTGCTGGGCGCCGAGTACTACCTCGAGGGCGACACCGAGCAGGCCGAAGCCTGGTTCCGCACCGCCATCGAGCTGGACCGCGACTTCGTCTGGGACGTCCGCGACTTCGACGTGAGCCACCCGATCCGCCAGTCCTACGAGGGCCAGGCCTGGGCCGCCGTGACCGACCCCGCCTTGATCGAGGGCCAGGAGCTGCACCTGCCCGCCTCCGGGCGCCTGATCATGGACGGCAGGCCCCTGGACAAGCCCGCGGCCACCCCGCGCCGGCCCCACGTCATCCAGCAGATCGGCGCCGAGAACACCATCGCCAACACCTGGATCATCGAGGGCAACGGCTTCCCGGCGGCCCTGCTGCAGCCCATCTCCAACGAGCCCGAGGTGGCGGCCGCCACCTTGGTGATCGACGACAAGCCCTCCAAGGACAAGGACAAACCCAAGAAGGAGAAGAAGCCCAAGCGGGGCGCCGAACCCAGCGGCGAGGGCGCCACCGCGCAGGCCTCCGCGGGCAACACCACGGCCACCCCCTTCGACGACATCCACGTGGTCGACCGTGTCCGTCCCCCCATGAAGACCCCCCTGTTGCTGCTGGGCGGCGCCGGGCTGCTCGGAGCGGGCGGCGCCTACGCCGCGTCCTACCTGATGCACCAGAAGTTCGAGGCGGCGACCACCACCGACGACGCCAACCAGCTCCAGGCCACCACCAACGCCCTGGTCATCGCCTCAGGCGGCATCGCCGTGCTCGGTGTCGGGCTCGGCTACTGGGGCGTGCTCCTCGACGGCGGGGTGGGGCTTGGCTACCACCGCAGCTTCTAGCCGAGGCGGAGACAGCGCCATGGCCACCTCCTGGACCGGCCGCTCAGGGCGGCGCTACACGCGCGATCAGACCGAGGAGCCCCGCGCCGGAGGCATGGCCTCCATCGTGCCCGTGCTGGCCGAGGGCCCAGCCCCCGCGGGCGTGGATCTGCCCGCCGGCAGCCTCTGCGCCCTGAAGACCGCCGCCCGCGACCCCCTGGCGCGAGAGACCATGACCCGCGAGGTGGAGACCTTCGCGCTGCTCAACGCCGAGAGCCCCGCCCCTCCATGCCCACGCATGTTCGACGTGATCGAGGAGGACGGCACGCCCGTGGGCCTGGTCATGGAGTGGTGCCCCACGGACATGGAGCGCTGGTGGGACCGCATGCTCGTCCTGCCCGACGCCATGGAGCCCCTCTGCGGCGCGCTGGCCGACGTGTGCCGGCGCATCGGCGAGTACCACGCCATCATGGCCGCGCGCGGGGTGAGCGCGGTCCACGCCGACATCAAGCCCCGCAACGCCGTGCTGGCCCGCGATGGCCGCTGGCTGCTGACGGACTTCGGCGCGGCCAAGAGCCGCCCCATCGAGCAGGAGACCTGGGAAGCCACGCGCCTGATCCTGGGCACCGAGAACTTCATCGCGCCCGAGATGATCTTCAACGCGCGCAAGCGGCACCCCCAGGCCATGGACACCTGGTCCGTGGGGGCCACCCTGTTCGCGCTGCTGAAGATGCGGCGCCACCGCCTCTTCGGGCAGGAGCTGCCCATCGACGGCACCCACAACGTCCTCTTCCGCTGTCAGCGGATGTCCACGGTCACCGACCTGCGCGAGCGCAAGCCGGCCCTCTTCGTCGGTCAAGACCTGGACCCGGCGGCGTTCTTCTCCCCCGAGCGCCTCCCGGACGAGGATCGCCAGACCATCGCGCAGGCCCTGCTGGGCGTGTTCGGAGTCCCGGACGAGCGCCGGGAGCTGATCCTGGAGCACGAGATCCTGGCCCTGCTCGACAAGGCGCTGGCCATCGACCCCGCCCGGCGCTTCACGCGGGCCGAAGACATGTCGCGCGCGTTCGACCGCATCGTGCAGCGCTACTGGGAGCTGGAGGGCTCGCTGCGCGAGACGCCCGCGGACCTGAGCGTGACGTACGAGCTGACGGAGACCGAGACCATGCGTTCCGAGAACGAGTTCGACGAAGGGCGCCCCACGGTGGTGGCGTCGGATCCGGCGGGGCAGGCCGCGCTCGCGGAGCCCCCGCCGGTGGCCCCCGAGCCCGAGGGTCCTTCCGACCCGCCCGGCTTCGAGCCCGCCTCGAATGTGGAAGATCGCACCGTCCTGGCAGCCGACCTGCCCGGCGTGCGCTCCCCACCACCCCCGGCCGCCGAGGCCGCGCCCCCGCCCTGGGCGGGCGCCACGCCGGCGCCACCCGACGCCGTCTTCGACGCGCCCGATACCGTCGTCTCCCCCGCCCCGCCTTCCTTTGGCACACCCGAGGAGAGCGCTCCCGCCCCCTTGCCGGTTCCGGCGGCCCCCGAGGCGGTCGCCGAGAGCGGCTTCGCACCCCAGACCATCATCCCACCCTTCGAGGCAGAGGCCCCCGCGCCGGCCCCCGCGGCCACCTGGGCGGGTGAGCCGCCCCCGCCGGCCCCCGCCGTCTCCGACGAGCAGGTGCTCCGCCTCCTCGAGGGCATCCAGGCGCAGCTTGGCAAACGCCCCACCGCGCGCCCCGCGCCCCCGGCGCGCACCCCGACCTGGGCGATTCTGGCGATCGGGCTGCTGCTGTTCTGCCAAGCCATCCAGTTCGGCCTGCTGCTCTACATGTCCTTCGGCGGGTCCTCCACCTTCCCCGGCTTCGGCGCACCCACGGTGTCCAGCGCCCCGGCTCCGGTAGACATCACCCCTGCTGCGGTCGCGCCAGAGCCCGTGCCAGAGGTCGTCGAGCCCGAGCCGGAGGTGCTCGAGCCCGAAGTCATCGAGCCCCTGCCCGCGGCCCTCGATCAGGGGGGCGGGGAGCCCGAGGTCACCGAGCCCGATGTCGCCGAGCCCGAGGTCACCGAACCCGAGGTCATCGAGCCAGAGCCGGCTCCCGCGAAGGTCGAGCCAGCGAAGCCCGCGCCCAGGGTGGTCGCGGCTGCCCCCCGGCCGGCCCCAGCCCCCGCCGCGGCGCCACCAGCCCCCGCCGCCCACACCACCCACAAGAGCAGCGGCGCGACGCCCGCGTCCGCGACCGGCGACGCGTCCGAGCCCGCGCCCAAGCCCACGAGCCACACCTCCTCAGCCCCGCCACCCGCACCCAAAGCTGCCCCGGCCGCAACCACGCCGGCCGCCGCGGGCGATGGCACCATCGAGGTGCTGGGGGCCCAGGCCTACGTGGTGGGCGCCGGGGGCCGCAAGCCCTGCGGAGGCCTGCCCGCCGGGACCTACGAGGTCTTCGCCCAGCCCAGCGACGGCTCCGAGTACCTCTCGCTCGGTGTCCACACCCTCGCGGCTGGCGAGCACATGACCTTCCGCTGCGGGTTCGGCTCCTGCAAGCGCCTGCAGTAGCGCGGCGTCACCGCCTCCAGAGCAGCTCCGCCTGGCCTGTGGCCCGGGAGGTCCAGCGCGCCAGGACGAAGAGCAGATCGCCCAGGCGGTTGAGGTAGCGCAGGGGCAGGGGCTCGGCCGCGCCGGCGGAGCCCACCGCCAGGGCAGCCACGCGTCGTTCGGCACGGCGGCACAGGGTGCGCGCCTGGTGCAGGTGGGCCGCCACGACCCCGCCGCCCGCCAGGATGAACTCCTCCAGCGGGGGCAGCTCGGCGTTGAAACGCGCGATGTGACCTTCGAGGCGCGCGATGTCCGTCTCCGACACGCGCCGCATGCCCTCCCCGCGGTCGGTGGGGAGGGTGGCCAGCTCGCCGGCGACGACGAACAGATCGTGCTGGGCCTCCTCGATGAGGGCGACCACCTGGGCCATGCCGGGCTCGGCCCGCTGCGCGTCGATGCCGAAGACCCGGGCGAGCCCGAGGCTGGCTCCGAGCTCGTCCACCGTGCCATAGGCCTCCACGCGAGGGTCGGCCTTGGGGACCTCCTGACCGCCGACGAGGCGCGTCGTGCCAGCGTCGCCGACGCCGGTGGTGACCTGTGTGATGCGCACGTGCTGCTCCCGGAAGGTGGACCCGGGAATGTATGTTAGTGGGCCACCCCCTCCCACCCCGGATCACCCCTTGTCATTGCGCAGCACGCTCATCGCCGTCCCTGGCCTCCGCGACGCCGACCCCGGCAGCCTCCTGGTGCTCACCCAGGACCTCATGAGCCGGAGCCTGGTGCACCTGGAGGCTGGCACCCTGTCCGCCATGTTCGCCCTGGCCGAGCTCGGCGAGGCGCTGCCGCGGCACCTGCACCGTGACCTGGACGCCTTCGCGCGGCGCAACGAGCGCGAGCTGCAGGACCTGCCAGACGGCGCACCGTTGCTCGCCCAGGTCGCGGCGCTGGCCGAGGTGGAGCCCGCGCTGGTGCCGGCGCGCCTCCGGCTGGCCTTCTCCTCGCTCCTCACCACCCGCCAGCTCGAGGGCTCCACCGTGCAAGCCCTGACCGCCCTCGAGCAGCGCTGGGCCGAGGTCCCTCCCCTGCCACCCCAGCTCGGCAAGCGCAGCGTGGCGCCCGTGGAGCGACCCGCCGTGGTCCCCCAGCGCCTGCGCATGCCCGATGAGGAGCTGGTGCGGCCCACCATCCGTGGCCCGGACAAGCCGCGCGAGGTGCGCCCCACCCCCGCCGCCAAGCAGGACAAAGCCCGCGCCGACTGGCTCCGCCAGCGCATCCTGAGCCGCCTCGACGGGCGGCGCGAGCAGGGCCTCAAGGAGAGCGTGCTGGTGGCCGCGACCTGCCACGACAGCCCCTACACCGATCTTCTGCAGGCAGAGGTCATCGCCGAGCTGCGGGAGCTCAAGCGCCAGGGCGCCATCAAGAACACCGCCGGTCGCTGGATCCGCGTGCGCAGGCTGGGCTGGTAGCCGACGGCGCGGCCGCCCGCAACTAGTGCACGCGCTCGGAAGTCTATGACCACCCCCGGTGGATCGCGGCGCGTGCACTGGCGGCCGCGGCTGCGGCCGCCCGCGGGGGAGCGCCGGAGGCGCGTGGGGGGCGCGGCCCCCCAGAAAAAGGGATAGTGCCGATGCGCCGCGCAGCGGCCGGCGCGTCAGCGCCGCCGGAAGTCCCTGGTCAGGGACTTCCGGGCAGCGGCACTAGAAGGCGAGCGGGCTCTGGAGCCCGGCGGCGACGGAGAAGTCGCCCC
>JBDRKM010000192.1:0-10521 GCA_043814015.1 Pseudomonadota bacterium
TTGGGCTCCTCGAGGCGGGTGAGCACGGCCCACATGGCCGCCATCTCCACCGTGTGGGGCGCGATGTGCTTGGCCACCTTGTCGTTGTTGAAGTCCTTGGCGTAGATGCGCGCCTCGTTGTGCCAGGTGGTGATGTAGGGCACGTCGATGCGCAGGGTGCGGTCGCGCAGGGCCTCCATGAACTCGTTGTTCTGGAACTTGCGGTACTCGGGCTCGTTGGTGTGCCCGATGATGACCTCGTCGATGTGGGTCTGGGGGAACTTCTTGGGCTTGATGCTGTGCTCCTGGGAGGCGCCCAGCAGATCGTAGAGGAAGGCGACGTCGAGCTTGAGGACCTCGATGAACTCCACCAGGCCGCGGTTGGCGATGTTGAACTCGCCGTCGAAGTTGAAGGCGCGCGGATCGGAATCGGAGCCGTACTCGGCGATCTTGCGGTAGTTGATGTCGCCGGTGAGCTCGGTGCTGTCCTGGTTCTTCTCGTCCTTGGGCTGGAAGGTGCCGATGCCCACGCGGTCGCGCTCGGACATGAGCATGCGCTTGACCACGATGCGCTCGACCATCTGGGTCCAGTCGCCGCCCAGCTCCTTCAAGGTCTCCCGGTACATGTGGCGGCAGACGGGGCAGAGGTCGCCCTCCACCTTGATGGGGTAGCGGCCCTTGACCCCGGCGTTGAGCTGGACCATCACCTGCTCGCGCAGATCCAGCGGGATGAGGCGCAGCGGATCCTCGTGCATGGGGCACCAGAGCACCGTGCCGTCGCCCTGGCGCCAGCCGTAGGTGTACAGCGCGCCCTCCGGGGTCTTGGCGTAGTGCTCCAGGCCCTTCTTGAACAGGCGCACGATGGTGGACTTGGCCGAGCCCACCGGGCCGTGCAGCAGGACGACGCGGTGCTGGGTGCCGTAGCCGTGGGCCGCGCCCTTGAGCACGTTCATCAGGCGCTGCAGGTAGACGTCGATGCCGAAGACGGCGTCCTTGCCCTTGTCGAAGGGATCGTCGAAGAACTTGTAGCGCTCGATGCGCTTGCGGCAGTCGACGTACTCGAAGGAGCCGTAGCCCATGATCATGTCGTAGAGCCGCTGGAACGCGTTGCGCGCCACCGCGGGGCGCTCCTGGACGAGGTTGAAGTACTCGGCCAGGCCCCCCTCCCAGTTCTGCTCCTGGAAGGCGTCCAGATCCTGCAGGTGGGCGACCATCTCGAGGATGGGGTTGGCGGCGTTCTTCTTCGTGGTCATGGGCAGGCTCCGCGTGGATCGAAGGCACCGGGGTGGACGGACAGCGTATCATGGCCGCCGGGGTGCGCGGGTTTGCGGATGTCACCGGGCGCGCCTCCCCGACCGCAGGTGCTACAGTCGACCCGTCCTTCCCGGAGCCCCGGCGTGTTCCCGCTCCTCCCCCTCCTCCTCGCCTGCACCCCCGACCCGCGGGAGAGCCCGCCGCCGACCGACAGCGAGCCGGCCTGGCCCGACCCGCCCAGCGTGCGGATCGAGCCCCCGGACCCGGATGGCCTCGACGACCTCTACGCGGTCGTGGAGGCCACCGTGGACCAGGTGGTCGCGCTGCGCTGGTGGGTGGACGGGCAGCCGCAGGAGGGCCTCGGCGTGACCGTCCCCGCGGCGCTCACCGCCCACGGCCAGCGCTGGACCGTGGAGGCCGCGGCCGAGGGAGGGAGGGCCTGGGATCGCGTCACCATCGGCGATATACCCCCGACAACCCCCACGGTGGAGCTCACCCCCGCGGAGCCCATGGCCGCGGTGGACGACCTGCGCTGCGCGGTGACGGCCACCGACCCCGACGGCGATGTGCTGCTGGTCACCGTCGCCTGGACCGTGGATGGCGTGCCCGCCGGCGTGCCCCTCGAGCGCGGCGTCTTCGAGGGCGACACGGTCCCCGCGGAGGCCCTGGTGGCGGGTCAGGTGTGGGCCTGCGCGGCCGAGGTGGACGACGGCTGGGGCGGGCTGGCAGACGGCGCCAGCGCGCCGGTCACGGTGGCGGCCTTCGAGCCTGCGCGGCTCGACCCCTGGATCGAGCCCGAGGTCTGGATCGAGCCCCTCGACGCGACCGCCGGTTCCGACGTGGTCCTGCACTACCGCGGAGCGCTGGCGGGCCAGGAGGCCGTCACGGCCCGGCTGGGCTTCGACGGCTGGACCCAGGTGACCTGGGACAGCGCGCCCACCCAGTCCGCCACCGAGGAGGGCGCGCCCGTCTTCTCCTGGGAGCGGCCCATGCAGCCCCAGGGCGACGGCACCTGGGCCCTGCCGCTCACGCTCCCCGCCCCCATCCACGCGATCCACATGGTGTTCGCCGCCGGCGACGCCACCGACGACGCGGAGGGGCTGGAGTACCACTGGGACCCCTCCTTCCCCTACGTGGGCCCTTTCCTCACCTGGAGCGACGCCGTGGGCCCGGCCGACGGCGTGGTGGTGACCTTCGAGAGCGCGGTCCCGAGCCTGGGCGTGGTGGTCTACAGCGGGCCCGACGGCCTGGCGCGCGCGCGGGTGGGGGAGGCGCTGCACACCCTGCACCACATCACCCTGGACGGCCTCTCGCCCGACACCCCCTACACCGGCTTCGTGGCCGACAGCACGGGGCGCTGCTCCGAGCCCTTCTCCTTCCAGACCGTGGGGGAGGACACCGAGCGGCTCTCGCTGCTCGTGCTGGGGGACATGCAGGACGGGGGCACCATCGAGGACCGCTGGCCCGCCATCGCCGCCGCGGCGCTCGCCGCCGCCCCCGAGGCGCGGGCGGCCGTGCTGGTGGGGGATCTGGCCGCCAACGACAACCCCGGGCACTGGTGGCGCTTCTTCGCCGGAGGCGCGCCCCTGTTCGCCCGCGTGCCGCTGATCCCCATGATCGGCAACCACGACACACCCGGGGTCCCCTCGGACCCGGACAGCAGCTCCTTCGAGCGCTGGTTCGACCTGCCCGGAGCCGAGGTGTACTACGCCGTGGACCTCGGGCCGGCGCGGATCATCGCGCTCAACAGCGAGGTGATCGGGGAGCTGCAGGACGGCTCGGAGCAGTACGCCTGGCTGGAGGAGCTGCTGGACAGCACGGCGGCCGACCAGCGCCCCTGGGTCTTCGCCGGTTTCCACCACCCGCCCTACGACATCGGCGCCCGCTTCGCCGACGACGCGGCGCAGTACCGCCCCGTGACCGCCCTGTTCGACGGCGTCGTGGACTGGTTCATCGCCGGGCACGAGCACATCTACCAGCGCACCATCCCGCTGCAGTACCGCGGGCAGGCGGCGCCCTCCGGGTCGTACGGCATCGGCCCCGACGACGGCACGGGCTACCTGGTGGTCCCCACCGCGGGCGACAACACCTTCGATCACGTGGTCCTCAACGAGGGCCGCGGTGCGGCCAACTGGGCGCTGATGGCCTTCCCGGAGCCCCCCGGAGGCGCGGACTACCCCGAGGAACAGGGGTTCATCTCCATCGCGCTGGACGGGCCGGGCTTCACCCTCTCCTCGTGGGGGATGGGCACCGTGGAGGCGCCTCTGGAGCCCTGGGTGCGGGATGTCGTGAGCTACTCGAAGCCGTGAGGGATCAGAAGAACCAGCGCGCCCCGAAGCTCGAGCCCAGGCGGAGGTCGGGCCCGTTGAAGCCGGGGAACCCAGCACACGAGCGCAGATCCAGGTCCGCCCAGAGCTGCAGGGGCACGGCGCCGGGCTCGAAGCTCAGGCCGAGGGGGATCTGCACACCCAGGGCCAGATCCTCGCTCCCCGTCCAGAAGTAGGCCAGCAGCCCCGCGCCGCTGTACCAGCGCAGCTCGGCCCCCCGATCACCCGGGAACTCCACCAGGGCGCTCGGCGAGACGAGCCAGCGCGCGCGGATCCAGACCTCGTTGGAGTACCCGACGCCGTCCATGTAGACCGGGTCGAAGAGCTGAAACCGGCCCTGCATGGGCGGGCGCACCGCCAGCTCCAGGGCCGACTGCTTCGGCAGGTTGATCTGGACCGAGAGGGCGGGCGGCACGCCGAGCTGCAGGCCCAGGCCCACGGTGCGATCCTGGGCGGCGCTGGCGGCAAGCGCGCCCGAGACGAGGAGGAGTGCGAGCATCGGCAGGCCCCCTTGGTGCGCGGTGGGATGCCGTACCACAATACCCGTCCGCTCCTGGGATCGTTACACCGTCCTCTCGCCCCATCGGGAGCCTCCTTGAAGATCCACCGCCTCGATCGACGCGAGCGTCGGGCCATGCACGCGGCCCTGCTCGGGGGCGAGCCCCTGTGGCTGGAGCTCTGGGAGCCCCCGCCGCCCGAGGTGCGGCTCGACGACGTGGCCCCCCTCTGCCACGCGGTGGACACCTGGGACCCGCGCCTGACCGCCTCGCTCCGCGCCCTGCTGCCACCCGCGGCGCGGCACGGCTGTGGGGCGCGAGTCTCGGTGATCGTGCCGTCCCACCGCCGCGTGCCCTGGGGGCTCTCTGCCCTGGCCGCCCAGGATCTCGAGGTGGAGATCCTGGTGGTGGACAACGGGCCAGAGCCCCTGGCGGGCGATGCGCTGGGCCTGGCCCGCGTGCTGCGCCTGCCCTGGGAGGGTCACGGCCGCACGCGCCAGCGAGCCGTGGAGCAGGCCTCCGGCGACTACATCTTCTTCACCGTGGACGACGCCATCCCCTGCGGCGCGGGCTTCCTGCGCACCCTGGTGGAGGCCCTGGAGGAGGGCGGCTACGACGCGGTCACCGCGCGCCAGCTCCCCTGGCCCGACGGTGACCCGATCACCGCCCGGTACCTGCGGGCCTGGACCCCGCCGGGCAGCCGTCACCGCTTCCTGGATCACCTCGATCACGTGGCGGCCCTGCACCGGCGGGCCACCCTGCTCGCGTGTCCCCTGCCCGACGTGCCCATCGCCGAGGATCTGCACTGGGGTCGCGGGCGTCGCCTGGGCTACGAGCCGCGTGCCCCGGTGGTCCATGCCCACGCGCGTTGCCCCGGCGACCTCTGGCACCGCACCCGCGCCATCCACGCCCAGCACCTGGCGCTCGGCGAGGCCCCCCGGGTGCCCCACCTCGGCGCCCTGCTCGGCGCCCTGCCGGGCCTGGCCCGGCCGGTGCTCGAGGGCGGCCCGCGGGAGATCCTCAACCAGGGGGCCGAGCTGTTCGGCCAGTACGCCGCAGCCCGCGCCGCGCGCAGGTGAAGAGGCCCCATGCTCACCAGCTACCACAACCACAGCCGCCACAGCGACGGCGCCGAGACCGCCGCGCGCATGTGCGCGGTGGCGGCCGAACTGGGCTTCGCGGAGTTCGGGATCACGGACCACCTCGTGATCGACCCGCAGGGCCGCGCCCCGCGCTGGTCCATGGACCCGGCGGACCTCGGCGCCTACCTCGACGGCATCGGCGCTCTGAAGGGGGGCACGCCGCGGGTCTTCACCGGGATCGAGCTCGACTGGGTGCCCGAGCGCCTGGCCGACATCGCCGCCGTGGTGGCCGATCCACGCCTGGACTACGCCATCGGGTCCGTCCACCGCATCGGCGGCCAGCACGTGGACACCCTGGCCGACGGCATCGCCCTGCTCGGGCCCGAGGCCCGGGCCGCCTTCTTCGCCCGCTACTGGGAGGAGGTCCGGGCCATGGCCGCCAGCGGACTGTTCCAGGTGGCCGGGCACATCGACCTTCCCAAGAAACTCCTTGGCCGACCGGGGGCGGCCAAGGAGGGCGGAGTTCGATCCGACGGCGCCAGCGCCGCGGCTCAACTCCGCTCTGGCCGACCGGGGGCGGCCGACGAGCGCGCAGCTCGATCCGACGGCGCCAGCGCCGCGGATCAACTCCGCTCGCCCGCCGCCGATCTGTGCGACGCCCCCGGCTGGGAGGCCGCGCTGGACGCCATCGCCGCGGCCGGCATGGTGGTGGAGGTCAACACCGCCGGCTGGGCCATGTCCTGCCGCGAGGGCTACCCCTCCAACCGCCTGCTGTCCGCCTGCCTGAACCGCGGCATCCCGGTCACCATCAACGGCGATGCCCACCGCCCCGAGCAGATCATCGCCCACTTCCGTGACGCCACCGCGCTGTTGCGCGAGGTCGGCTACCGCGAGGTGGCCCTGCTGGGCGAGCCCGAGCTGCGCTTCCAGCCCCTGGCCGCCTTCGAGCGGGCGCTGGAAGGCTGAGGAACCGCAGGGGCGCGGTGGGGTCACGAGGGACATGCGGCTGCTCCTGCTCGTCACCGCCCTGGCCGCCAGCCCCGCCTTCCAGTCGGTGGCGGCGCTGGCCGACCCCGTCGCCACCGAGGCTGCGCGGGCCGTGGTCTGCTTCCACGGCGGCACAGGCTTCGTGGCCAACGACGGCGGGCTGGTTGTGACCGCGGGCCACGTCGCGCAGATGGTGGGCCCGGAACCCTGGGTGTACCTCGGCTGGACCGACGGACCGCCTGAGCCCGTCCAGCTCACCCTCGTGGCGACCGACACCCACGACGACCTGGCGCTGTACCGCCTGCCCCCAGGCCGCTATTCGGCCCTGACCCTGCGCTCAGCGACTCCGGCCGCGGCGGGAGAGGCCGTGCTGTTGCTGGGCCATCGCCCCGGCAGGGCCATGCTGGCCAGCCGCGGCCTCGTGCGGGAGCCCCCGGCGCGCTGGCAGGGGCAGCCGATCCTGGAGTACACCGCGCCCGCCTACGACGGCTACTCCGGCGCGCCCGTGCTGGACGCGCAGGGCCGGGTCCTGGGCGTTCATCGCGGCTGGGACTTCAGGAAGCTGGGGCACGGCGAGCTGGTGGCGGTGCCGGCGGCGGCGGTGCTGGAGGCGTTCACCACCTTGCAGCCGGAGCCCTGAGCGCAGGCGCCGTGCGCAAGTGCCGCGGGATGCGCCGTCCCAGGGGAGTTGCGCACGGTGGGCGGCCCCGGAGCGTGCGCAAGTGCCGCGGCATGCGCCGTCCCAGGGGAGTTGCGCACGGTGGGCGGCCAGGGGGGTGTCGAAGATCGTCGAAAGCTCGACGATCACTTCGTCAGTTTTCGACGATCTTTTCGCGAAAAAGTAGGTTCTCTGGTTCGCGTGACCTGGCACGCTTTTTGAGAGCAGCGCGCACGGAGGTGACCATGTCACTCGGGTTCCATCTCATGTTCCGCGCCGACGATGATCGTGTCCTCGCCCCCAGCCCCAGCGCGCGGCGCCGGCTGGCTCGAGCCGTGTACAGGGTGGCGGCGCCCTTCCCCATGCTGGCGTTCGGCGCCGCTGACAACCACCTGCACGTGGTGGTGCTCGCGGAACGCCCCGTCGCGGCTGAGCTCGCCCGCAGGCTGCCCAGCGCCGTGCGCCCCGCGCTCGCGCTGTCGGTACCCTTCGCCCCCGTCCGCTACAAGGAGCTGGTGGACCAGGCGCACAGCAAGAACGCCTTCCACTATGCCCTCCGCCAGCGGGAGCACCATGGGGTCGGGCCCGATCCCTTCCTCGACGCGACCTCGCTGCCCGAGCTGCTCGGGCTGCGCGTGCTTCCCACCGACACGCTCTCCCGGGTGCGCGAGCACCTGCCTCGTCTCACCCGCGCCGACCTGCTGGCGCACCTCGGGCTGAAAGCGCTGGAGCCGGTCACCGTGGCCGACCTGGAGCTGCTCGCGATGGACGAGGCGACGCTGCTGGACGCGACCGCGGCGGCGCTGGCCCTGCCCGCCCTCTCGGGGCGCGAAGCCGAGACCGTCCGCGCGCACGCCGCGCTCGTGCAGGTGCTCTCTCCGGCGCTGCCCCCAGGCAGGATCGCCGCGATCCTGGACAGGGACGGCTCGCGCGTGCGCCGCCTGCGCGCCCTCCCCCTGCCGCCCGCGCTGCTGCGCGCCGTGAGCCTCCAGCTCGCGCTGCGCGCCGCGGCCGAACAGGCGACACCGAACGAGCCGCCGACACGATAGACCGCGCCCATGCTCGCCCCCCTCCTCCTCGCCGCCGCCGCCCTGGCCGATCCGCCGCTCTCCGCCGGCTACCGCCTGGTGGACGCCGGGCACGATCTCGACGCCCCCGTGGCGCTGGTGGTGCTGACCCCCGGCGTGGCCGAGGCCGCCTTCCAGCCGCTGGTGACCGCCCTGGAAGATGCGGGTCTGGACGCCTGGACCGTGGCCGTCACCGCCGTGGCTCCCCTGCCCGAAGAGGGCGCCGACCGCTGGATCGCAGAATTTCTCCTGCCCGCCGCTGTGGCCGCCCTGCGCGCCCGCGAGCCCCGGGCCGCCGCCCTCGCCCTGGTCGGCCACGGCCCCGGCGGTACCCTCGCGCTCATGACCGCTCCCCGGGTGGCCCCCCGCGCCGTGGCCGTCCTGGGGGCGCCGCTGGGCCCCATCCCGAGCCTGGCCCTCGAGGAGTTGGCCGCCCGCCCCCTGTCCGCGGTGGGCAGCGTGGACCTGGCCCAGCCCCACGACTGGCGCGGCCACGACCTCGCCACCCTGCTGCTGGGCGATCCGCCCCTGCCGCTGGCGCCCCTGCCCGTGCCGCTGGCGCGCGCCTGGCTGCGCTGGGCCGCCGAGGGCCCGCCGCTGGACCCCGCCACCCTGTTCTTCCCGGTCTTCGTGGGCGCGGCCGCGCTGGACCACCTCGTCCCCGTGGAGACCGTACACGCGCCCGCCGAGCGCATGCCCGACGCCACCTTCGTCCGCTTCGGGCTGCTGCGGCTCGATCTCATCGATCCCGAGCACAGCGATCTGTTGCGCGAGCGGAGGTTCCTGGACGAGGTGGCGGGGTGGGTGAAGGGGCAGCTGTGATGTTCACGCCCAGCGCGTGAGCGTCCCCTCGGGCTTGGCCCCCTCGCGGGAGTGGCCGTCGTGGCCGTAGCTGGTGGGAGCCGCAGGCTCGGCTTCAGCGTCGGGGACGGAGTCCGGTTTCTCGACCGCCCCTTCAGGCAGCGCCACCTCGGGCAGCGCCGCCGCCACCTCGGGCTCCGGCTCCTCCTCGTCCACCTCCGGTTCCTCGGGCACCACCACGCGCACGGCCTGGGCCGCGCGGGACAGGGAGCCCACGATGAAGCCCATCAACTCCATGCGGTAGGAGGGGTCCGCCTCGCCGGGCGCGGCGGAGGGGCTGGCGTCGCAAGGCTCACCCGTGCTCTCGGAGACCTGGCCGGCCACGACCTCCAGCAGCTCGAGGTTGGGGTCGCCCGGAAGCGCGGCGACTGGCTCGGTGCGGGCGCGGGAGCCCTCGGAGCGGGCCCTGGGTTGCACGATGACCACCGGGAAGGCGGCCGTCGAGATCTTTCCGATGGGGCTGGCCATGGTGGTGGTCCTGGGGGCGGGGGAGCTTCACACCCACGTTTTCGGACCATCTCCCGGAAGTTGTAGCGCCGGGCTCCCTGGCCCCCGCCCAGGCCCTGCGGTAGCATGGAGCCCACCCCGACGCGGAGGCCCCGTGCGCGCCGCCCCTGCCCTGGCCCTGCTGTGCGGCTGCTACCTCGAGGTGCCGGAGCATCCTCCCTGCGGCGTGGAGAGCAGCATCTTCGTCCCTACCGACGACGGCGCGGTCATCCACCTGCACCGCCACCAGGCCGACGGCCCGCCGGTGCTGGTGGTCCATGGGATCTCCTCCAACCACTACTGCTGGGATCTGGATCCCGAGCGCAGCCTGGGCACCTGGCTGGCCGCCCGCGGCTTCGACACCTGGCTGCTGGACCTGCGCGGCCACGGCGACGCCCGGCGTGACCCCGAGGGCCGGCACCTCGACCGCCGCTGGGTCATGGACGACTACGGCCTGCACGATCTCCCCGCGGCCATCGCCTACGTCCGCGAGGCCACCGGCGCCGAGAAGATCGGCTACGTCGGCCACTCCATGGGCGGCATGGTGGCCGCCATCTACGCCAGCCAGCTGGGCGACGACGCCCTGTGGGCCCTGGTGGCGGTGGGCAGCCCGGTCGACTTCTCCGATCCAGACCCGATCCTGCTCCTCACCCGCGGCTCCTTCGACCTCTCGGGCCGCGCCCTGCCCATGCTCGCCACCCCGCCGCTGGCGAGGCTCGCGAACACGCTCGGCGCCTCCCTGCCCGTGGATCTCCAGGACATGCTCTTCGTGGACATGGAGCCGGACGCCGCCCGCCGCATGATGCGCACCGTGGTCAGCCCCCTGTGGCCTGGCGAGATGCGCCAGTTCGCCCGCCTCGTGGACGAGGGCCGCTTCACCTCCTACGACGGCGCCCACGACTACACCGCCGAGATGGCCAACATCACCGTCCCCACCCTGGTCATCGCCGGCCGCGCCGACCGGGTGGCCTCCCCGGACCGCGTACGCGGCTACCACGACGCCGTGGGCGCCACCGAGAAGCGCTTCGTGGTCGCCGGCGTCGAGAACGGCTTCGCCGCCGACTACGGCCACCTCGACCTGCCCATCGGCGATCACGCGCCGGGGGAGATCTACCCCCTGATCGAGGGCTGGCTCAGGGAGCACGCGCCGCCAGACCACGTTGGTGACGTTGGTGTCAGGCACTAGCCTATAATGTGCCCGAAGACCCAGGCGCCCTGTCCGGGGGTCCCTGGGACATCCCGGGCGGTGATCTCGCGCGTGGAAGCCGCCTCGCACCGGCGGCCGGGTAGTCCGCCCCCTTTCCCCCGCGCTGGGAGGCCCTG